>JBIIYD010000342.1:0-2876 GCA_044347005.1 Flavobacteriales bacterium | reverse complement strand
GAAGGCCCCACCACCGGGTGCTGTCCAAGATCCACCGGCTTGCGGTGCACCACCGAGCAAGGTGAAGAGATCGGTGACCGCACCCGTAGAACACAAGGTGGTCGTACCATCGGTACCCGGCACTGGCGGCACGTTAACAGCGACCGTTACCGTAGCGCTCTCGCTTGGGCATGGCGCCGTACCTGCCACCGTGTAGGTATAGACACCAGCTGTTCCGGAGGCGGGGTTGAAGGTTCCCCCGAAAGCGCCACCACCGGGCGCTGTCCAAGATCCACCAGCTTGTGGCGAGCCACCGAGCACCGCGAAAAGGTCAGCAGGTGCATCGGTGCTGCAAAGAGTGACGGTGCCATTTGTACCCGACACCGGTGGCACGTTGACGGCCACGGTTACAGTAGCGCTCTGACTTGGGCACGGTGCTGTTCCAGCCACCGTGTAGGTGTAAACACCAGCTGTTCCGGAAGCGGGGTCGAAATTCCCGCTGAAGGGAACTCCACCCGGGCCTGTCCATATTCCTCCCGGGTCAGCATTGGCGCCGAGCGCGCCGAACAAGGCTTGTGGGCCATCGGTGCTGCATACCGTTACACTGTTGTTCGCTCCAGGGTTCGGCAACGGATTCACAGTTACCGTTACCGTGGAACTTGCGGATGTACTACCACATGCCCCGGCACCGGTGACGGTATATGTGTATACACCGGGAACACTGGTTCCGGGGACGAAAGTGTTGGAATGTGAAGCGCCGCCAGGAGCGGTCCATGTACCACCCGTGGCTGGCGAACCACCCAATAGGGAAAAGAGATCCACGGAGGAGCTGTTGGAGCACAACACAACGGCGCCATTCGTGCCAGGCTCTACTCCCTGGTCCACGGTGATCGTCATGCAATCCGATGCCGTGCACAGCGGATGCCCATTCTGGTATACCGTTACGCAATAGGAAGTGGTGGACCCGACCGTGGCGACCGGGTTGGCAATGTTCGGGTTGGACAAGCCGGTAGTTGGTGTCCATGAGTAGACGAACCCGGTGTTCGGACATTGTGCAGTTCCAGTCCATGCCAAACCACTGGGAGGACCAGGGCCCGCAGCGTAGACGATGGCTCCCGCCGAGTTGAGCAGTTGGTAGCTATGCTCACCATTGAAGAAGAGCGATCCAGCGTAATTGATCTGGAGCGCGTCCCCCGGATTCACGGGAATGGTCACCGTGAGGCCTGAACCGGTGTTGAAAGTATAGGTCGTGGCCACACCATTGACCCGAAAGGTGAGTGTTGCGCCGTCCCATCCGTCACCGTAGGAATCGATCAGCTGAAGCGTATAGGAGCAGCCGACCGGGAATCCACCCGATACAACGGAAGCGCCCAGTTGCACCGGGGTGCCGCACGTGGTGGCATCCACTCCCGCATTGACCACCAATGGGGGAATGATGTTGACCGTCAAGGTCGTGTCGTAGGAGCACCCGAAGTTGTCGGTTACCGTGTAGGTATAAGGGAACGCACCCGAGCCGGGAGGCGTAACGCAAACCTGGTTACAGTTGGCGCTGGTCGAACTGATGTTCGCACCGGACCAGGACGAGCTGTCGCAAGCGGCACCATAAGAAGGGGTGAAATCGATCAGGTCATCGTACAGGGCCGGATTGAAATCCATCGTCCAGTTGCACACGAAACCATTGTCCGAAGCCCAGAAATCACACACTTGGATGGTCCACGTACCGTTCAATTGGGAGCCTAATAGTCCCGTCAAGGGGTTGAGGCTTTCGTAGGTTCCGGGAGGGAGTGTTCCGCCTGAATTGTCCACCCAGGTGCCGTTCGTTGCGCTCGGGCTCCAGCAGTAGTTGTAGCAGGTGCCTTGGGCATTCGGCGAAAAGTCATCGTCGACCGGCACACCCAGGTAGGTCCCGGCTCCACCTTGCTGGTGCATCACCACTGTCTGGCCTGTCGGGCTGATGATGCTGATCACCATATCACCCATGTACGAGTGCTCCAGCTCCATACAAATGCTCAGGATCCCATTCACATTGGTAAGGGTCGCTCCGGGGGGGAATTCATCGAATGTGATGGTGGAATTGAAACAGGCTCCCACCTGGTCGGGCAGGAAGACTCCGCTGCCTACGCTGGTCTGTGGTTCTTCGGTCCAGGTCGTACCGGTCACACTTCCGTTCAGGCAGAGCGTTTCACCTACACAACCTGTAAGCTGCCCTGATGTGCCGGTGAATCGTGGTCTGGTGCCGACCAGGACCAACAGGTTCACTTGGTTGGTGCTGGCGCAGCCGTTGTTGTCGACCAGTGACAACTCGGCCATATAGCCCCCCGGTTGGCTGTATGTGTGGGACACAATCGCTGGGGCATTATTGAGCACGGTGCCATCCCCGAAATCCCAGCGCCTGCTCGCAATGGAAAACCCAGGGGCGGCAAAGGACCCGCTGCTGTTGAACGTAACACTTTCTCCTGGGCAGATCCGCTGGGCTCCTGCGCTTCCATGGGTTGCTACCGCAGTGGGCCTGGCACAGGGCTGGTAGCAGGTGATGGTGGCCGCAAAAACACCCAGCCCCGTGTTGTTCGAGCGGAATACGATCGTCAAACACCCGGTAGGATTGGACCCTGACGCTGAAATGACCTGGCCCTGTAACCCGGTACCGGTCCAGTTCCCGATCTGCGGAGCGGCCGTGCTGCTTCCGTCGTAGATCGTCATGTTGTCCACCGGGGCCGTTCCTGCCGTACTGAGGTTGAACGTCGCGAAATTGAGCGAGATGGCTCCGCCGGGAGTGTCAGGACATACCGTATAGGTGATGTTCTCATTGTTCGAATAGCCGGTCGCACCTTGGCCTCCCGAATCGAGCAATGCACCTTGGCAGGTGTTGGTCGTCCCATTGAAGATCGGAAAAGCCT
>JBIIYD010000318.1:0-2894 GCA_044347005.1 Flavobacteriales bacterium | reverse complement strand
AGCTCATGGTGATCCGTGAGAAGTGTCGGCGCTCCGCTGAAACGGAGAGGCTGTCGCCATCGGTGGGTAATTCACCGATCGGGCCGGCCGTGCAGACGCCCGCATCGCTGCAGCCTTGGGCCTGTGCCGAACGCGGCAGGAATGAAAGTGACGCGACCAGGATCAGGGGTAGGATGCGGGACATAGCGGGAAATTAACGCGGCCGATCGCCGCATCGTTCCCGTGGTCGCCCCGGACCCGTTTTCCTGACAGCCGTATGACTATCTGCTCAGGTACCCACCATCCACGGCGTAATAGGCGCCGGTGACGAAGCTGCTCTTGCCCGTGGCCAGCCAAAGCACCAGTTCGGCGACCTCATTGGCTGTTCCCAGACGACCGATCGGGTGCAGGGCCGCGATGCCCGCGAGTTGCTCCTCCGAAAGGTTCTTCTCCAGCAGTGGCGTGCGGATGAAGCCGGGTCCCACGCTGTTCACACGGATGCCTTGGGTGGCATATTCCATTGCGGCGTTCTTGCTCAGGCCCACCACACCGTGCTTGGCGGCCACGTAGGCGCTGGCCGTGGCAAAGCCCACCTGGCCCAGGATCGAGGCGATGTTGATGATGCTGCCACCGCCGCTCTTCAGCATGGCCGGGATCTGGTAGCGCATGCCGTAGAACACGCCGTTCAGGTTGATCCCGATCACCTTCTCCCAGCCGTCCAGCGGATAGTCGCCGGTGAGCATCGCCGGCCCTCCGACACCCGCGTTGTTCACGGAGATGTCCAGACGCCCGAAGGCCTTCACCGTGGCCGCGACCGCCGCCTCGCACTCCGGGGCGGAGCTGACATCATTGCGCACCACCAGCGCCTCGCCGCCATGCTGTTTCACCGCCGCGGCCACCCGCTCGGCGCCGGCCACATCGACGTCCGCGAGGGTCACCTTCGCACCCTCCTTGGCGAAGAGCAGGGCGATGGCCTCACCGATCCCCGATCCCGCACCTGTCACCAGGGCCACTTTTCCTTCCAACTGTTTCATGTCCTTCTATGGTTTATCGGCCTCCGAGGCCGTGGTTGTTCCTGTTCGCTAGGGCTTCCGAACGAAGCTAGGTCAAGCAGTACCCCTCGCCGATGATGCCGGTCAGGGTTGGCGAAATGGGACGGTTAACTTTGCGATCCTTAACACGCAGCGACCCCATGCCCGGCACAGAGCTTTTCGGTGAAGAAGAGAAGAACGAAGTGATGGATGTCCTCAACAGCGGCGTCCTGTTCCGCTTCAATCACGATGCGCAACGTCAGGGCCACTGGAAGGCCAAGGACTTCGAGGCCGAGGTGGCCAAGTTCTGCGGCGCGAAGTACGGGCTGGCCGTCAGCAGCGGCAGCACCGCCGTGAACACCATGTTGGCCGCGTGCGGCGTGGGTTACGGCGATGAGGTCATCGTGCCGCCCTTCACCTACATCGCCACCATCGAGGCCGTGCTGCTGGCGGGCGCCCTGCCCGTTTTCGCCGAGATCGACGACACGCTGTGCATGAGCGCCGAAGGCATCCGCGCCGTCATCAGCCCGAAGACCAAGGCCGTGCTGCTTGTGCACATGTGCGGCGCCGCGGCCGACCTGGACGGGATCATGGCCCTGTGCAAGGAGAAGAACATCCAACTGATCGAGGACAGTGCGCAGGCCCTGGGCGGCAGCTACAAGGGCAGGATGCTCGGCACCTTCGGGCGCATGGGCAGCTTCAGCTACGACTTCTTCAAGATCAACACCTGCGGCGAAGGCGGCGTGGTCATCACCGACGACCACCAGTTGTGGGACACCGCCCAGCAATTCGCCGACCACGGCCACGACCACATCGGCAACAACCGCGGCATGGAGCAGCACCCGATCATGGGCACCAACTTCCGCATCGGCGAGATCAACGCCGCCATCGGCCTGGCCCAGACGCGCAAGCTAGCCTATATCCTCGCCCAGCAGCGCAAACACAAGGCCATCATCCAGGAGCGCCTGGGCAAGATCCCCGGCCTGCAGTTCCGCCGCCACACCGACGAGGCCGGCGACAGCGCCACCTTCTTCCACCTGCTGCTGCCCAGCGAGACCGTGGCCCGCGCCACGGTGAAGGGCTTCGCCGAGGCCGGCATCCCGCACGGCTACTGGTACGACAACATGTTCCACTACATCAAGCAGTGGGACCATGTGAAGAACCTCAGCATGCCCTACAAGCTCGTCGCCCACGAGCTCGGCCTCCCGCAGGACCTCAAGACCATGACCTTCCCGAAGAGCGACGCCGTCATGAGCCGCCTCATCAGCTTCAACATCCGTGTTACCTGGACGGCGGAGGAGCTGGATGCGATGCTTGGGAAGATGGAGGGGGCGGTGAGGAAGGCGATGGAAGGGGTACCCGTGTGAGAGCAAGAACATGAGCGTCCTGACCGAAACGGACCGAGAGTGGCTGATTGAGAATTTGACTTGGATCCATGGTGTTTGCGGGGAACGGTGGTCTTCATTGCCATGCGTTGCAATTGATAAGAAGCACTTCGCGAAAACGCTAGCCTCAGAGCGACCCACACCAGACGAAGTTTGTGAAGACCTATGTAGGCTATTGGAAATTGCCCCTGACCGGGTCAACGTCAGCATCATACGCGATGCTCGCGATATCTCCGGGATGCCTCTGCATATCGAAGGGACGCCGATCAATAGCTACGTGCACTTCAAGGAACTTTCGGACGGAGAAGTACAGTATGATATAGAATTGGCAAATTCGCTTCTGGGCTATCCTCGGGTCTTTTTGAAGGAATTGGTCCTGCGCTTTTCTGAGATCGTGGCGAGCGAAAGTGGGGCATCGCTGGAAGGTGCGGATATGCAACAGCTGGCGGAACTGTTCTCCGTGTATCTCGGATTCGCACCCATTTGGTCCAGCTCCCAG
>JBIIYD010000319.1:0-2894 GCA_044347005.1 Flavobacteriales bacterium | reverse complement strand
GAGTTGAAGGTGAGGGCTGTTACAGCAGTCCAACCAGAGGTCACGTTGGGTTCCAAAGCTGGCAAGGTGGAAGATACGCGGTACCAAACAGTGAGCGTCTGCGTGGCAGAAGGACTGGCATTGGCCCGCCATTGTTCACCTGTATATGCCAAGGTCATACTGCTCAGGGTTGTACCCGAGTTGTTCTGAAGCACGACTCCGCGCGCCATGGTGCCAATGGCGTTCAGGACGAATGACCCCATGGCCCTGTCTGAATTTATATTGGGGCCATAACTCCATCGGCCTCCAGGAGTAGTTGCACTACCAGTACCCACGTGATAGCCAGTAGGTGTGGTTAGTTGGCCGTTCCAGTACCAACTGGCAATGGTCGAGTTATCGGTCCATGCAACGCCAGTACCCGTTGTGGAGGATAGTGTGTTGAAATTCTGGACGTAGCTCCCGGTCGTGGTCATGCTAACCTGAGCAACCGACTCCAGAGAGAGTTGCACCAGCAAAGACACCAGGACCAAGTGCAGTGCGACACGAAGCGTAGAGAGCTTCTTCATGGGGGAAGGGTTTTGGCGGCGGGCCCGAAAAAGGCTTGGCCCGCGTTTACGAGCGCCAATTTAGGGGATCCGGAGGTTATCCACACCCCCTTGTGGAAAAGCCCGGCGCCACCCCCAATGAGAACGACCGCCCCAAAAGGGACGGCCGTTCCGTCTTGGCGTATGTCGAGTGGTTATTATTCCACCACCGGGAGCGAGAAGGTCCATTGCTCCCAGGCGGTGCTGGCGTTTAGGAAGTAGAGGCCCTTGGTCCAGCTGTTGGTCACGATCTCCGTGCGGCCGCTTTGGGCGGGCACACGCTTGGTAAGGACCACACGGCCGGTGGCATCGAAGATGTGGATGTGGAGGTCCACGTTGAGCGGATTGGCCACGGTGATGAGGCCGGCGGAGCTCCAGGCCCGCACCTCGTCGCCTTCGTATTCATGCACACCCACGCTGCTCTGCACCAGCACCTCGCTTTGCACGATGGTCTGGCAGGCGCCTTCGGTAAGGGTAAGGGTCACGGTAAAGATACCCAGGTTCTGGTAGGCATGCTGCGGTTCGGGCAGGATGCTGCCGCTGCCGTCGCCGAAGTCCCACACACGCTGCACGCCGGGGCCTGCGGTGCTGGTGAACTGCAGTTGCTCGTAACGTTCGGCCGTGGGTTCGGCGATGATGGCACCGGCAATGGGGCCGGGGGACTGTACCACGAGGCTGTGGAAGGTGGTGGTGCAGCCGTTGGCATCGGCCACGGTCACGTGGTAGCTACCGGCAGGCACCTGTTCCAGGTCCTGGTCGGTGGCGCCGGTGCTCCATTCGTAGGTGTAGGGTGCAACGCCTCCCGAGGGCTCCAGGTCGATGCGGCCATCGGCGCTTTCGGCACAGCTGGTGGCTTCGGCGGCCGATGCGATGGCGATGGGCTCGGGTACCGTTATCACGAAGGGCACTTGGAACACACCGCAGCCGTCCTGGTTCTCCACCAGCGCGGTCCAGTTGCCGGGGTAGAGACCACCCTCATCGATCGGGCTGGTAGCCGAATTCTCTTCGGAGATCACCAGGTCTTCGTAGTTCAGCCAGCTCACCTGCCAGGGTCCGTAGCCCGTGCCGGTGACCGTGGCCGAACCCAGGGAGCCATGGGGGCACAAGGCACCGGTGACCTCCACGGAAACGGGCATGAACACGTGCAGCTTGTAGCGCGGTCCAACGGGCGGGCCGGCCGGGATCTCCAGGGGCAGTTCCAGGTCGGGGGTAAGGATGATGATCTCGCCGGTCTCCAGGTCCTCCAGGCTCACGCAGGCCTTGCCTTCCAACGAACCGAGGTCGAGCACGGTAAGGGTGTACACATCGGCGTTCACGGCCATGAACTGTACGGGCAGCGAGACATCCTGCGTGTAGGGCCCGTGTGCATTCAGCGCGAGCGGGGTGCCTGCGACACCCAGCGTGGCGATGTACAGGGGCATGATGTTCAGGTCGTCGATCTTGGGAATGTCGAGGACATCGCTGCCGGGTTCGCCCACGGCGAAATTGACCGTGAGTTCATCGGTGAGGGTGCCATCGAAGTTGCTGATGCCGAGCCTTACCCAGGCATCGGGATCGGGTATCGTGGGGTCTCCCCCACCCTGCGCCAGGGCCGTGGTGGGAATGGACAAAAGGCCAAAGCTGAACGCGGTGGCGATCGATACCAGGGAGAATTGTAGGGATCGGACCATTGGTGGTGTCGTTTTCGTGCCGCGCAGTGTTACGGGGCTCGGCGTTCATACGGCAGGTGGTGGCCGGGGGTTACACCATAAATGCCTCATCAGCCAGTGTTTCCATCGAAAAGATCGGACGACCATATCCCAAACTGCGCGTAGCCTGTGACTACGCGCAACACGATCAGTAGTGGGTAGCCTCAGGCTACCGTGCCTGGTGCATATCGAGCGTAGCCGCAGGCTACGCTCAGTTCAGGTCGCAGAGCATGTCCATACTATTTGCGATCGAAAGAAGACGCGATAGCCCTGCGGTGATCGACGACTTGGAGCTGTTACCCAACCGGGATAAATGGCCGGGTCTGCGCACCATCGCCCGTGTGGACAGCGAGGTCCATTATAAGGCCACCGGTAAGAAGACCTCCATGACACGCTACTTCATCAGTACCCTGCCTGCGGATGCTAAAACCATCGGTCTTGCCGCGCGTGCGCACTGGGGCATAGAGAACGGACTGCACTGGCAACTCGACGTGAGCTTCAGAGAGGATGCCAGTCGCAAGCGAAAGGACAATGCGGCCATCAACTTCTCCGCCCTCACCAAGATGACCCTCACCATGCTCAAGCGCGATACTTCCACCAAGGTGGGCGTCAAGTCCAAGAGACTCAAGGCAGGGTGGGATAA
>JBIIYD010000099.1:0-9918 GCA_044347005.1 Flavobacteriales bacterium | reverse complement strand
CGTGACCTTGAGCCCCAACGGAAACCCCTACACCTCGATCCAGTGGAGCAGTGGGCAAACGGCCACGAGCATCATAGCCACGGCCGGCACCTACACGGTGAACGCGTCGTACTTGAATTGCACATACGTTTCCGAGCCTTTCGTGGTGGAGGAGGTCATCCTTCCCCCCGTGGTGATCACCGGTGACGACACCTTCTGCACGGGCACCCAGGCCGCTCTTACCGCCACACCGGGTTTCGATACCTACACATGGAACAACGGTACCACCGGCCAGAACGTGAACGTTGGCGCGGGCACCTATTTCGTGACCGCGAGCGTTGGTCCATGCACCACCTCCTCCCTGACCTTCACGGTTACCGAAGCACCGAACCCGGTCCCGGTCATTACGGGTCCTACCACAGGTTGCGGGGGTGTGCCCTTGGTGCTCAGTACGACGGAACCGTTCACGACCTATGCGTGGAGCAACAATGCCACCACGCCCACCACGGGAGTACTCACCGGCAGTTACACCGTTTCGGTCACCAACCAGTTCGGCTGCACGGGCACCTCGGCACCCTACAGTGTGGTAGTGAACGAAAACCCCATCGCGGATTTTTCGATGGACCCTGCCTCACCCCAACTCCCCAATACCACGGTGGACTTCACGGACGAATCGGACCCCAATGGAGGCACCATCACCAGCTGGCAGTGGGACTTCGGAACACCGGGTGCCACCTCCAACACCCAGAACCCTTCGTGGACCTACCCCCTGCCCGGTGAATATCCGGTGGTATTGGTGGTGACGACGTCCATCGGTTGTGTGGACACGGCCACCTTCGTGTACACCATCCGGCCAGCGGACATCTTCATCCCCAACGTGTTCTCGCCCAACAACGACGGCATCAACGATGCTTTCGTCATCGAGAACATCGAATTCTTCCAAAGCGAGGTCACCGTGTTCAACCGCTGGGGAATGCCGATCCTGGAGACCAAGAACTACCGCAACACGTGGAAGGCGGTGGATGCACCGGACGGCACCTACTATTATGTGGTGCGACTGGTCAACGACGGCAGGGAGTATACCGGCCACCTGACCATCCTGCGCTGATAGGTACATCCGACAACGAACGGAACAGCCCGCCGAAGAACGGCGGGCTGTTCTACTTTTGGCACCCCATGAAGGTCATTGAACACCTCCGCAACGCCAAGCGAACACTGCTTTCCTTCGAGATACTTCCCCCGTTGAAGGGGAAGGACATCCGTTCGATCTATGCCGGCATCGATCCGTTGCTGGAGTTCAAACCGAGCTTCATCAACGTGACCTACCACCGGGAAGAGGTCATCTACAAGGAACGCGGCCATGGTCTGTTGCAGAAGGTGCGTCTGCGCAAGCGGCCCGGCACCATCGGGATCTGTGCGACCATCAAAGTGAAGTACGACATCGATACCGTACCGCACCTGATCTGCGGGGGCTTCAGCAGGGAAGAGACCGAGGATGCGCTGATCGAGATGAACTTCTTGGGCATCGACAATGTGCTGGCACTCCGTGGTGACGCCATCAAGAACGAGCCGCATTTCATCCCCGAGCGCGATGGTCATGCCCATGCCGTGGACATGGTGCGCCAGATCGCCGCATTGAACCAAGGGAAATACCTGCATGATGAGGAATTGGAGGCAGCACCCACGGACCTGTGCATCGGTGCCGCCTGTTACCCGGAAAAACATCCCGAAGCCCTCAACCTGAACGTCGACATCGCCTACCTGAAGGCCAAGGTGGACGCCGGCGCGGAATACCTGGTGACCCAGATGTTCTTCGACAACGACAAGTTCTTCCACTTCGTGGCCCTTTGCCGCGAAGCGGGGATCACAGTTCCCATTATTCCCGGGCTCAAGCCCATCACCAACCTGCGCCACATCGCCTTTCTCCCCAAGACCTTCCGCGTGGACCTGCCCGATGACTTCGCCCGCGAACTGGTCGCCTGCCGGACCGACGAGGCCGTTGAAAAGGCGGGCATCGCATGGACCCTGGCGCAGAGCAAGGAGTTGCTCGCCAAGGGAGTACCGTGCCTGCACTATTACACCATGGGCCGCAGTAAGGCGGTGCGCGAGATCGCTGCACAGCTTTTCTGAGAGCCGGTTCGGGATCTCTTGAACGAAGTACCCCGAGGCTGTTTTTCGGTCAGGCGAAGCCGGAAGATCATCGCGTAGCGGTGTATACGGGATCATTTTCCGGTGAAACATGGGCGGAAAAGAGACCGGGGGACGAATTTGAAGGGATCCCGAACAGGCTCTGAGAACGGAAAGCCCGGTCAGTGCGTTACTTCGTGAACATGAGGACGCTTCTACTTGCACTATTCCTGGCAGCAGGCACCACGTCTTCGACCCAGGTGCTTTTCGATCCCGATCAACTGGAGTCGATCGCGGGCAGCGAATCCCGCGGCAATTGGGCCGCCCTTAAGGCCAACGGAACACCGGCGCGTGGTTATGACCTGATCCACCACAGGCTGGAACTCGAGTTGGACCCGGCCGTACGCTTCGTAAGCGGTACGGTAAGCCACCGCCTACGTGCTTTGGAACCCCTGACGGCCATCGACCTCGACCTGAGCGATGCCCTTGTGGTAAGCAGTGTGGTCCTGCAAGGTCAATCCTTGTCGTTCGCACAGAACAACGACCTGCTCACCATACAACTTCCAGTAGGCCTGATGCCCGGGGAAGAGGCGCAATTACTGATCACCTATGCCGGGGTACCCGCCGATTCGGGTTTCGGCTCCTTCGTGCAAACGGAGCATGCCGGTGCCCCCATTTTATGGACCTTGTCACAACCTTATGGCGCCCGCGATTGGTGGCCCTGCAAGCAGGACCTCAACGACAAGGCCGATTCCCTGGACGTTCTGGTAACAGTGCCGACCGGCCAACGGGTGGCCAGCAACGGGCTGCTCATTTCGGAGGAGGTATTTGGCAATGGGCAGGTGCGCTTCCATTGGCGCCACCGACACCCGATCAACTACTACCTGGTGGCCGTGGCCGTAACGAACTACGCCGTCTACAGCGACTTCGCCCCGCTGCCGAACGCCACGGTGGAGGTGCTCAACTACGTTTTCCCGGAAAACCTGGCCAGCGCACAGGGTGAAACGCCAAGTCTCATCTCCCAAATGCAGCTCTTCAGCGAACTCTTCGGGGAGTATCCCTTCGCCGACGAGAAATACGGTCATGCACAGTTCGCATGGGGTGGTGGCATGGAACACCAGACCATGAGCTTCATGGGCAACTTCAGCTACGAGCTGATGGCACACGAACTGGCGCACCAATGGTTCGGCAACTCCGTGACCTGTGGCAGTTGGGAGGACATCTGGTTGAACGAAGGGTTCGCCACCTACCTCAGCGGCCTGTGCTACGAATACCTCGTACCCATCTACTGGATGCCTTTCAAACGTGGGCGTCGTGATTTCATCATCAGCCAGCCGGGCGGCAGCGTGCGTTGCATGGACACCACCACGGTGAACACTCTTTTCAGCAGTCGCCTGACCTATGCCAAAGGCGCGATGGTGCTGCACATGTTGCGCGGGGTGTGCGGCGACAGTGCCTTCTTCGCAGGAGTGAACAACTACCTCTACGACCCGGAGATCGACAACGGCAGCGCGCGTACCCCTCAACTGGTCGCACACCTCGAAGCCGCCAGCGGAAAGGACCTGGGCGAATTCATGGACGATTGGTTCACCGGTGAGGGTTATCCCACCTACACCCTGTCCTGGGCGCAGGATATGAACGGACCGGTGGACCTGATGCTGGAACAGAGCACATCGCACCCCAGTGTGGATTTCTTCGAAATGCCGGTCCCATTGAGGTTCTGGAGCGGAGGGCAGGATACGACCATCGTTGTGGACCACACCTTCAGCGGGCAGTCCTTTCAACTATCGCTTGCAGCACAAGTGGACAGCGTGCAACTGGACCCGGATATCTGGATCGTAAGCGGCACCTCCCTGATCACCGATGTCGGCGAGGCCGGTCTGCCAGGTGGCTCCCCCTTGCTCTTCCCCAATCCGGCGAGCGAGCGGATCCAGTTGCGGATCGATAACGCCAGCGCAGCGATACCCTGGACGCTTTTCGATGCGGTCGGCCGAATGGTGGGTCAGGGCCTTTGGACAGGCATGCCCATTCCGGTCATGGACCTTGCTCCGGGGCTGCACGTGCTCGAATTCCGGGAGGGGGAACAGGTGCGGCGTGCGCGCTTCGTGAAAGAGTGAACGGGCGGGGTCAACGGCTCACATTGCCGGCTTCGACGACCGATCGTCCCATCATACGTTGCACGTATTTGCCGAGGACATCATATTCCACGTTCACAAGATCCCCGGCTTTCAGGCGGTGGAAGGTCGTATGTTCGTAGGTGTACGGAATGATCGCCACACTGAAGGTCTCGGCTTCCAGGCCGGCGATGGTGAGGCTGACCCCGTTGAGGCAGATGCTGCCTTTGGGAACCAACAACTCGGGGGTTTCGGGAAGCGCGAAAACGAAGGACCAACTGCCGTCCTTCTCCCACACCCCGAGGCATGGGGTCACGGTATCCACATGGCCTTGCACCAAGTGTCCATCGAGCCTGTCGCCCAAGCGTACACTGCGCTCAAGGTTCACGGCATCACCCGGCCGCAGTCCTCCAAGGTTGCTGCGCTGCAGGGTCTCCTCCACGGCGGTCACCGTATAGCGGTCGTCATCCACGGACACCACCGTAAGGCATACCCCGTTGTGCGAAACGCTCTGGTCCACCTTCAGTTCCGGCGCCATTCGGGCGTTCAATACGAGGTGCCGGTTGGTGCCCTCTTCGCGCACTTCCACCACCTCGGCAAGCTCCTCCACAATGCCGGTGAACATCAGTTGACGCGGGGTTGAGAACTACTGCCCAGCAATTGAATGCTGCCCTTCAACACGATTCGCTCTTCGCCCGAAAGACGGGCGAACACCACGGTGCAGATGTAGAAATACACCCCATCGGGCACCGGCTCATTGCCTTCCTTGTAGGTGCCGCGCCAGTTGATATCCGGGTCCTGGGTATTGAACACCAACTGCCCCCACCGGTTGAAGATCTCCATTTCCACACGGTCCACCCCGCGGTATGGCAGGAATGGACCGAACACGTCGTTGCTCCCGTCCCCGTTGGGTGTAAAGACGTTCGGCAGCGTGTAATCCGGACAGTTGTCACCACAGACCTGTATGCTCCGTGCACTTTCGTTGCCCAGCGTATCGATGGCCGAAATGGCGTAGCAGCCAGCGACCGAACTGCCGTTGCTGTGGGTGTAGGTCGTGTTCGCCGCGCCATCGATCGTGGCCAGGAGCGCGAAGCTGCCACCCAACGAATCGGCGAACCAGATCGAATAGCCGTCGGTATCGAGATCACCGCATTCCATCGCTGGGTTGGTCCAGGTCAGGGTGTTCAACGGAAGCTCGCAATCGTTGTCCAGCACCAGGGTCGGCACGCAGGGCGGGGTGATGTCGCGCGGAATGCCGCACACCTCCTGGCTGTAATTGATCAACGGGGCCACGATCGCCGGATCGCTGTAAGCACCGGTGCTGCGCACGTAGTAGCAGTATTCCGTCCCGTTCTCCAAACCGGTATCGATGTAGCTGGTGGTAGTACTCGTGCCCACCAACACCCATTGGGTGCCATCGAACCGGAACACTTCGTACAGGCTGTTCACCCAAGGAGTGTTCAGCGCCCATTGCACGGTAAGCTGCTGGTCTGCGGGCAGTGTGCTGATGAAAATGGACGATGCCACGTTACCGGAGCCGATCACATCGTTCCCGTTGTTCCCGAGGAATTCCACCCGGTAAACATGGGCCTCGTTCTCAGTGTCGATGCCTTGGTCCAGGAAACTGGTATCCGGGTGGGCCAGGAAAGGATGGAGCGAACTGGTCCAGATGAGCTCCGTGGCCGTGGTGAAACCTGTACCACGGTAGAGGCGGAACTGGTAAGGACCCGGGCGGGCGATGGTATCCAGGTCGTAGGCATTGCTCCAACGCACCGTATCACGCCCTGTCGTCACATCGGTGGAACCCACACTGACATGGGTGATCACGGGCACCTGCCGGTCCAGGATCGCACAGAATTCTTCGGAGGCGATGCTCAGCGACCCGTCCGGGAATTCGGCCACCACCATGTAGCAATACTGATTGCCGAAGATCAGGTCGCCTTCGTCCAGATAACCGGCGTTGTTCACACCCGATGTACCGCCCACTTGCACATAACCCGTGTATCCGGGAACACCGGTTTCGCAATACCCCGGCACAAAGCCGAAGAGGCCGCTGCGGCGGTATATCCGGTAACCGATGGCATTGCTGCATACGCTGGGCTGCCAGCTCAGCTGGATCGCATTTCCGCTGGGCGTGGCCGAAGGGTCCAACGGTGGTGGCGCAATGACCCGGATGCTCATGGTACCAACGCCCTGCAACTGCACCGGTTGCCCATTGTCCGTGGCATTGAAGACCACCTGGTAGGGCTGCGCGCGCACATGGCTGCAGTTGGTGACCCAGGTGAACGTGCTGTTCACGGTCTGCGCCGGGGGGGGTGATGGAAAACTTGCCGGGGAGCTCGCCACCACGAAGGGCTGCCCTTGTGCGGTAAGACCGACGACCTGGCCGACATCGGGATCGGTCGCCTGCACCGGGAAGGTGAGGATGGTACCGGCCACCACACAGGTGTCCGGCAAGGGCGAGACCGTTGGCGGTCGATTGGAGCAGGGCACCACGGTGATCTGCATGTCGCGCGTGACCCACCCGACGTTCACATAGATGCCGTTCACACGGCGCCACTCGCGTACGATGAAGGCGATGTTGTACTCGCCCCCCACGGTGGGTGTGTTCCAGGTGATCGTTCCCGTGGTGGGGTCGATGGCGTAATTGGGGGTCGGGTAGGAATACCCGGCGATGGGCTGGCAACCGAGCCCGAGGCAGATCGCCGGTTCATAGCTCAAACTGTCACCATCGGCATCGAAGGCGGCCGGATTGTGGATCCACAACTGGTTCACACAGGCATCCTGGATCGGGGAGTTCAGGAAGCGCACGGAACAATTGTTACCCGTCGCGGCGCCCACCACCAGGCGGGTCTTTACACAGAACGACTGTGCGATGGAGTTGGGCACGTTCACCACGCCCCCGTTCCGGTTCTGGTCGTCGAAGGACAAGGTGTACTCCCCGAGGTTCGGGTAGTTGTGCAACACCACGTACTCGCTGCGGCGAAGGTCCCGGGATGGATCGTCGGAAATGCTGGAGCGCGGAATGGTGTCGATCTCCCCGTCCCCATAGTCCAGGACCAACTCTGGACGGTCGGCGGGAGCGGACAACTTGGTGTGTGTAATGATCGTGATCCGGTAGGTGGTACCCCCTTCGTAGCACACGATGATCTCGCCCGCGCGGTTGTGCGTTGCCCATGCCACCGTGGTAGCAGAGAACAGGACCAACAGGAAAAGGGCACGAAGTATCCGCATGCGGGGGATCACAAAGTTCGGCATTCCATCACGGCCAACGCAGCCCGAGCGCAACGAATTGCCATTGGTATCAACACTCCTGTTGGACGTTCGTTCACGCGGCAACGTTGTCCATAGGCACGACCCCTGCGACGCTATCTTTGGCGCCCCATGATATCCTTGACCAAAAGCACCCGCCCCACGTCCAGCAAGGACACCTTGGTGGTGTTGGACCATACGGACCAACTGCGGAACCTGGACCTTGAGCGCAACGACCGCCAGTACCTGACGGACCAGCTCAAGAACGATGGGCAACTCGCGAGTTGCGACATCAGTGGCCGCTTGTTGCTGGTACACCTGACCAAGCCTGGAACGGGTGGTGCACGATCGGAAAAAGCACGGCGGGCCGGCAACGACATGGCCCTGCGCCTGAATGCTGCAGAGCGCAAGGAAGCGCAACTGGTCTCCCTGACCGACGCTACCGAGGTGGTGCTGGCCTTGGCGGAAGGGGTTGCCTTGGGCAGTTACGCCTTCCGCAAGTACAAGACCGATGCGAAGGGCGCGCCGACCCTGGAGAAATTGGCCTTGGTGGCCAAGGAGATCACGGCCCAGGCCTTGGAGGAACTGACCGACGTGTGCGAGGCCGTATGGACGGCCCGCGATCTGGTGAACGAACCCCTTTCCTTCCTGAGCGCCAAACAGTTGGCCGCCGAGATCAAGACCTTGAGCCGCAACGCCGGATTCAAGGTACAGGTGCTGAACAAGGACCAGATCGAAGCCCAGGGCATGGGAGGCCTGATCGCCGTGAACAAGGGAAGCCGCGACGAGCCCACCTTCAGCATCCTGGAATGGAAGCCGAAGAACGCCGTGAACAAGAAGCCGGTTCTGCTGGTGGGCAAAGGGGTGGTGTTCGATACGGGCGGGCTTAGCTTGAAGCCCACGCCCAACAGCATGGACCAGATGAAGTGCGACATGGCCGGTGCTGCTGCGGTGGCCGGTGCCATGTACGCGGTGGCCAAGCAGGAACTGCCCCTGCACGTGGTGGCGCTGATCCCCGCCACGGACAACCGACCCGGGGGCAACGCCTATGTGCCCGGCGATGTGATCCGCATGCACAGCGGCCTTACGGTGGAAGTGCTGAATACCGATGCCGAAGGGCGGTTGATACTCGCCGATGCCCTGAGCTACGGGGAACGGTACAAACCCGAATTGGTGATGACACTTGCCACGCTGACCGGGGCAGCCATGCGCGCCATCGGCACCTACGGCAGTGTTACCATGGGAACCGCCCCCGATGCCCAGTTCGACCGTTTGGAGGCGGCTGCGGACCAGGTGTTCGAACGCGTTGCCAGATTGCCTTTCTGGGACGAATACGGCGAAGAGATCATCAGCGACGTGGCCGATATCAAGAACCTGGGCAGTGACCTCGGTGGTGCACAAACGGCCGGCAAGTTCCTCGCCCGCTTCACCACGCACCCCTTCATCCATTTGGACATCGCCGGTACCGCCTTTTCCACCAAGCGCGATTCGTACCGCACCAAAGGGGGCACGGGAGTAGGCGTGCGCCTGCTCTATCAGTTCCTGAAACAGCGCGCCCAGGGCTGAGCCGTCCGGCAACGGCCCCATCACCAACGTTCAAAAAACCAACACCCCACCTTGGAACCACGCCCCCTCATCCGCGTCGGCATCTCTTGCGGCGACCTCAACGGCATCGGTTTGGAAGTGGTGTTGAAGTGCTTCGAGGACACCCGCATGTTGGCGGATGTCACCCCCGTGCTGTATTGCTCGGCCAAAGCCGTGAGCCTGCACCGGAAAGCGCTCCATTTGGAAGAGGTCCAGTTCCACCGTGTGAACGACGCACGGGATGCCCTTCCACGGAAGTTCAACCTGGTGAACCTGTGGGAAGAGGACGTGGAGATCGAGCTGGGAAAAGCCTCCGGCGCATTGGCCAGCTACGCGATCAAGAGCCTGGAAGCAGCGGCCCAGGACCTGGCCAGCGGCAAAGTGGACGTGCTGGTCACCGCACCCATCGACAAGAACAGCATGCAACAGGCGGGCTTCGCCTACCCGGGCCACACCGAGTTCCTGCAACACATGGCCGGCAGCGACAGCGAAGTGCTGATGCTGTTGGTGGGCGAAGGGCTGCGGGTGGGAACGGTCACGGGCCACATCCCCCTGAAGGAGGTCGCTTCGGCGATCACCACGGAACGGATCCTCACCAAGGCGCGGCTGCTTTACCAAAGCCTGCAACGCGATTTCGGGGTACCCACCCCGCGCATCGCCATACTCGGGCTGAACCCCCATGCCGGCGATGGCGGAACCCTGGGCAGCGAGGACAAGGAGCGGATCCTGCCTGCCGTGCGCAAACTGAACGAAGAGGGGATCCTGGCCATGGGCCCCTACCCGGCCGATGGCTTCTTCGGCAACGGAACCTATAAGCAGTTCGACGGCGTGCTTGCCATGTACCATGACCAGGGCCTGGCCC
>JBIIYD010000098.1:0-9923 GCA_044347005.1 Flavobacteriales bacterium | reverse complement strand
AAGCTGTTGCTGATCACTTCGTTGATGAGCAGACCCAGGGGTACCAGGGCGTCCACGCTCAAGGTCTTCACGCGGATATCCACGTCCATGCGCAGCTGGATGCCCACCGAGTACGCATGCACCAAGTCGCGGATCAGGGCGTTCAGGTAGTTGCCCACGTCGATGTTCGCCAGGTCCTTGCTCAGGTAGGTCTGCTCGTGTACCAGCGCCATGGCGCTCACCCGGTTCACACATTCGTTGAACAGTTCCAAGGTCCGTGCGTCGTGCACCTGGTCCATCTGGAAACGGATCAGGCTCTTCACGATCTGCAAGTTGTTCTTCACCCTGTGGTGGATCTCCTTGATCATCACTTCCTTCTCCTCCTTGCTCAACATGGTCTCACGCAACTCCTTGTTCGTGCTTTCCAGGTTCTTCTTCGCGATGTCCAGCTGTGCCGTTCGTATGCGGCTCTCCAGCAGCAGTTTGTTGCTGGTGCCGGCCAGCCAGGCCACAGCCACCGCCAGCAGGCAGGCCGCCACCAACAGCAGCCGTGCGTACGACCAATGGTCGGCCAGGTCGAAGGCGTGTACGGCAAGGCCCTTTTCATGGACGCTGCGCACGGTGCGTTCCACGTCCTGTTTGGTGTTGCGCAGCATGATCTGCAACACGGCATCGGCGTTGGCCTTGTCGCGTTGCGGGATCCCTACGCGCAAGGTCTCGTGGTGTACCGAATCGATGCGGTGCAGCGCCACGGACATGGTGCCCGGTAGCTGGCTCATGCCCGGTGAACCCGGATAGGTGGCGTGCAGATCGATGACGCTCTGCTCGACGGACTTCAGGTCATGCTCCCATTGGTGCAAGGCACTGCTGCTTTCCACCCGGTGTACCAGCCCCAGTCGCTGGATGGCGTGTGCCACATCGTCCAGCTCCGATATGAGCATCAGTTCCTCGGCGATGCGGTGTTGCAGCGTACGGGCCGAAGAAAGCACCGTTACCCCTGCTACGATGAATAGACTTGCCAGCACGCCGGCCAGTACGGGCCAGCTTTTCCAGGCGGTGCGTGTGTTGAATGGCATGGTATCGCCCGTTCAACGCGCGGGCGAACGAAGGGTTACCTTCAGGGGCCGACATTGGCCCGCAACCGCGCTTCGAAGGCTTGCATCAGCGCGGTGATGCGTTCGGCGGAAAGGGCCTTCACCTCCCCGTAGAGCTGTTCGGCGTTCGCTCGCCCCATGCCGCTCACCTTCTTGGTCGGCATGCTGCCCTTGGTGATCGGCCCCAGGTGGATGCCGCCCTTGGGCGCAGTGCGATTGCCCGCATGCGTCAGTTCGCTCACGGTTATCCGCGACCCGCCCGGCTGCACCTGGATCACCACCCGGTAGGAAATGGTGCCCATGCTCTCTTCCCGGCCCACCAGCATGTCCGACCGGAAGTTGGTGCGGGCCGTGCCTTCGATCACACCCGTACCCCGGTCGCTGCGCCGCAGGGTGGCTCCGGGCTCCTTGCCGAAGGTCCACGTCCAGGCGTCCAAGGCCTTGTCGTACAGGTTGAAGGCGTTCATCGGCACGCTCACCGAGCGCGTGTAGCTCACCGCCACCAACGAGTCCGGCACCTGGGAATGCACCGCGCCCGTGGATACCACGGCCAGGATCAGCAGGAGGAGGAACGAACGTGACACGGTTCGCAAGTTAACGGTGGTGGTGCATAGCCGCATTCTACCTTTGTACCTCTATCACATGTCCATCACACATTCGCATGAGCAACGGAAGTCAGGCCCTCAAGGTCGGCGTATTCTATGATGGGAGCTATTTCTCCCACGTCAGCAACTACTACAACTACATCCACGCGCATCGACGAAGGCTCCACATCGGGGGGCTGCACGACTTCGTGAAGCACATGGTCGCGGAGCGCGAAGGCACCAAGCCCAACCTCTGCCACATCATCGATGCGCACTTCTTCCGGGGCCGGTTCACCGCCCGTGAGGCCAACGAGAAACCCAACCAGCTGTACTACGACCGGGTCTTCGATGATGTGCTCATGTACAACGGCGTGCAAACGCACTACCTGCCGGTAAAGGACCTCCAGGGCCGCAAGCGGGAAAAAGGGGTGGACGTGCTCATGGCCCTCGAGACCTACGAGCTGTGCATGCTGAAACGCTACGATGTGGTGGCGCTGGTCGCCTCCGACGGTGATCATGTGCCGCTCGTTCGCAAACTGCATGCCCTTGGCTGCAAGACCATGCTGCTCGGCTGGGACTTCGAGTTCACCGACCAGGAAAGCGGCGAGCTGCAGACCACGCGCACCAGCATGGACCTCTGGAACGAGGTGAGCTATCCCATGCCCATGCACGACCTGATCGAGGAGGGCCTGGAAAGCGACGACCCCGTGGTGCGCGAGCTCTTCGTGGTGCGCGAAACCTTGCGCGAGACCGAGTCCGAAGTGGCCGAACGGCTGAACCCGGTGCTGGTGGACGACGACAGGCATCGCAGCACGGTCATGAGCCTCATGACCGGCTACGGCTTCATCCGCTACCCCGACAACAACCTGTTCTTCCGCTACGAGGACCTGCAGGACGTGAGCTTCGACCAGTTGCGCGTGAACGACGAAGTGGAGTTCAACGTGGCGATGAACAACAAGGGCCAGCGTGTGGCCCGCAACGTGACCCTGCTGGATCCCGCGCTCTAAGGGGTCCTGAACCGGCTCCGGGGAGCGCGGTTCAAGCCTTCTGCAACGAAAGGGTGAAGGTGCAGCCCTGTCCCGGGCCCTTGCTTGCTGCGCTCAGATCGCCACCCATGGCCAGGGCCCATTGGCGCACTCGGGCCAGCGTGCTGCGGCCTTGTGCCTCGTTCGCCGTGGGGGTGCTGTCCAGCCAGGCGTAGCGCACGAATACCTGCTCCAGATCGGCCTCGTTCAGTCCGACACCGTTGTCGATGACATGTACGAGCACCTGGTCGGGCATGTGTTCCACCGCGATCCGGATGGACGATCCAGCGGGTGAGAATTTGGAGGCGTTCGAAAGCAAGGCGGCCAACGACCGGTCGAGCAGGGCCGGGTCGGCGAGTGTAAGAACGCCAGTTGCTCCTGTGGTCTCGACACGCTGGTCCTTCTTGTTGAACCGGTGCGCCAGATCGTTCACGGCCGTGGCGATGGCTCGACCCGGATCGACCGGGGTGGTGCTCACCGGCCCTGTGCCGCGCTCCACCGAAAGGTCGTCCAGAAGTCCCTCCACGGTGCGCATGGCCTTGAAGAACTGCTGCTCGCCGAAGGTACCCAGTTCGGCAGGGTCCATTCCGCCTTCGGGCTGCACCAGCATGCGCATGACCTGCTGCATGGCGGCCAGCCGGTTGCGCAGGTCGTGGGCGAAATGGTGGAGCCGTTCGGCCTGGGCGGGGGTTGCCGGTGGCAGCTCGTTGTCCATGAAGGTCGGGTGTCAGGAGCGCGCGAAGCGCTGGAGCATATCCTCCAAGCTATCCGAGTTGATCGGTTTGGAGAGGTAGCTGCAATCCTTCAGCTCATGGATCGCGGCCACCACTTCGGGCTTGGTACTGGCCGTAAGGAACAGGATGGGGATGGCGTCCTTCGCGTGGATCTCCTGGGCCAGTTCGAGGCCGTTCTTCTCGCCCTTCAGGTAGATGTCCATGATGATGAGGTCCGGACGATCGTTCTCCAGCAGTTCTTCGGCCTCGTCGCTGCTGCGCGCGGTGCCGATCACATCGAATCCCATGCGCTCCAACTGGAGGCGGTAGCCGAAGGAGATGATGGTCTCGTCCTCGATGATGATGATCTTTTTCATGGCAACAGAGTTCAGTTCGGGTTCAACGTTGCTGGGTGCGACGGTGGTCGTTCAATACACGTTCGAAGCTGTCCACGGACAGGGCCTTTTCCACATAGCCCTGCACGGATCGGAAGCCCAGCGCCCGCTCCAGGTCGGCGGGTCGGTTGCTGCTCGAGAACATCACCACCGAGGTGAGGCCGTTGGGCAACAACGCCTCCGCTTCGCAGATCTCCAGGAACTGGAATCCGTTCACCCGCGGCATGTTGATGTCCACGAACATCAGGTCCGGAAGGTCCTGCCTGCTGCGCATGTGCGTCAGCGCATCCTCGGCGTTCGTGAAACAGGTTATCCGCCCAACGAATCCGGCCTTCTTCAGGACCAGTTTGGTTACGAAGTTGCAATCGTCCTCATCGTCGATCAACAGGATATGATCCACGGCGCGCTCGGTCTCCACGGTGTATTGGCTCATGCTGGCGGCTGCAACGGAAGTGGCCTCCCGATTGTTACGCAGGCCCCGTGCACCGCGGCCTAGCGCAGGTCGTGGTCCAGCTTCACGATGTTGTCCGGCGATCCCAACAGGTACAGCAGGTCGTCGGTCAGGATCCGGGTCTCGCCCTTCACGTTGGTGATGTACCGGTCCTTGCGACGAATGGCGAGCACCGTGATCCCATAGCGTTCGCGCAGGCCTACCTCGCCAACGGTCTTGCCAACGACCTTGCTGCGGCCCAGGGTCACCGGCAAGGTGGCGATCTCCAGCCCAGGTATCTTCAGCGAGGCGGTCTTCTTTGGCCCGGTCGAGGGCAGGCCACGCAACATGCCGTAGTGCTGCGATCGGCACTGGGCCACCAGGTCCTGGATCCGGTCTTCCGGCACCAGGTATTTGCGCAGCACGCGGTAGAAGATCTCGATGCTGGTCTCGAACTCCTCGGGGATCACCTCGTTGGCACCCAGGTCCAGGTAGCCTTCCATGTCCTTCACGTAGCGGGTGCGCACGATCACGTAGGCCGTGGAGGTAATGGCCCGGATACCCGCAACGATCTTGCGCGTCTGCTCGGTATCGCTGATGGCGATCACCACCACGCGGGCACTTTCGGCATGGGCCTGCTCCAGCACATGGGCGTTGCAGGCGTCGCCGTGGAGCACGGTCAGGTCCATTTCCTGCGCCATCCGCACCAGGTCCGGTTCCTCTTCGATCACGGCGCAGCGGATGCCGGCGTTCCGTGCCGAGCGCGCGACGTTCTGCCCGTTCAGCCCGAACCCGATGATGAGCACATGGTCCTTCAGCACCTTGGACAGCACCTTTTCCTGCTCGCGTTTCACCCGCATCAGGCTGTCCATCCTCGCGCCCACGGCGGAAGGAACGAAGGAGAGGAAGAGCTTGCGCACGATGCGGTCCGAGTACTCCAGCATGAAGGGTGTTGCCGCCATGCCCAAGATGGCGACCGCCAGGAAGACCTGGTAGTGGCTCTCTTCGAGCAGCCCCAGTTCCAGTCCCGGTATGGCCAGGATGAAACCGAATTCGCCCAATTGGAACAGGGTGAGGCCGCTGAGCAACGCGGTGCGGATCGGGTAGCGCAGCACCCAAACGGCCAGCAGTGCGGCGATCACCTTCAGCAAGGTCACCAGGATCGCCAACCCCAGGATGGTGAAGGGCATCGACAGGAATTGCCCGGAGTCCACGAGCATGCCGATGCTCACGAAGAAGAAGCTCATGAATAGTTCGTGGAAGGGCAACACGATGCCCGTGGCATGGTAGGCATGGTCCGTTTCGCTGATGATGAGCCCGGCGAAGAAGGCCCCCAAGGCCAGCGAAAGTCCCATGGCCTGCGTGGTGTATGCGGCCGCGAAGCAGATCAGCACGATGGTGAGTATGAACAGTTCGTTGCCCTTGCCCTTGGTGGCCGCACGGAGCAGGCGGGGCACCAGGTAACGACCGCTCACGTAGACCAGGGCGACCAACGCGCCCATTTTCGCCAGCAACAGCAGCAGGTCGCCTGCGATGTTCTCGCTCTTGCCGGCCAGCAGCGGGGTCACCAGCATCATGGGCACCACGATGATGTCCTGGAAGATCAGGATGGCGGTGGCCACACGGCCGTAGGCGGAGTCCATCTTGCCTTTCTCCTGCAGCACGCGCAACACGATGGCCGTGCTGGACAGGGCCACCAGGAAGCCGATGAACACGGCGCTTTCCGTTCGCAGACCGAAGAGGGTGAGCACGCCCACCACACCACCGATCGTGAGGCCCACCTGCAAGGTGCCGCCGATGAAGACCGTGCGCCCCAAGGCGGCCAGCTTCTTCAGGCTGAACTCCATGCCGATGACGAAAAGCAGGAAGATGACACCGATCTCCGCCAGCGCTTCCACCTGTTCCACCTCTTCCACCCAACCCAGTCCGTGGGGGCCGGCGATCATGCCGGTGATGATGAAGGCCAGCACGCTCGGCAGTTTGAACCGCCGGAACAGCAGCAGGATGCCCGCCGCGAGGGCGAGGATCACGATGAGTTCCTGGAACAAGGGGAAATGCATGTTCTACTTCTTGAAGACCAGCCAAACGGCGATGATGAGCAGTACTGCGGCCAGCAAATGGTTCCAGCGCAGGGTCTCCTGCCGGAAGGCCACCAGTGTGAAGATGGTGAATACGGCCAGGGTGATCACTTCCTGCAGCACTTTCAGCTGCACCAGGGTGAACGGTCCGCCGTGCAGGTTGCTGCCGATCCGGTTGGCAGGCACCTGCAGCACGTATTCGAAGAACGCGATGCCCCAACTGATGAGGATGATGGCGAAGAGCCCCAGGCCCTGCCCCCAACTGAATTCCTTGAAGCGGAGGTGGCCGTACCACGCCAGGGTCATGAACGCGTTGGAGAGGATCAATAGACCGATGGTCCAGGCGGCTTTCATGCGTTGCGAAGAATGGTGTCGCGAAGTTCCGCCGTTCGAAACGATCGTACCGCAGGATCACCGGTAAGCGCTAACCACGGATCGTTGACCATTGCACGCCGCCTGTATCGGTATAAGTCCTACGCATTGCCGTTCCCCACTGCGTGTTCGAGCACGTCGGTCCGCTGCATGCCTTCCCGAACGCTTCGATGGTCCCGGGCGGGATGGAAGTCGTGGATGCGATGACCGACCCCGTGGCCAAGGCCATCGCAGCTCTTACAACCACCTGGACCTAAAGCGCGGCTCTCCCCTGGTCCTTGTCGATGCGCTTCTCCAGCCGCTCCAGGATCACCAATTGCTGGGCCTGGCTCTTGTACAGCGTGGCCAGCTCTTCCCTGATCAGCAGGTCCATCTTCTGCTGCAATCCTCGGATCTGCAATTCGGCCTTGAGGTTCACGAGGTAGTCGTTCTCGGCACGCATCCGGTCCTTTTCCTCCTTGCGGTTCTGGCTCATCATGATAATTGGAGCCTGCAAGGCCGCGATACAGGATAGCAGCAGGTTCATGAGGATGAACGGGTAGGGGTCGAACGCGTTCGATCGCGCAATGCTCACGTTGTAGATGACCCATACCGCGAGCAGGGCCAAGAAGAACAGGATGAAGGCCCAGCTTCCACCCCAGCGCGCGATGCGGTCCGAAAGCTCCTGCCCGCGCGTCAGCGTTTCGCGTGGCGGGTTCAACTGGTTGTTCACGATCAGGTCCTGCTCCTCGATGGATGCCTCCACGATGGCACGCAGGCGGGCAAGGTGTTCCTGTTCCGCCGCGATCATGCTCGCCGCAGCACTCTCCGGTCTTATGCTGATCTTCATTTGGTTCGGTTCCAGGTCGCGTAGGTGGCGGTAATGGATGGTCGGTCGGTCGGGATCTCGCGAAGCGCTTCGCAGACCTTCAACGTGGCGTGCAGTTCGGCCGGCAAGCGCTGGTACAACCCGGTGCCTTCCGTTTTCCACGCGATCATTTCATCGCTCACGGCCTTCACGGCCTTGGCCGGATTGCCAACGATCACCTGACGTCGCTCCCAGATCGTATCCGCTGCAAGGAAGGCGAGGGCACCCACGATGCACTCTTCCCCCAGTTGCACATGGTCCATCAGCACCGCGTTCATGCCCACCAGGCAGTTGCGCCCCACGTGCGCACCGTGGATGATGGCCCCATGTCCGATGTGCGCGCTTTCCTCCAGGACCACGGTGGTGCCGGGGAACATGTGTATGGTGCAGTTCTCCTGCACGTTGCAGCCGTCGCCCACGACGATCTCGCCCCAGTCGCCACGCAACGCGGCACCGGGCCCGATGTACACATCCCTGCCGATGATGACGTTGCCCGTGACCACCGCCTGGGGATGGACGAAGGCGCTGGGGTGCACCACCGGTCGATATCCGTTGAATTCGTAGAGCATGGCTTTTCGTATGGCAGGGGCAAGGTAGAATGGACCTCGCATCCGATCGATGAGCATCGTCCAGTGTTAAGCCAAGGTTAAGTCTGGAGGTACGGGACTTGGCATACCTGCCTACGGATACATTTGAGGCCGTTTAAGCCCCGCCCATGTCGCTGGATAGCATCCTCAATCTCTTCAAGCCTCGCGATCGCATTTTCTTCTACCACTTCGAGGCGTCCGCAGCGAACGTGTTGAAGATGTCCGAGGACCTCATGCTCATCATGAACACCGAGCCGGGGGCACAGCGCATCGCCTTGCTCGAGCGCCTGGAGTTCGCCGAGCATGCCAACGATGAACTTACCCACCTGATCTTCACCGATCTGGCGCGCAACTTCATCACGCCCATCGACCGCGAGGACATCCACTACCTGGCCACCAGCTTGGACGATGTGGCCGATTACATCCTGGCTTCCGCGAAGAACCTCCAGTTGTTCGGCATCGGCAAACCCGATGAGACCTGCCGCGAGCTGGCCCGCTTGGTGAACGAAGGCAGCCGGATCGTGCAGCTGGCCGTGCAGGCCCTGCGCACCATGAGGAAGAGCGGTGCCCACAGCGAATTCGTCGTGCAGATCAACAGCATCGAGAACCAGGCCGACGAGGTGTACGACCGGGCGATCCAGGACCTTTTCGCGAACGAGAAGGACGCCATCCAGCTGATCAAGATGCGCGATCTCTATTCCACGCTCGAGCTTGCCACCGACAAGTGCGAGGACGTCGGTAACGTGGTGGAGTCCATCCTGTTGAAGTACGCCTGAGCGAATGACCCTGCTCGTTGTCATCATCGCGCTGGCACTGATCTTCGACTACATCAATGGCTTCCATGATGCAGCGAACTCGATAGCCACCATCGTGAGCACCAAGGTGCTCACCCCGTTCCAGGCCGTCATCTGGGCCGCGGCCTTCAACTTCATCGCCTATTTCATCTTCAGCGATCACCACGTGGCCAACACCGTCGCCAAAACGGTGCACGAGGAGTTCATCACGCTCAGGGTCGTATTGGCAGGTCTGCTCGCGGCCATCAGCTGGAACCTCTTGACCTGGTGGTACGGCATCCCCAGCAGTTCGTCGCACACCCTGATCGGGGGCTTCGCCGGCGCGGCGCTGGCCGGGGCATCGTTCGACATGACCAGCATCAATATGGAGAAGATCGGACTGATCGCCCTTTTCATCCTGCTGGCTCCCCTCATGGGCATGGTGATCTCGGTGTTCATTACACTGGTCACCCTGGTCCAACGCCTTTGGCTGCGCTTGCTCATCATTACGGCCGCAACGGCCATCACGTCCATCTTCATCCTCAAGAACAACGACCTGCGTATTTCCCTGGCCTTGTTCTCCCTGGTCTTCATGCTCTCCTACGCCTGGGACATGACCAGGCTGCCGAGCGCCATGCGTACCGCCAACCTCTACAAGCGCTTGCAGTTGCTGAGTTCGGCGGCCTTCAGCATCGGCCATGGCGGCAACGATGCGCAGAAGGTGATGGGCATCATCATGGTTGCCCTGGTGGCCGGCGGCGAACGCACCAGCCTGGACGATATGCCCGCGTGGGTGCCCCTGGCCTGTTATACCGCCATCGGACTGGGTACGCTGAGCGGTGGCTGGAAGATCGTGAAGACCATGGGCACGCGCATCACCAAAGTGACCCCGCTCGAAGGGGTGTGTGCGGAATCGGCCGGAGCGCTTACGCTGTACATGACGGAGCAAATGGGGATCCCCGTGAGCACCACCCACACGATCACGGGCTCCATCATCGGTGTAGGCGCCACCAAGCGCTTGAGCGCTGTACGCTGGGGGGTTACCG
>JBIIYD010000317.1:0-2938 GCA_044347005.1 Flavobacteriales bacterium | reverse complement strand
TACAAGGTCGTTGCGCAATTGCACCCCCTTTTCCTTGGCCAGCAGATCGAGGCCATCGATGGTCTCCTTCAACAATTGGTGCAGGTCCATTCGCACCATTCGCAGGTCCATCACCCCGCTCTCCAACTTGGTGATCAGGTCGAGGTCCTCCACGATCTTCATCAGCCGGTCCACCCCGTTCGATGCCCGGTTCAGGAAGTCGCGGTTCACCTTGTCGTCCTCCAATCCGCCTTCAAGCAGCGTAAGGATGTAGCCCTGGATGTTGAAAATGGGGGTCTTCAGTTCATGCGCCAGATTGCCGATGAACTCGCGCCGGAATTTTTCCCGCTCGTGCAGTTCGCTGATCTCGGCACGCCGGGCGGATGCCCATTCCTCCACCTCGGAATTGACCTTCTCCAGCACATCGCCCCGCATGTCCAAAGAGTCGGGTGCCTTGCGTGTGCGGCGCATGTCATGCATGGTGCGGTACAGCACCTTGATCCGGCTGTGGATGAAGCGCTCGATGCCGAAGGAGAACGCACCGTAGGCGACGAACAGGACCACGATCGCAAAGGGCAGCGCCCAGAACACGGACGGGGTCTGTTCGGAAGAGGCCAGCCCTGCCAGTGCCAGGACCCCGACCAGAACGGACACCACTGCCGCAGCGATCCAAGCGACTTGACGGGGAGATAATTGGCCCACGGGGAAGGTTCTGGCGGCACGTTGAACGGCGGCCAAAGATAGGTGCCGGGTCCCGGGCCCTTCTTCCAAAGTCCGCGTCCCTTGCGGGAATTAAGACTGGCTTAACCTTGCACGAACACACGCCTAACGCGCACGGAACTGCCCGATAAAGCACGACCTTCGCGGCATGCGTTTCGGCATACTCGAGTTCCTTACACTGGCAGGCTCGCTGGGGCTCTTCATCTATGGCATGAAGGTCATGAGCGAGGGCCTGCAAAAGGTGGCCGGAGGCCGCATGCGCAGTGTGCTGAAGGCGATGACGGCCAACCGCGCCATGGGTGTGGCGACCGGGTTCCTGAGCACCGCCGTGATCCAAAGCAGCAGTGCGGCCACCGTGATGGTGGTGAGTTTCGTGAACGCAGGGCTGCTGAACGTACGCCAGGCCATCAGTGTGATCATGGGCGCCAACATCGGCACCACGATCAAGGTGTTGCTGTTCAGTTGGGCGGTATTCACCGACCTGAGCATCACCCGCCTGGCCATTCCCATCATCGGACTGGCCTTTCCGCTGTTGTTCCTGAAGACCCCCCAGGCGAAGGCCGGTGCCGAGTTCCTGATCGGTGCGGCCCTGCTGTTCCTGGGCATCGAATTCCTGAAACAGACCATGCCGATACCACCGGCGGAGACCTTGGAATTCCTGCGAGGCTTGAGCGGTATGGGGATCGGGTCGGTGCTCCTGTTCGTGCTCATCGGCACCATGCTGTCTATCGTGCTGCAATCCTCCAGTGCATCCATTGCCCTTACCCTGGTGCTGTGCGAAAACGGGACGATCGGCTACGACATGGCTGCCGCCCTGGTCCTTGGCGAGAACATCGGCACCACCACCACCGCCAACATTGCCGCACTGGTGGCCAACGCATGGGCCAAGCGTACGGCGCGCGCCCACTTGGTCTTCAACCTGATCGGCGTCAGCTGGGCATTGCTGCTCTTCCACCCCTACCTCGATCTGATCGACGCCCAAGTCACGCGAATGTTCGGTGCGTCACCCTATGTTGAAGCATCCAACATCAAATGGGCGCTCACGTTCCTCCACATCTCGATGAACGTGGCCAACACGCTGCTGTTGATCGGCTTCGTGCCATTGCTGGAACGGCTGGTGACCTGGATGGTGCCCTCGCGCAGTGAACTGGACGAGGAATTCCGTCTGGAATACCTGGAAGGCGACATACCCTTGACACCGGAAGTATCGCTGATCGAGGCCCGGAAGGAGATCATGCGTTTCGGGCGGATCACCCATGAAATGCTGAACATGGTGCGGGAGCTGTTGACCGCCAAGGACCCCAAGCAGCGGGACCGCCTGATGCAACGACTGGCGAAGTACGAACAGATCACGGACCGCATCGAAGTGGAGGTGGGCAAGTACCTGACCAAGACCAGCACCGAAGTGCGCAACGAGGAAGTATCCCAGCGGATACAGGGCATGCTGGCCATCGTGGGCGATCTGGAGCGTGTTGGCGACATCTTCTTCCAGATGAGCAAATCCATCGAACGCAAGATGGACGAGCGCCTTTGGTTCACGCCCGAGCAACGGCAGCACCTGCTGGAGATGCTGGACCTTCTGGAGAACGCATTCCAAGTGATGCACCGGAACCTGGACGCGGACCCCGACCAGGTGTCGTTGGACGAGGCCGTCGAAGCGGAGCAGCGCATCAACAGCGAGCGGGACAAGCTGCGCCGAACGCACTTGAAGAGCATCGAGGCCGGTGACTACAACGTGAAGAGCGGACTGATCTACAACGACCTCTTCTCCTCGTGCGAAAAGGTGGGCGACCACCTGATCAACGTTTCCGAGGCCATGGCCGGGGAAATGTGATCACTGCACCTTCACGGCAGGGGTCGTCTCGGTATTGCTCTGGTTGAGGGCACGATCCACCAGCTTCACCGTGAAGCGCACGGTATCATAGGGATTGCCGGGAATGATGGGCCACGGCTTGAGCGCCACCGAGATCTCGCCCTCCAAAGCCTTGTTCTGTCCGGCGGGTGTGATGCGCGGGATGCGGTAATAGAAGGGCAGCAGCAAGGTGGGGCGCACCCATTCACCATTGCGCAACTCTTCGTATTCGAGGAAGAGGTTGTGGTAGAACGTGGATCCCGTATCGAAAGGCGGCTGCACGTCCGAAGCGTTCAACCCGATGTCCCCATCGCCATCGGTGAAGGAAATGGTGAGCGAAGCCGAGTCGTTGAACTGGACCAGGACGGGATCGGCAATACGCGGTTC
>JBIIYD010000316.1:0-2957 GCA_044347005.1 Flavobacteriales bacterium | reverse complement strand
ATCGGCTGGGCAGTGTTCGCTGTGGGGGTCATCCTCGAACCGATCCACCCGGACCTTGAAGTGCTTACATACATCGGCAGCGCGGTACTCATCGTTGCCCACTTGATCAATTTGAAGACCAAGGATGGCCATTGACCGAAGCGAACTCTCAAGTACCTTGGCCTCTTTGAGGTACCCATGCAACGCCGCCACTTCATCCGATACCTCGGGGCCATGGGCCTTATCGCAGGTATCGATCCTTTGGTCCTTACCGGGTGCCGCAAGGAGGACACGCTGCTGAAGCACTCCTTCAAGGGCAGCGTGCTCATCATCGGCGCTGGCGCGGCGGGCCTCTATGCCGCGTACGTGCTGAAGCGCCTCGGCATTCCATGCACCGTGCTGGAGGCCAGCGGGCGCATCGGGTTCTTCAAGAAAGGCGGTGAGGAAAAGTTATGGCCGGCGTTGCTGGCGCGGATGGAGCAGTCGACTCGGTGAGCGTTCATCCTATCGGGCACGAAGGGGGCCACCACCAGGGCTCCCGTTTCGATAGCGCTACCTTCGTCCTCCCATAATAAAAGATCGGATAGACCATGGCCATCAACCGCAAAGCGACCACAAACTGGAAAGGAACCGGCAAAGAAGGATCCGGCACCATCACCAGCACCAGCGGCGTGCTCAACAATACCCCGCACTCCTTCACCACCCGCTTCGTTAGCGAGGACGGCAAGGCCGGCACCAACCCCGAAGAACTCATCGCCGCTGCGCACGCCAGCTGTTTCACCATGAAACTGAGCTTCGTTTTGGGCAATCATGGCTTCACGCCGGATAGCCTGGAGTGCAGCGCTACGGTGACCATGGACAAGGTGGGCGAAGCGATGTTGATCACGGCCATCCATTTGGACCTGAAGGCCATGGTGCCGGGCATCGACGAGGCCCTGTTCACCACTTGCACCGAGGACGCGAAGGCCAACTGCCCCATCAGCCAGGCACTCAAGAGTGTGCCGATCACACTGAGCGCGAAGCTGGTCTGATGCGGGTGCAGCTCCCCTACTTTTGGGCGTGATCAAAGCGCTCCCGACCGTAGAATTCCTTGCTGCCGGACGGCCGGTGATCGACGTGCGGTCGCCGGGTGAACACGTGCGGGGTCACATTCCGGGTGCCACGAACATGCCCTTGTTCGAAGATGCCGAGCGCGCTCTCGTCGGCACTTTGTACAAGCAGACCGGTCGCGATGCGGCCGTGCTGGAAGGCTTGCGGATCGTGGGTCCCAAGATGGCCGACCTCGTTGAACATGCCCGGGCTATTGCGCCCGATGGCCGTATCGCCGTGCATTGCTGGCGCGGTGGGGAGCGAAGCGGAAGCGTGGCTTGGTTGCTCGATAAGGCAGGCTTTACCGAAGTGGTCACCCTGAAGGGTGGATACAAGGCTTTCCGCAACCACGTGTTGGACTGCTTTGCCACCCCTCCAGCCCTGCTCGTCTTAGGGGGGCGCACGGGAACGGGAAAGACCGAGGTCTTGAAGCACCTGCGCGACCTGGGCGAACAGGTCGTCGACCTCGAAGCCCTTGCACACCACAAGGGATCGGCTTTCGGGGCCTTGGGCGAGGCGCCCCAACCCTCGCAAGAGCAGTTCGAGAACGTGCTCTGGGATGCGTTCGGCAAAACGGACCCGCACCGCACCACCTGGGTGGAGGATGAAAGCCGGATGATCGGCCGCGCCACGTTACCTGCACCGTTCCACACGGCACTGCGTGCGGCGCACGTGTACTTCGTGGATGTGCCGCTCGAGGAACGCGTGGTGCGCCTGGTCAAGGATTATGGCACCTTCGACCGCGGATCGCTCGCAGCGTCCATTCAGCGGATCGGAAAACGGCTCGGCCCACAGCACGCCAAAGCGGCTTTGGAAGCGCTGGATGCAGGCGACCTTCACACGGTGGCACGGATAACCTTGGGCTACTACGACAAGACCTATGAATACGGCCTTTCTCAACGCGATCCCTTGCGGGTGACCACCTTGCACGCTTCGGCGACCGACCTTCGTGCCCTTGCCCAACGCCTGAAGGACCATGTCGCTACCTCCGCCCCCCACCACTGAACCGATCCGCCTTACCCAGTACAGCCATGGAGCCGGTTGTGGTTGCAAGATCGCGCCGGCGGTGCTGGAGACGATCCTGAAAAGCGAGTTGGGCACCTTCCCCGATCCACGCCTGCTGGTAGGCTATGGCAGCAGGGACGACGCAGCGGTCTATGACCTGGGCAACGGTCGGGCGCTCATCAGTACCACGGACTTCTTCAGTCCCATTGTGGACGATGCCTTCGACTTTGGCAGGATAGCGGCGACCAATGCGCTCAGCGATGTGTATGCCATGGGTGGCAAACCCTTGCTTGCGGTGGCCATACTCGGCTGGCCGGTGGAAAAGCTGCCTCCGGAACTGGCCGCCCGTGTGGTGGAGGGCGGCCGGCAAGCCTGTCACGATGCAGGCATTGCGTTGGCCGGTGGGCACAGCATCGATTCGCCCGAGCCCTTTTTCGGCCTGGCCGTGACCGGCGAAGTGGCGATCGAACACATCAAGCGGAACGATACCGCTCGAGCGGGCGACATCCTGCTGCTCAGCAAACCCCTCGGTGTAGGCATCCTGTCCACGGCCGAAAAGCGCGGCAAACTCAGGCCCGAACATGCGGCCATTGCGCGCGACATGATGTGCCGAAGCAACGCGCTCGGCGCGGAATTGGGCAAGGTGCCGGGCGTGCATGCCATGACGGACGTTACCGGTTTCGGTCTGGCAGGCCACCTCCTGGAACTCTGTCGGGGTACGGGACTGGCAGCACAGATCGAAGCGGCCGCACTACCGGTCATCCCCGAAGCGATCACCTACCTGAACGAAGGGTGTTACCCTGACGGTGCTTTCCGGAATTGGAAGAGCTACGGAACATTGATCAGCGGAGCCGGCACCATGGAACGCATGATGCTCCTGAGCG
>JBIIYD010000096.1:0-10210 GCA_044347005.1 Flavobacteriales bacterium | reverse complement strand
ACGCCTTGCAAGCGGCGAAAGCGCAACACCACCTCATCGTAGCTCGATGGTAGGTTCAGGTCCTTCATGGGGTCGAAGGCGAGGTCCTTGTCCGCACAGATCGCTACGTACGAACGATCCGATCTCTGCTCTGCCGCTTTCTCCGCCCCATCGGGTGCGGCTCCATTCGCATTGGTACGTTGCTCCATCCTGATGGTTCGGTCGGTGTCGTTTCCTGTGCTGAACAATGCGTCCGACCACTTGGTTCGTGCGCAAGGAGGACGAAGGTAGGGAAGTCGGTATTGTCTGTAAAGAGGGCGTGGCACTTTTTTGATCCGCGACGGGCGCACGTTCTTTGGAACGAACTTTGGCAGGACCGCGAAAGAACCACCACCAAAAGCATTTCCCATGGGCATGAGAAGAATACTTGCGAGCGCTATCATCCTTCACGCGGGCCTGCTTTCGGCCCAATACAACGACAAGGGCAGCATACACCTCGCCATCGGTGGTGGGTTTGGCGCCTTCGCCACGGAGTACGACCAGACCATCACCATTCTCGGCTTCCCCATACGTACCACCAGCGATGGGGGCGCGGCCACCACCACGGTGCCCATCGAGTTCCACTACGGTTTCGCCAAGGTGTTCAGCCTGGGTCTCTATGTGGAACCCGGCAACTACATCGATTCGGTGGAAACCAAGGAGAACAAGATCATGCTCATCGGTCTTCAGCCTCGTTTCTATCTGGTGAACAAGGATCGCTTCGCATGGATGGCCGGGTTGCAATTGGGCAGCACACGACTTACCATGGACGATCCGGCGGCTGCCGGAGCGCCCAAGACCGAATTCCGTGGAGCCCATTTCGGCCTCAGTACCGGGGTCGGCTTCCTCTTCACCGACCTGATCGGCATCCAGCTTCACCTGCGTTACCTGGCCAATACCTTGCTGCTCACCGACTACGAGGTGAACGGAAGCGCGGTATCGCTCGATCTCGTGGATGCGGAGTTGAGGGCACGCGGCATCGGCCTGCAGGCTTCGCTCAATTTCCGTTTCTGATCGAAAGGCGTTGGCCTACATTTGGGCCGCGCAATGGTGCCGAAGACGATCGTGGTGATGGGTGCATTCCCGCAGCCAAGACCGTTGGAGGAGAATAGGGAATCCCGTGTGAACCGGGAGCTGTTCCCGCAGCTGTGAACCACTGACGCCTGCTGCTCGATGCCACTGTCCCCGGCCGTTCGGGATGGGAAGGTGCAACAGGTCAGGGTGGTGAGCCAGAAGACCTGCCACGGCGCATGAACCAATGACCCCGGGAAAGGGTCGGGTGGCCGTGGCGCTTGCGCGCTTCGTGATCCTGTTCAGTTCCCGGTTTTACATCTTAACCTGCTGCTCGGCGAAAGCAGCGTAAACCCCATTTCCCATGTTCCGTTCCCTTCTTTCGGCCGGTTTGCTGGCCCTGGCGCTTCAAGGAAGTGCCCAATCCTACGTGCACCAAGTGGTGGTGCTCAACGAAGGCTATTTCGATTATTTCGGCGAGGATGGTCAGGTAGTGCCCGTGACGCTGGGTACCTACGACCCACAGTCCGGGAACTACCAAACGGTGGCCACGCTTACGGGCCCTCGCTTCGGCTCCGATGTGATGGTGGATGGCGGCGATGTGTTCGTGGCAGCGGATGACCGAATATTGCGCTTTGCGGCCGATGGTTTTGCCCAGTTGGACGAAGCGCCGGTCTCCGGCGTGCGCAAGCTGGCCGTATGGAACGACCAGCTGTTGCTTACGCGCGGCGAGGTCGGCGGTCTTTCCCACTACTTCGAGGTGCGCGATCGCAACACGTTGGACCTGCTCTACACCCTGGGCCCCGACCAAGGCATGCTCTATTCGGCGGAGGACGTGCTCGTGGTGGGCGACAAGGCCTACCTGGCCGTGAACAACGCCTTCGACTGGAGCAACGTGCAAGGCCGCGTCGGTATCGTTGACCTGCTTACCGGCACCTACGCTAGCGAAGTGGACCTGGGCCCCGACGGCATCAACCCGGAGAAGCTCATGGTGCGCGATGACGCGGTGTACGTCTTCAACAACAAGGACTTCTCCGGCAGCAGCATCAGCAAGGTGCTGGTGGACGATGCTGCACTGGCCTACACGGTGAACGTGGCCAGCAACAGTGGCTGCGCAGCGAGCGTGATGGCCGACGACCGCATCTACTACATGGAATACGCGCAGGAGCGCCTGGCCCGCTTCGATGTGGCCAGCGCACAGGTGCTCGATACCCTTGCCGGAAGTCCCAACGTGTACGGCCTCATCGACGATCCGGTCAATGGGGTGCTCTATGCCACCACCACCGATTTTCTCACAACCGGCGACCTGCATGTGCTGGACCTCCAAGGGCAGGTGCAGTCCACGGTGGCGGTGGGTGTTGCTCCCGGCAACATGGCGCTCGACATCCGCAGCAGCGTGGGCATGGCCGAGTCGCTCACCACCTCCTTCACGGTATTCCCCAACCCGGCCAATGAGCGCATCACCCTGGGCGGCGAGTTGCCACAAGGTGCCGTGCAGCTGACCGTGCTGGACGCACTGGGTCGCATCGTGTTGGAGGAATACCGCACGCTGGGCACCCGTGCCGACCTGGATGTTTCCGCGTTGACCTCCGGGGTTTACAGCGTTCGCCTCGGCACCGGCGCTGCTGTCCGCTTCAGCAAGCAGTGAACGACACCATGGAATAATAGAAGCCATTACATTTGCGCCCCATCACTGTCATGCTGAGCACATCCGAAGCGTGACAGTGATGGACCAAGCCTCCTTAGCTCAGCGGTAGAGCAGCTCATTCGTAATGAGCAGGTCGTCAGTTCAATTCTGACAGGAGGCTCCCAGAAAATATAGGCCCTCCAGCGTATGCTGGGGGGCTTTGTTCTTCTTGATAGGTTGACCCAAGGGAAAGCTTCTTCAATGTGAGACCAGATTATACCATTCCGCACCGGAATCTCCTGTGAGTTTGCGGGGCGTAGCCGGTCACTTGGCTCCCTCTGCCCATGTTTCCGATCTGACAGGCGCCGCTTGCCAAACCGATGGCGCTGGCTGGTTCTTGGCAGGGTGACGAACATCAGTCTTCGTGTGGTAAGGTATCTGGAACTTGGTCCATTCGATACGAGCATCGAACACAACGAACCATGGCCCGAGTGGCCGAACATTGCCCATGGCGAAGACTACGAAACGTGCAGCGAAAGGACCTGTGATCGATGAACGTGCAGCCTTGCGCACCCGAACCCGCAAAGTTGTGGAGGGCGATGTGGTTCCGGCAAGGAACCTGAACGAGGCTCGCACCAACACCGTGAACCGCAGGATAAGAGCACGTTTGAACAAGGAGGCGGTGGTGCTACGCGACAAATTGGACAAGGCCGAAGGGGACAAGGCCAAACACGAAGCCGCAGAGGTTTTCCTGCAGAACTACTCGGTCGAGGAACGACGCCTGCTGTTGGGCATTCTCATCGACGAGATCGAGAATGTGGTCCCGAGCCGCAAGGAGCGGGACATGGAGTTGTCCGAGGATTGGCGCAACGGCGGGTATCCGTACAGGAACCTGATGTCGCGCAAGAACTACGAGCAGCAGAAGTACGACCTGCAGGTGGAACTACTGAAGTTCCAGGCTTGGGTGAAGGCCTCCGGTGCACGTGTGGTGATACTGTTCGAAGGGCGCGATGCCGCAGGCAAGGGAGGCACCATCAAACGGGTCATGGAGCACCTTAACCCACGCGGTGCCCGGGTGGTGGCCTTGGAAAAACCAACCGATGAGGAGAAGGGCCAGTGGTATTTCCAGCGCTATGTGAAGCATCTACCCACCAAGGGTGAGATCGTGCTGTTCGATCGATCCTGGTACAACCGTGCAGGGGTGGAGCGGGTAATGGGCTTCTGTACCGAAAAGGAGTACGATGAATTCATGCGTGAAGTGCCCGAGTTCGAGCGCAACCTTGTGCGCAGCGGGATCCATCTGTTCAAGTTCTGGTTCTCGGTCAGCCGCGATGAGCAACGCAGGAGGTTCAAGGATCGTGAGCGGCACCCCTTGAAGCAGTGGAAGCTCTCGCCCATAGACCGGGCCTCGCTGGACAAGTGGAAGGAGTATACCGAGGCGAAGGAGCGGATGTTCTTTCATACGGACACTTCCGATTCGCCCTGGACGGTGGTGAAGTCGAACTGCAAGAAACGCGCCCGCCTCAACGCCATGCGCTTCCTGCTATGCAGCTTCAACTACAGCGATAACAACGCAGGCCTCATAGGCAAGGTCGATCCGCTCATCGTGGGACGTTCCAACGTGATCTACGAGAAAGGAGAGAGTCGCACGATAAGCATGCCGTCCAATGTGGCATGAGCCATAATGCCATGTGAGTGCCTTGGCCTTCGGTCCTGATGCATTTCAGGATCCAGGACCCGTATTCAGTGCGTGGCCAGCTTGCGCACCAATTCCTGAGCCATGCTACTCGCCTCAGGGCCGTATCCGTTCACCAGAATGCCTTTCACGTCATGTTTTTCTGAACTGATGGCGTACACGATGCTCTGATCCTCGGGGTTGCTGTCGCCCTCGAAACGGTGGAATTCATCGATCTGGAAGTCTTCCGGTGGCAGGGACTTGCCTTTCACGTTGCACACCACGCAATGACCGCCCAGTTGAAGGTCGTCCGTGTAGCCGCGTTGTTGCAGGTCATTTACCGCTTCGGAGAGGGTGGAGTAGGCGCGCATGGTGTGAAGGTACCATGACCGTCCTCGACGGTCCTATAAACACCGATCCCCGCAACCACCCTGATCAGGGCCGTTGCGGGGAGCGTATGTTCCTATGGCGCGGTCTAGTTCTTCAACCTGCCCGCATCCAGCATATCCTTGATGCCGCCTACACTGCTCAGCACGCCGGTGGCTTCGTAAGGCATGTAGATCACTTTGTTGTCCTTGCCGCTGGTCATATCGCTCAGCGTTTCCAAGTACTTCATGGCGATGAGGTAGTTGGCGGGATCGGCCTTGGTGCCCTTGATGGCATCGGTGACCATGCGGATGGCTTCGGCTTCACCTTCGGCACGGCGGATGCGGGCTTGTGCATCACCCTCGGCCTCCAGGATCTGGGCCTGCTTCTGGCCTTCGGCCTCGTTGATCTGCTTCTGTTGGATACCCTCGGCCTGCAGGATCATGGCGCGTTTGCTACCCTCGGCATCGATGATCTGGGCGCGGCGATCGCGTTCGGCACGCATCTGTTTCTCCATGGCCTCGCGGATGTCGCGCGGTGGGTTGATGTCCTGCAGTTCCACACGGTTCACCTTCACGCCCCACTTGTTGCTGGCCTCGTCCAGGATCTGGCGCAGTTTGGCGTTGATGTTGTCACGGCTCGTGAGGCACTCGTCAAGGTCCATTTCACCGATGACGTTACGCAGCGTGGTCTGTGTGAGCTTCTCGATGGCCAAGGGCAGGTTCTCGATCTCGTACACGGCTTTTACGGGATCCATCACTTGGTAGTAGAGCAGGGCGTTGATCTCGGTGCCCACGTTGTCGCGCGTGATCACGTTCTGCTTGGGGAAGTCGTATACGGTTTCGCGCAGGTCGATGCGTTCCTTGCGGGTGAACTGCACGTAGCGGTTGCCATCGGGCAGCTCACGGCTCATGCGGAAGATGATCTCGCGGGGCTTCTCGTAGATGGGGATGATGATGTTGAAGCCGGCATTGAGCGTGCGGCTGTAGCGGCCGAAGCGTTCGATGACCATGGATTCGCTTTGCTGCACCACGCGCACCCCCTTCGAAATGAAGAAGAGGACCAGCAGTACCAAGAGGCTAAGGACGAACAGTGTTGGTGTCATGAGGGAAGGGGTGAATGGATGAAGGTGATTTCAGGAAGGGTTGTTCAAGGCCGGTCCACCGGTACCACGATCACGGTGTTGCTCTCCACGCGGACCACTTCGATCACATCGCCCACGCGGAGCATGCGGTCGTCGGTGGCCTCTGCACGCCAATCGTCGCCACCCACGGCCACACGGCCCAGCCGTAAGCTGGGGTCGAAATCCTGCGTGACCTTGCCGCGTAATCCGATCAGCGCATCCACGTTGGTACGCGTCACTTCGCCCTGCCACATGCGCTTCATGAGCACCGGACGTATGGTGAAGAAACTGATGAGGGCGACCGCGGAGAAGATGATGAGCTGCCAATTGGAGTCCAACCCGATGCCTGCGGCCAACGAGCCGCCAATGGCGCCCATGCCCAGACAGAACAGCCAGAAGCCGGGCAACATGATCTCCAGGATGAACAGGATGATGGCCAGCGCAGCCCACCAGTGCCAGAGAAAGAGCGATTCCATTGCGTGCCTTTTCGTTCGTGTCGGCCGAAGGTAGGGGGTCGGGGGATCCGCGCTTCACGTGATCCGGATGAACGGAGGGTGTGCCGTGTTGAGCGGTAGGGGGACGCCTGCTTATTCCAGCACCTGATCGGGAGTGCCGATATTCGCTCCCCGTGTGCATCACCATCCGGCTATCCGCCCATTCGTAGCATGACCATCGCCCTGTTGTCCGCGGCCAGTTCCGTACACACCATCCGGTGGGCGAACGCTTTCGCCGAACGGGGACACCAAGTGCATTTGATAAGTCAGCACGCACCGATCGATGGCTTGGAGGCGCGCATAGTGCTTCACCGCTTGCCCCACGTAAGGGGCTTGGGTTATGTGGTGAATGGTTGGCGCGTGCGTCGGCTGTTACGCAAGATCCAGCCTGACGTGGTGAACGCCCATTATGCTACAGGATATGGCAGACTGGGAGCGAGTGTTTCAGGCTATCCATTGGTCATAAATGTTTGGGGCAGCGATGTGCTGGAATTCCCGGACAAAGGGCTATTCAACCTGCTCTGGTTGGTGAACAACTTGAAGCGTGCGCAGGCCCTGATCTCCACGAGCTTTTTCATGGCGGAGCATACCAACGCCTTGGCACCCGACCTACCACCAGTGTTCGTAGTACCCTTCGGTGTGGATACCGATCTCTTCAGCCCTGCGGAAGCGCGGGGCCAGCAGGATACCCTGGTGATCGGCACCGTTAAGGCCCTGGCCCCGGTATACGGCATCGATATCCTGATCAAAGCTTTTGCGATGCTGGTGCGAGCGGGGAAGTACAAGGTGCGCCTGCGCATTGTGGGCGGTGGTCCACAGCATGCTGAATTGCAGGAGTTGGCGCGTAAGCAAGGCGTCTCGGAACACGTGGACTTCATTGGCCCGGTGCCTCATTCACAGGTGCCCGAAGAGTTGCGCTCTATGGACATTTACGTGGCCCTGAGCCGTTCGGAGTCCTTCGGTGTGGCGGTCATCGAAGCTTCGTCTTGCGCACTGCCTGTGGTGGTGAGCGATATCGGTGGATTGCCCGAAGTGGTGGAGGATGGCGTTACCGGTTTCGTCGTGCCTACTGAGGACGCACGGGCGGCAGCTACGAAACTCGAGGAGTTGCTTGCTTCGGCCGAACTTCGGCAACGCATGGGCGCTGAAGGACGGGCACAAGTGCAGGACTGCTACCGGTGGTCGCACTGTGTGGACAGGCAACTGGCGGTGTTCCAAAAAGTGATCGACGAGCGCAGGCGGCCATGAAGATCATCTTCCTCACCCAATACTTCCCGCCCGAGACCGGTGCTCCGCAGAACCGCTTGCACGCTACCGCGCAAGCCTTGGTGCGCAATGGGGCACAAGTGACAGTGCTCACCGCCATGCCCAATTATCCGGACATGCTTATACACGCGCCGTACCGGGGCAAATGGCACGTACGCGAATTGATGGACGGCATGGTCGTTCACCGGGCATGGCTCTTCGTTTCAGCGAAGCGCAGTATCCTTTGGCGATTGCTGAACTACTTCTCCTTCGTCTTCACAGCACTGTGGGTGGGGCTGTTCCGCTTGAAGCGGAGCGATGTGCTCTTCGTGGAATCACCTCCTTTGTTCCTCGGCATCTCGGCCATGTTGCTGGCGAAGGCGAAGGGCGCGAAGCTGGTCTTCAACGTGAGCGATCTGTGGCCGGAAAGCGCGGTGCAACTGGGGATGGTGACCAACCGCACGGTGATCCGGATAAGCACCTGGTTGGAAGAACTGTGCTACCGCCGCGCGGCGCTGGTCACCGGGCAGACCATGGGCATCGTGCGAGATATACAAGGTCGCTTTCCTGCGAAGAAGGTGCTCTGGGTCCCCAACGGTGTGGACTTCGCTGCGATCGCCCAAGCTGAGGGAAGCGGTGACCCACAAATGGCTCGCGAGCGACTGGGGATCGCGCCGGGCGATCTGGTGCTCACCTATGCCGGCATCATCGGTCATGCACAAGGGCTGGAGGTGGTGCTGGAAGCTGCTTCGCTGTTGAAGCACCGCAACGACATCCATTTCCTGCTCATTGGCGATGGCCCTGAGAAAGCCATGTTGCAAGCCATGAAGGCGGAACGCGCCGTGGCCGGAGTCCGCTTCGTGGACCGGATGCCGCGCACCGAACTACTGGCTTTGTTGCGCGCCACTGATGCCGTGGTGGTTCCCCTTCGTCGCAACGACCTGTTCAAGGGTGCCATTCCCAGCAAGATCTTCGAGGCCCTGGCCTTGGCGAAACCGTTGTTGCTCGGGGTGGAAGGCGAGGCCAAGGAACTCTTCATCGATGAGGCAGGGGCAGGCATGGCCTTCACCCCCGAGGATGCCGCCGACCTTGCCCGCTGTACGGAGGTGCTGGCCGCTGATCGTGCGCTGGTCCTGCGCATGGGTGTCAATGGAGCCGCGTACGTGCGCGAGCACTTCGACCGGGCCACGATCAGCAATAAACTGTGGCGTGCCCTGCAGGAACTTGAAGCCCAAGAACGTTCATGAGCAGCGAGCGCATCCATCCTGAATGGCGTGAGGCCTGGGCGGTCCTGCACGCTACTCATGGGACTTGGATCTCCGGAGCGCTTGTCGCATTGATGGTCGCCCTGCCCTTGGTAACCAACTTGGTTCCGCCACTGCTGATACTGCTCCTTGTAGCAGTGGTGGTCCGCTTCCGGTCGGTAATTCGGCGCCCGCTGCCGGTCCAATGGCGCAGCCCCCTGCCATGGTTGGCGATCTATTACCTGCTGCACGTGGTCGGCATGGCATGGACCGAGGACATGGCGTTCGGAGCCTTCGACCTGCAGATCAAAGCCCCCCTGCTACTGATCCCATTGCTCGCATTGGTGACCCCTGCGTTCACCAAACAGGGTCGTGATCTTCTCCTTTTCACCGGGGTGCTCGGGAATGGACTGGCGGTGCTGGTATGCATCGTTGCGGCCTTCATCCGCATCACCACCGGCTCTGGCTATGAAGTGGCCCAGGAGGTCTTCAGCGCGCGGTTCTCCTTCCTGGTGCACCCCAGCTACTTCGCCATGTATCTCTGCCTTTCGGTGGCTGCATGGACGCTCACTCCCATGCACCGCTGGGTCTCGGGTCGGGTATCGTACGCGATGCTGGTACTGCTTTGTATCGGTGTGGTGCTGTGCGGCAGCAAGCTGGGTTGGATCACGCTCGCGGTATCGATCCCCGTGGTGCTCGTGGCCCGGTGGAAGGATGCGGCGTTGCGCAATGCCTTGCTGGGCATGGGCGCCTTGTCCGGCTTGGCGCTGGCCCTGCTTCTCGCGGGATCACCGTATGCGCGCGATCGTGTGCGCGAGGCGCTCAGCGCGGCAAGGCCCGAAGCTGAGGTGGGCGATGCGGAAACCAGTTCGGCCGTGCGCCGCATCACCTGGTCGGCGGCCATCGAGTTGTTCCAAGCGGCACCTTTGACCGGCACGGGCACCGGTGATGTGAAGAACGAATTACTCAGGGTTTACGCATCGCATGGAGGCAACTGGGCCGTGGAGCATCGCCTCAATGCGCACAACCAGTTCCTCCAATCGGCGGCCTGTCTGGGCATTCTCGGAGCGCTATCGCTGCTGCTGGCCTTGCTTGCGCCCTTGACCGGGCCCTCGCGAAAGGATCTGTTGAGCGTGGTGTTCCTCGGGTTGTGTGTGTTCAACTGGAGCGTGGAGAGCATGTTGGAGGTTCAGGCCGGAGTGGTGTGGACCGCGCTCCTGGCACTGGTGCTTTTCCACACGACCAAGGGTGGTCCAATGGACGCCAAAAGCGTGATCCTATGAAACTGCCGATCACCATCGCCTACATCACCGTCGATGACCCGAACGATCGACGAACCTGGTCGGGGATCAACAGCTTCCTGCTGGACGCCTTGCGCAAGCGGGTGGACCGGGTGCTCACGCTCGG
>JBIIYD010000315.1:0-2993 GCA_044347005.1 Flavobacteriales bacterium | reverse complement strand
CCTTTTCTCAATTCGATACAGAAGGCTGTTGCGACCGCTTGTTCGTATACAACGGCCCCAACATCAACTCGCCTCTGATCGGGACATATAGTGGCACCACCTCTCCGGGTACTATCATCAGCAGTGCTCCTGGAGGATGCATTACCCTGCGTTTCATTTCCGATGGATTCACGACTCGGCCCGGCTGGCTGGCCAATGTTACCTGTGGAACGGCACCGGACTGTATCCTGGTGCTGAGGCTGAACGACAGCTGGGGCGACGGCTGGGGAAGCTCTTCGGTGAGTGTCAATTTGAACGGGAATACTCAGAATTACACCGTGAGCGGTAGTGGACAACAAGTGCTCATCCCGGTTTGGGTGACATCAACGGTGATCCTGAGCTACACGGCAACCGGGCCGGACCAGGACGAAAACTCCTACAGTCTTTCCTACCAAAGCGGTGGACCATTGTACAACTCCGGAACGCCTCCTCCGGCACCCGGCACTTTCGCGTATACGGTCGATTGCGACCCGGCACCCATGCCACAGGAGGATTGCCTTGGATCGTTCACCATCTGCAACGACCAGGGGTTCAACAACAACACCAACAACGCCGGCTTCATCGATGACCTGGTGAGTTCGAACTTCGGCTGCATCATAGGTGGCGAACACCAAGGCACATGGTACGTTTTCAGCCCCAGTGCCGCTGGGAATTTGGGCTTCACGCTGACCCCGGTGAGCACCACGGACTACGACTGGGCCATTTGGGGGCCCTTCCCGTCGGGCAGCAACCCAGGCAACATTTGCCCACCTCCCGGGCCACCGATCCGCTGCGCCTCCTCCTCCGGCCCGGCCACGTTCAACAACACCGGCAGTTATGCCACGGGCATGGGCCACCCCACCTTCAGCCCACCCCGGTTCAATACCACGGCGGTCACGTACTCCATACCTCCGACAACCGATTTCTGTCCTTCGACCGCACCACAGCGCTGTGGTTGGATCACAGGCATGCAAGTGAACATTGGCGAAGTGTACCTGATGTACATCGACAACTACGACGAAAGCGGCCTGGCCTTCGACCTCTCCTGGACCTTGGAGAACGGGGCATCCTTGGATTGCACAGTGTTACCAATGGGGCAACTCGAACTGGAAGCCGATCTGCGACCGGCTTCCGTGGAATTGGACTGGACAGTGCTGATCGACCTGGGCGACCAGGCATTCCAGGTCGAGCGGTCCAACAACGGTACGTCCTTCGAACCCATCGGGCAGGTGGCGTCCAGCGCGAACCAGCGCTTTTCATTTACCGATGCCAGGCCGGAACGGGGCATGAACTATTACCGGATCCTGGTGGTGGACCAGTACGGGCAGCAAAAAAGCAGCAACGTGGTATCAGCCTTGTTCGGTGGCGGACTGGCGCCAGTGGTGGTGCCCAATCCCGTAACGGACAAGGCCACGCTGAGCCTGGGCAGCGAGCTGCCGGCCGATGCCCTGTTGCGCATCGTGGATGCCCGAGGCCGCACCCTGCGTCAACAACGGCTTCCTGGATCGGGCACCCGATATGCCCTCGACCTGCAAGGCTTGAGCAGCGGGGTCTACAGCCTCCTGATCAGCGACCCCGATGGGCTCGTGCTGGACCATGTGCGCTTCGTGAAGGATTGATGCGTCCATGAGCCATGGTCGAGCCGACCGAAGACGATCATGACCTTCACAGAGGCGATCGGGACCCGGTATCTTTGGGCCATGCGTACGCTTCTCCTGCTCGTGTTGCTGGCCACCGGGGTCGTTTGCCAGGGGCAGGAGTTGGCCGCTGGCCAGGCGCCGCAATGGACCTTCGGCGTTAGCCTGATGACCGGGCAGAGCAGCCAACTCTTCAGCCTGTTTCTGGTGAAGGAGCGCGGCTTGGAAGTCCTGAGCACCGAACCCATCACGCGCGAACAATTCGTTTTGCAGGCCGAAGGAGCCGTGCCCAGCAAGGCCAATCCGACCGGAGAGAACCTCTTCCGCCGCTATGGCGTGGCGCCCTGCCTGCATCCGGACAGCACCAGGATGCTCTACGACTGCTGGGCTTTCGATGAACTGTGGAAACTGCGATTCTGGGAGTATCCCTTCGTGCAGACCAAAGGGCAGCAGCCCGGGAAGGGCTGGGCCGAGAAACGGGAGGCCCCATCACCCAGACAAATGCTGCTGTTGAGCGACTACGGGATCCTGTTCCTCAATGGCATGGCACGTGGCGAGAACGCCTTCCGGCTCCTGCGCGACGTGGGCGACAGCAGCTGGGTGGACAACTACCGCAAAGGCTACTGAGCACCATGGCTCGCCCAACGGACCCGGAAGCCCTGTTCACCGCCCTGCGTGCCGGCGATCGGGTTGCCCTGGCGCAGGCGATCACCTTGATCGAAAGCACCCGGATAGAGGACAGTGACCTGGCCGATACGCTCGTGGAGCGCTGCCTGCCACATTCGGGTGGCAGCCTGCGGTTGGGCATCACCGGCGTCCCCGGGGTGGGTAAAAGCACGCTGATCGATGCCTTGGGCACCCGCCTGATCGATGCCGGGCACCGTGTGGCCGTGCTGGCCGTCGACCCCAGCAGCAGCCGCTCCGGTGGCAGCATCCTGGGCGACAAAACGCGCATGGAGCGGCTGTCCACGAACAACGCGGCATTCATACGCCCAAGCCCTACCGGAGGCACCTTGGGCGGCGTGGCACGCAGCACACGCGGCACCATCGTGCTTTGCGAAGCCGCAGGTTATGACAGGATCCTGGTGGAGACCGTCGGTGTGGGACAAAGCGAGCTGGAGGTGGACCGCATGAGCGACCTGAACCTGCTGCTGATGCTGGCCGGCGCCGGGGACGAACTACAGGGCATCAAGCGAGGCATCATGGAAGCCGCCGACCTGATCGCGCTGACCAAGGCCGAAGGCGACAACCTGCCGCGTGCCGAAGCAGCCCGGCGCGACCTGCGCAACGCCGTGATGTACCTGCCCACGCGCGACGGTGTGCGGCATACGGAGGTGC
>JBIIYD010000314.1:0-3013 GCA_044347005.1 Flavobacteriales bacterium | reverse complement strand
TGTAGGCTTCCCCAAAGTTCGGCCACTCATTACTGGAGGTGAAGCGATCCTTGGCCCCGCGGGGCCAAGGATCGCTTCGGCCGGCCAGGGGCTACATTCAACCGATCGTAGCCATGAGAAAGAGCAAGTTCACCGAACACCAGATCATCTCCATCCTCAAGCAGCATGAGACCGGGGTAAAGGTGGCCGACCTGTGCCGGGAGCAGGGGATCAGTAATGCCACCTTTTACCAGTGGAAGGCCAAGTACGGCGGCATGGATGCCAGCCAGCTCAAGCAGCTAAAGGACCTCCAGGAGGAGAACAGCCGCCTGAAGCGCATGTATGCCGAGCTGAGCATGATGCATGACGCCCTGAAGCATATGGTGGAAAAGAAGTGGGGCGCCTGACGAGAAGCGCGAGATCGTTCAGGCGATGATCAGCGAGTGCCAACTCACCCAGCGCAAGGCGTGCAAGAGCTTAGGTCTGGCACGCAGCACCGTGCAGTACCAAAAGTCACCACCGGATGACACTTCCATCATCCAAGCCTTGGAGCAACTTACTCAGAAGCACCCCGCCATTGGGGTGTGGCAAAGCCATCATCGCATGCGCTTGATGGGCCACGTGTGGAACTTCAAGCGGGTATACCGGGTCTACACCGGCCTGGGCCTGAACATCCGCCGCAGGGCTAAGAAACGGCTGCCTGCACGGGTTAAGCAGGCTTTGTTCCGTCCCGAGGGTCAGGACCAGGTCTACAGCATCGACTTCATGCATGACAGCCTCTGGGATGGCCGCTCATACCGCTTGCTCAATGTGATCGATGACTATAATCGCGAGGTCTTGGCCATCGAGGTGGACACCTCACTGCCTGCCTTACGCGTGATCCGCGTCCTGGAGCGCATCAAAGCAGTGCGTCCTCTACCCAAGATGATACGCGTGGACAATGGCCCGGAGTTCATCAGTGCCAAGCTCGACCTCTGGTGCCGCGAACACGGCATCACGCTGACTTACATCCAACCTGGCAAGCCCACCCAGAACGCCTACGTTGAACGCCTCAACGGCAGCATCCGTCGCGAACTGCTCAACGCCTACGTGTTCCGTACCTTGGACGAGGTGCGCGAGAAGGCCGACGAATGGATGACCGACTACAACCATCACCGCCCTCACAAGGCGCTCGGCTACCGGCCGCCAGCGCTCATCCAATCCTAACCCAATGCCCCTGGAGCCTCCAATAATGATCGGCCCGAAAACAGGGGAAGCCTACACCCTGTTCGAGGCCTACCTGCGGACCCAGCGGGCGCACAAGGTGAGCGGTGCGGCCGGGCAACCTCCGGTTCCACAATGGGTGCTGGACCGTTTGGCCCCATACACACAGGATCATGTGGCGGCACGACCTTTGGGAAACACCCGGAACAGCGAGGCCGCCATCGAACATTGACGCACACTACGACACCATGAACCAAGCAGCGCTCCTTGCCCTTTTGGTGCTGATGCCCTCGCCCGTCGCGGAGTGGGAATTGAAGAAGGACAAGGATGGGATAGCGGTGTATACGCGGCAGGTGGCCGGATCGGAATTGGAGGAATTCAAGGCGGTGATCACCCTGAAGAACACCACTTTGCTGAAGGTGCTCGGCGTGATCACGGACGTGCCGGGCTACGTGGGGTTGTTCCCGAATTGCTCGGAGGCGAAGGTGCTGGAACGCACGGACCGCTACAACACGGTACACTACATGGTCACCGATGCCCCATTCCCCGTGGGCGACCAGGATGGCGTGTACCAGCAACGGACCACCATAGTGGCAAATGGCACCAAGGCCCGGGTGGAACTCAGCGTGCTGCCAAAGCGCCTGCCCGTGAAGGAAGGGCTGGTGCGCGTCCCCGGTGGTAGTGGCCATTGGGAATTGGAACAGCTCGGTACAACGGTGCTCGTGAGCTACCAGTTCCACGGAGAGCCAGGCGGTGCGGTACCCTCATGGCTGGCGAACAGTTTTATCGTGGACCACCCTTTCGAGACCATGAAGAACCTGAGGTCACGCGTCGCCGGGTGAAGATCGGCCACACGCTGCGCTCTGTTGCCGCATATTTGTTCCATGGGTTCGGATGCATGGCAGCGCTGGTTGAGTTGGGCGTGGCCTGTGCGCATGGCCCAGGTGGAAGGCAGGCACGGCACCCTGGAGGTACGCTGGGAGAACGGCCGCAAGGTGCTGAACTCCCCCAATGGCAACCAGAGCTTCGGCAGCCTGCACCGGGTGTGGCAGCGGGTGTTCCAGGACGCGGGCGTTCAGACCGCCCCACCGACGAACGTGCTCTTATTGGGTCTGGGCGGGGGCAGTGCGGTACACATCCTGCGCAGGGAGCTGGGCATTGCGGCACCGATCACCGCAGTGGAGATCGACCCGGCCATGGTGGCATTGGCCCGGGAGCATTTCGCGCTGGACAGCATGGCAGCGGTGACCATCGTGCAAGGCGATGCGGTGATCCAGGTACAAGCCCTTCGCGAACGTTTCGACCTGATCATCGTGGACCTGTTCGACGACCTGGACCTGGCCCGGGGCATCGATACGATGGGCTTCGCACATGGATTGCGGGAGCGATGCACGGATGGCGGCAAGGTGCTGTTCAATACCGTTGCGCATGACCCGCATAGCGCTGCCCGCTGCGAACGTGTGAACCAAAACCTGATCCGTGTGTTCCATGCGGTCGACACGATCCAATTGGAGGAGGTGAACCGTGTGTTCGTGGCACGGTGATGGGGAATGCGCTGGGAACAGCGCCATGGCTGCAGGAAAGAGGCTTGAACAACAGGGAGGAACAGAAATGATCGACAAGCGATCGAAACTTCGTGCAACGGGTGTTGCAGCATGTGCGTCATTGCACCGAAATTTGCCCTGATCCACAAGGTCTTGGAACAGTTCGCCCACCGAATCCTAAGGCCCCTGGCCTGCCTCTTGGCCACCGTTTGGCTGGGCATCGGGTACACGGATGCGCAGGTGTGCAGCATCCAGCTGGAGCCGGACACGACCATTTGCCAGGGCGA
>JBIIYD010000095.1:0-10312 GCA_044347005.1 Flavobacteriales bacterium | reverse complement strand
AGGTGCCCATGACCGATAAGGTGCTGGCCACGCGCGAAACCCTGTCGCAACTGCTGCGCGAACGGAAGCTCGATGTGGTCCTCACCCTGGGTGCGGGCGACATCGATCGATCGGTGCCCGAGGTCCAACGCCTGTTGAACGAGATCCATAGGCCATGAACCGCTTCAAACGACTGCTTCGTCCCCTGGGCATCGGCGCCGCCGTGCTGGCCGTGGTCATCGCGCTCGGGTTCGTGGAGCGTACTGCCGACCGCACGCTCATCGCCGACATCGCTGTGCGCGTGAAGGATGCGGAAGGCATGCACTTCGTGGACGAACAGCTGATCCGTGCGGAGGTCGCCGACCAAGGCACCGCCGTGATGGGAGCCTCCTTGGGCGATGTGGACCTTCCGGCCATCGAACGCCGGCTCAGGAACCTGCCGAGCGTGGCCGAAGCGGAAGTGTACCACACCATGGACGGCGTGTTGCACATTTCAGTGCGGCAGCGCATCCCCGTTGTCCGGGTCTTCAACCTGGACGGTACCAGTTTCTACATCGATGAGAACGGCTTCACGATGCCCACCAGTTCCCGCTACACCGCACGCGTACCGGTGGTCACCGGCAACCTTCAGGAACCGGGTGCTACGGACGGGGTGCGCTCCGTGTTCGAGAGCGACAGCGTGATGTTCCGATACAGGTCGGACGATATCCATCGGCTGGCCATGTTCCTGAGGGAAGACCCCTTTTGGAACGCCTTGGTGGACCAGGTCGTGGTGAACGCCTCCGGTGAATTCGAACTGGTGCCGAAGGTGGGTGCACAGCGGGTGCTCATCGGCTCCGGGACCGAACTGGAGCAACGCTTCGATAAACTCAGGATCTTCTACGAAAGGGGGATCACACAAGCCGATTGGCGACGCTATTCGCGCATCGACCTGCGCTTCGCCGATCAGATCGTCTGTACCAAACGCACAACGCCCTAACACGCAACATAGACCATGGACCACAACCAAGAGATCGTAGCCGGCCTGGACATCGGCACGACCAAGATCGCCTGCATCGTCGGGCGCAGGAACGAGCAGGGGAAGATCGAGATCCTCGGCATGGGCAAGTCCCGGTCCGATGGTGTCAGCCGCGGTGTCGTGGCCAACATCCAGAAGACCGTGGACAGCATCGTGGCTGCGGTCCAGCAGGCACAGGACAGCGCTGGAGTGGACATCCACACCGTGAACGTGGGCATTGCCGGACAGCACATCCGAAGCATGCAGCACCGTGGCATGAAGATGCGCGAGAGCCTCGAGGAGGAGATCACGCAGGTGGACATCGATCAGCTGATCGATGAGACCTACCGCCTGGTGATGCCACCCGGAGAGGAGATCATCCACGTGCTGCCCCAGGAGTACATCGTGGACAGCGAGCAAGGCATCCGTGACCCGATCGGTATGAGCGGCATCCGGATGGAAGCAAACTTCCACATCATCAGTGGCCAGGTAACGGCCGCGCGCAACATCAACAAGTGCGTGTTCCGGGCCAACCTCGAGGTCACCGAATTGATCCTTGAACCATTGGCCAGCGCCGATGCCGTTCTCAGTGCCGAAGAAAAGGAGGCCGGTGTGGTGCTCGTGGACATCGGTGGTGGAACCACGGACATCGCGATCTTCTTCGACAACATCATCCGCCACACGGCCGTGATCCCCTTCGGTGGTAATGTGGTCACCGAGGATATCCGCCAGGGTTGCGGCATCATGCGCGACCAGGCCGAACTGCTGAAAACGAAGTTCGGTAGCGCGTTGGCCGCCGAGAACAAGGAGAACGAGGTGGTGTGCATTCCCGGACTGCGTGGCCGCGAACCCAAGGAGATCAGCCTGCGCACGTTGGCCGAGATCATCCAGAGCCGCATGGAGGAGATCCTGGAGCACGTCTATTTCGAGATCAAGAACTCGGGCATGGAGAAGCAGCTCATTGCAGGTATCGTCCTCACCGGCGGTGGCGCCCAGCTCAAGCACTTGAAGCACCTTGTGGAGCTGATGACCGGCATGAGCACGCGGATCGGTTATCCCAACGAACACATCGCCAAGAGCGCCGTGGAGGACATCACCAGTCCCTTGCACGCCACCGGTGTAGGCCTTGTCATGAAAGGCTTCGACTACCTGGATCGCCGCCGCCCCAAGACCCTGAGCCAGAACACCGCACAGCGCGATCCCGTCAAGACCCACTCCAAACGCAGCTTCGGCGATTTCTTCACCTCGGTGCTCAATGGTGCAGGCGACCTGTTGAAGGACGACGAACACTAGACCGACCGAATACCCGACCCTTCCCAAGAACCTTCCAAACCCAAGTATCATGAAATTCGACCTTCCCACGGAACTCGCCTCGATCATCAAGGTGATCGGCGTTGGTGGTGGTGGCAGCAACGCCGTCAACCACATGTTCGAACAAGGCATCAAGAACGTGGACTTCATTGTCTGCAACACGGATAAACAGGCCTTGGACATCAGTCCGGTGCAGGTGAAACTGCAGCTCGGCATCGGCCTCACCGAAGGCCTCGGTGCCGGTTCCATCCCCGAGCGTGGCCGCGATGCCGTGCAGGAGAACCTGGACGAGGTGCGCCAGTTGCTCAGCACACGCACCAAGATGCTCTTCATCACCGCCGGCATGGGTGGTGGAACGGGCACGGGCGCTGCGCCGGTGATCGCCGACATCGCTCGCGAAATGGGCGTGCTCACCGTGGGTATCGTTACCAGCCCTTTCCAATGGGAGGGCCGCAAGCGCAAGCAGCAGGCCATGGCCGGCATCGAGGAGATGCGCAAGGCGGTGGATACGTTGCTGGTGATCAACAACGACCGTTTGCGCGACCTGTACGGTAACCTGTCCTTGGACAATGCCTTCGAGCATGCCGACAACGTGCTGACGACCGCCGCACGCGGCATTGCCAGCCTCATCAACGAGACCGGTACCATCAACGTGGACTTCGAGGACGTGAAGACCGTGATGAGCAAAAGCGGTGTGGCCATCATGGGCATGTCCGAAGCCGAAGGCGAGGACCGCGCCTTGCGCGCCGCCCAGGAAGCCTTGGATTCACCGTTGCTCAACGACAACGACATCCGTGGCGCCCGTTATATCCTGTTCAACATCACTTACGGGACCAAGGAGATCCTCATGGACGAGATCTCGGAGATCACCGAGCACATCCAGGAGGCCGCAGGAAGCAGCGCGGACGTGATCTGGGGATACGGCAAGGACGAAAGCCTGGGCGAGAAGATCCGCATCACGCTGATCGCTACCGGTTTCCAGACGAGCCCTAATGCGCTGGATGCCGCGCCTGCACAAGCGACACGCACCGTCATCCCCTTGATGGAGGAGACCGCAACGCCTGTTACGCAGCCCATCGCCAATCCGGTCGGTGGGTCCCTGGCGCCATCGGCCCCCGGCGTGCCTGCCGTTACGGAGGGTATTGCCGAGCCATACATGAAGGTGCGGGAAGTGCCCGCCTCGGAGCCCGTTGTTCCCCAACAGAGCACCTTGGAATTCATGGTGGAAAGATCGGTCATGCAAACACCGGTACAGGCACCCAAGCCACAGCCGGAAGTGGAGAAGACCGTCTTCAGCCTTTACGATTCCACGACCGATGCAACGAATGTCCAATCGACAGTGGCCGATGTGACCGAGGCACGCCTTACGCCGCCCGAACACCAGGCACGCGTGGAGGAACGCCAGGCCCGCATGCGCGATCTGGCCACCCGCCTGCGCACCACCAACGGCCTCGCCGATCTGGAACGGGAGCCGGCCTACAAGCGAAAGAACCTCCAACTGAACGATGCGCCCCACAGCACCGATTCCACGGTGAGCCGTTATACGCTCAACGAGGAGACGGACGAGAACGGCGATCGTCGGGTGGAGCTGCGGAGGAACAATCCCTACTTGCACGACAACGTGGACTGAGCGAAAGCTCAGGACACGTTGGTACGGGCCGATGATCATCGGACCGAATAGGATGAACCATGGAACTCCAACAACGCATAGACGCCGATATCAAAGCCGCCATGCTGGCGCGTGAAAAGGACCGCTTGAACGCCTTGCGTGCGATCAAGAGCGCCATCCTGCTAGAACTGACCAAGGAGGGTGGGCGTGATGGCCTTGACGAGGCCGTAGGCATGCGCATCCTGCAGAAGCTGCACAAGCAGCGCATGGAAAGTGCCGCGATCTACCGCGAACAACAGCGTGATGAGCTTGCGACCGAAGAGGAAGCGCAGGCGAACGTGATCGAAGCCTACCTGCCCAAGCGCCTTGGTGAGGCGGAGGTGGAAGCCGCCGTGAAAGCGCTGATCCAGGAGCTTGGCGCAACGGATATGAAGGCGATGGGCAAAGTAATGGGTGAAGCGAACAAGCGACTTGCAGGCCAGGCCGATGGCAGCCTCGTGGCCGCGCTCGTGAAGAAACTGCTCGGCGCAAGCTGAGCCGTGGGGCAAGCGAAGTGCTTGTCCGGTATTTGGGTCGGTGAATGGAAAGAGCGCGCTCGGGAAGGGGCGCGCTCTCGCCATTCATACGGTACCGCCCCTCGATCACTGCACTACGACCCGGCCTACGGACCTGCTTTGGTCGTCCACGACCTGGATCGTATACACACCGGGAGCTTCGCCGCGCAGGTCCAGCGTGAAGAGGTCCGTGGCGGTGCTGCTCGTCAGGATCGTCCTGCCCGATGCATCTTGCACCGTGATCGTCTTGCTGCCGGTGCCCCTCAGCGTAAGCTGGAACACACCGGTGCCGGGGTTGGGGTAGGCGGCCAGTGTGCTGTGTTCCCGTTCGGGCATACCGATGCTGGCGGCGTTCATCATGTGCACACCGAGGCTCGAGACCGGTCCGCCGACGAATCCCACGAACCAGCTGTTCCCGGTGCGGTTCGGCGAGGTGGGCTGGTCGTACACCTGTTCATGCGTTGCGTAGTGGACGTCCCGGTTGTAGCCCAGGAAGATGTCCGGGTTGAAGGTGGATGCGCAGAAGAGGTAGCGCGATCCGTCCAACAGCATCACGGGCGCTTCAAAGGCCAGGTAGGGCGTATCCTCGTTCCCAGTGCCTGTTAGGAAGTGGTCCGTGGCACCGATCTCCACCAAGGTGTTGATCCCGAAGTTGCCATCGCTGAGTCCGGTGAATTGGTCGACCCATTCATAGGCACGAACGGTGATCAATTCATCGGTGACCACGCCGGGGGCATTCTTCGCGACGTATGTATGGATCCCGGCGACCGCCATGCGCGAAGCATGCGCATCCCTGAAGTGGATGCAGCTCTCGTACTCGCCACCCGGAGTGGCCGGACGGATGCCGATGGTGGTCGTTGGTTTCCCCGTCGTTGCGTTCACCGGCGCCAGCGTGTAGAGCGATTCGAGATCCATCGGTATCACGAAGGAATTGTCCGCTGGGTGCTGGTCGTTGCCCGGGTAGGCCACCCGATAGGTCAACACGTAACGCCCCGAAAAACTGTTCGATGTGAAGTCGGGCAAGGTGATGAAGGCGCTGTCGCCAGCAGCGATGTCGAACGCTGGTGAAGTATGGTCGTAGAGCAGGTTGCCGTTCTTTTCCACCGTGGCCCTGAGCACCGCTCCGCTGCGCGACAGTTGGCCATAGTTGTGGGCCCATGCGGCTATCCGTACGATGTGTTCCCCGGGGTTGGCGGCAAGTGCAGCGGGGCGGGCGAATGCCGGTGGAAGCAGGACACCGAACTTGTCGAGTCCAAGGTCTTCGTTGAAGTACCCGTTCTTGTTCCCCAGTAGTACATCGATCGTGCTCCCGGCATCGAGTTCCGCGCGCAGGATGGCACCATCGGCCTGCCCGATCTGGAACACGGGTATCGTAACCTGCTGGCCCACTGCCCCAGCACCCATGCCCACCGGTGGTCCCGGTATATTGTTGACGATGATCACCGCTATCGCTCCGGCACTCTGGCAGAAAAGGGCTTTCTCCGAGTAGTCGCAGGTACCGCGGTACAACAGGGCGATCTTGCCGGAAAGCGACGTGGGGTCGAGTATGGCGCTGCATACCAGGCTGTCCGAAGCACTGCCGTCCAAAGCAAGGGCCAGTGTGCCGCTGCGCCGGTTTGCGGGCAAGGCCATATCCGGTGTGTTCCACGAATCCGCAGCAGGGGCCGCCCACGTGTGCGTCAGGCTTCCGGCAACGGTCGAAGGTTCGAGGATATCGAGGGTGACCTGTGCATGGAGGCACATAGCCTGGATTCCGATCAAAAGGGTGGTAAGCGATGCTCTCATGGTGTGTCGGGATTTCGTGGATCGTGCCACGAAGGGAATACCTCGACACGCCATAACCCGCGTGAATAGTGACCGGCAGTGCTGCGCGGGATGGACGGAGAAGGAGCGGTTACCTGGACTACAGGGCGCAGGATGACCAGCCTTGCACGGCCTTCGGTTCATGCATCAGGAACCGGAAGGGCGGTCGATCAACCCACCACCAACTTGAAACCGACGCCGTGCACGTTCACGATCTGAATGGTAGGGTCGGCCTTCAGGTACTTGCGCAACCGGCTGATGAAAACGTCCAGGCTGCGGCCGAGGAAGTAGGTGTCGTCGCCCCACACCATGTTCAGCACCAATTCACGTGGGAGCACCTGGTCTTGGTGCATGCACAGCAGACGTAGGACTTCAGCTTCCTTCTTGGTCAACTTGCGTTCTTCCTCCGGATGGCTCAGGACAAGATTCCGGTGGTCGAAGGTGAATGCGCCGAGTTCGAATCGCTCGCGATCGCGCGGGTCGTCCGCCTTTCCGTGGGTGCGCCGGAGGATCGCTTCGATGCGCAGGATCAACTCCTCGTGACTGAAGGGTTTGGTCAGGTAGTCATCACCACCGGCCTTGAACCCGGCGATGCGGTCTTCCGTCTGGCTCTTCGCGGTCAGGAATACGATCGGCACCATGGCGTTCACCGTACGGATGTCCTCCGCAAGGCTGAACCCGTCCTTGTGCGGGAGCATCACGTCCAGCACGCACAGGTCGTAGGACTGCTCGTTGAATTTGTGAAGCCCTTCCTTGCCGTCGCGGCACAGGTGTACGGTGTAGCCCTTGCGCTTCAAGGCGTCCTGGATAACGAAACCCAGGTTCTGGTCGTCCTCTACCAAGAGGATCGTTGCTTTGGTATCGCTCATGGAAGGGAAGATGGAAATGGCGAACTGTGGAGATGCTGAGATGTGGAAATGTGGAGATGCTGAGATGTGAAGATGTCCCGTGGCGGCTCGCCTTTGTCCCAGGCGCAGAGCCACATCCTGACATTTTCACATTTCCACATCGAATTCAATGGTCTTTCAGGCAAGCGGCAATGAAAGTGTGAACGTGCTTCCATTCCCGAATTCGCTGAGCGCACTGATGCCTCCACCGTGGGCCTGCGCGATCTGCTGCACATAGTGCAAGCCTAGTCCGAAGCCTTTCACGTTGTGCACGTTGCCGGTATGGACCCGGTAGAAGCGTTCGAAGATGTGCTTCAGGTCCTCCTTGCGGATCCCGATCCCGTGGTCTTGAACGCTGAGCGCGAATTCACCGCCCTTGCTTCGTGTGCGCAGTTCGATCACACCATCCTCGGGTCCGTATTTCAAGGCATTGTCGAGCAGGTTGAACAGCGTGTTGGTCAGGTGCATCCGGTCCCCTTGTACGCTGTGCTGTTGAGCCGCAAGGTCCAAGGTGAGGGTGGTGCGCTTTTCTGCAAGCGGGAGTTTCAACGCGGAAGCCACTTCGTGTACCACCTGGTGCATGTCCACCCGTTCTCGTTTGAGTTCAAGGTTGTCCTTGTCCAACGTGGAAAGTTGCAGCACGCGTTCGACCTGCGCCCGCAAGCGTTCGTTCTCGCTTCGGATGATCCGGGCGTATTCCCGCAAACGATCGGGTTCCTGCACGATCCCGGGATCGCTCAACACTTCGGCGCTCAGGGCGATGGTGCTTATCGGCGTCTTCAATTCATGCGTCATGTTGCCGATGAAGTCGTTCTTCATTTCGCTAAACTTCTTCTGTTTCAGGATCACCCACACGCTGTACGCGAAGAAGCTGAACACGATCAGTGTCACGATCGCCGGGAAGACCCACATCCAGCGGCTGGCATCCTCTTCCCACAAGGTGCTTTGCCGGTCCGGGAAGTAGACACCGAAGTAGTGCCCGTCCTTGTCCAGCTTTTGCAGTTTGGAGTGCGTGACACTGTCCGTGGCCAGGGTGTCGAAGGATACGTAGTTGCCGTACACCACGCTGTCCGTGAAGCAGTCGTAGATGCCGTACTCGAAGTCCTCCTGGATGTTGCGTCGGCTGAATTCCTTCCGCAACAGGGCTTCCAGGAGGTAAGGGTGCAGGGTGTCGTTGATGGTGACGGCGAAGTAGTTCGGCCGTTCCTGCTTGACGGCATCGTACAGGTCGCTCGGGTCCTTGTTGATCGAGAGGATCTGCTCGGTAACATCCGTCAGTGCGATCACCACCCGGTCGTTGAACTGCTTCTCCAGTTGGGCCGCCTGCTCCTTGTTCAGCGCCACCTGGTCGTTACGGTAGCGCGACACCTGCTGCAGCCAGAGCAGCTGGATGAATACCACGCCGACGACGCTGAGCGTGGCCAACAAGATCAATGTTCCTATCGCTTTTCGGCCCATGTGCGATGATGATCGCGCAATGTTAAGGCTTCGTGCCGCCCCTGTGTCCATCGTTAACAAGCCTTTGGTATCCAAAGGGCCGCCAACAAACCGCATCTTCGTCCCGATGTCAGACCGTTCGCTCATCATTGCGCTCCTGGCCCTGCTGGTGGTAACGGCATCGGGTTCCGTACTGGATGTGATGGAGGTGGATGCCGCCCAGTACGCCGGCATCGCCCGCGACATGCTTTCGCACCAGCACCGCCCGGACGATGCCACCTGGCTCAAGCTTTATTACCGTGGCAACGATTACCTGGACAAACCTCCCTTGCTCTTCTTGCTATCTGCACTTTCGTTCAAGGTCTTCGGCGTTTCCAATTGGAGCTACAAGCTGCCCAGCATCCTGTATGCCTTCCTGGGCCTGTATGCGACCTACCGCTTCTCCAAGCTCTACCACTCCGAGGCCGTCGCACGCACTGCTGCGTTGATGTTCGGGGGCAGTGCCGCCTTCGTGCTCATGACCAACGATGTGCGCACGGATACCATACTCACCGCTTCGATCATGGCTGCGATCTGGATGGGTGCAGCGTGGATCGAGCAACGCCGCTCGTGGCAGTTGATCGGTTGCTCATTCGCCCTGGCCAGTGGTATGCTGGTCAAGGGGCCCATGGGCCTGATGGCTCCAGTGCTCGCCCTGGCCGGGCAGGTGGTGTTCACGCGCCGCTGGTCAGCGATGTGGGATGCGCGTGTGCTGATGGTCCCGATCGTGTTGGGGCTGCTGTTGCTCCCCATGTGCATCGGCTTGTACCAGCAGCATGGCACGCACGGACTTCGATTCTATTTCTGGGAACAGAGTTTTGGTCGCATCACCGGCGAGAACCGCTGGAAGGACGACTCCTCCGTTCTCTTCTTCACGCACGAAGTGCTTTGGCAGCTACTGCCATGGACGGTATTCGTACTGGCCGGCTTATGGCGGTCGGTGAGGTCTTTGGTGAAACGGGTTCCGTTGCCGGAGTATGCTTCCATCTCAGGGATCCTCACGGTATTCCTGGCCTTGTCGCTTTCCAAATTCAAACTGCCGCATTACCTCTATGTCCTGGTGCCACTGTTCGCGGTGCAGGGTGCGTGGGCTTGGCATACCGTGTTCGAAGGGGCCCTCATGCGAGTGCACAAGGCCATTCTGTTCCTGGTGTGGGTCCTTGCGCTCGCCTTGGCCGCGTGGTCGTTCCCCGATGGTGGTGTACCGTTCATCGCATTGCTTGCGATGGTGGGGATCCTTTTTTTCTGGCGTATGTGGCGGTGTACCGAGCGCACAGGCTGGTTCATCATGTCCTTTCAGGTCATGGTGGCGGTCGCCATCACCCTCAATGCTCATTTCTACCCTTCCCTGCTCCGCTATCAGGCAGCTGCCCAGGCCGGGAAATGGGCTGCTTCCAAAGGCTTGGACATAGACCACTTCTATGGCATGCAGGTAAGTGGTAGCGCATTGGACTTCTATGCGGGATATCCGGTACGCTGGCTCAGCGATGTGGAAGAAGCCGGAGCCGTCATCGCACCCGGTGTGGCGATATACACCGACGGCGAGCAGCTCGGTCTATTGGAACAGGCAGGGCTGTTGCCGAAGGAGCGCATCCTGTTGAAGGACTATCCGGTCCAGTTGCTGGGCATCGACATGTTGTCACCGGATGATCGGCCCGGTGCATTAAGGGGTCGATATCTTCTCCTCTACTGAGGT
>JBIIYD010000313.1:0-3026 GCA_044347005.1 Flavobacteriales bacterium | reverse complement strand
TACCGACATAGCCATGGTATTCTACGTGCAACATGGGACGGGCTTCAAGCTCACGTGTTCAAGGAGTGATCCCGATCACGCACGACACAATCGTGGGCCAATGTATACACAGACTCCCGTGAGGATGGATCAAGGCGACCAAGGTGGTCGGGCCCCTGGGGTCCATTCGACGCCCGGCCAAGGATGCACGGAAGGCCCCGGGCTCGAGTGACAATTCCCTTTCCCCGAACGCAACGGACGCTCAAGACCGGTGATCCATGGGCCCCGGCGATCGTTGGCCACTTCGACCATTCATGGTCATTCCACTTCCATTACACGACCGGGACGTTCGGCAGGGACATTGCGCACCTCCTGCGAGCCGGGTCGCGGAGCGCCGGAACAAACTTTCCTAAACTTGTCGCTGTATGCCAGTGACAGGCCCCCGCCCATGTCCGTGTTGCCAACAAGTGGACCATCGGCCCATAAACGCTCTTCGGCGGCAGCACTTGGTGCGCTGCGGGAGTTGCTCCATGGTGTTCGCTTCCCAAGAGCCGACCGGGGAGGAATTGCAGGTATACTACGACAACTACCCGACCATCGAGCAATTATCGCCGATCACCAAGAAGCGTTACGAGGAATTGCTCGACCGGTTCGAGCCCTTCCGCATGAGCGGCCGATTGATCGATGTGGGTTGCGGAGCAGGGCTGTTTCTCCGGGTAGCGGCCGAACGAGGCTGGGAGGTACACGGCACCGAATATGGTGCCCGGTCCATTGCTGCCTGCGAAGCCCATGGAATAAAGATCATTAAAGGCCCCCTTGTGGCCGAGAACTACCCGCCGGAATACTTCGATGTGGTCTGCTCCTTCGAAGTGCTTGAACACCTATGCCACCCGGGTCCGGAATTGCTTCGCATGGGTGCTATCCTTCGCGAAGGAGGACTCCTTTACGCAACCACGCCGAACTACGATTGCCTGGCCCGTCGATTGGACGCGTCCAACTGGAACGTAGCGTCCTACCCTGAGCATCTGAACTATTTCACGCCTGCGAGTTTCACGCGGACCCTGAGCAGTTCCGGCTTTCGCAAAAGCTGGCTGGTAACCACCGGATTCAGTGCCTACCGCTGGCGTGTGGGCAAGGGCACGGGTAACCAGCAGTTGAAGGCCAAGGCCAAGGCAGGTCAGGAGCAATTGCGGATGCGCCTGGAGAATCGCTGGCATCTTAAGCTGGCGAAATCCTTTTTGAACACCATGCTGGTCCTGCTCGACTTGGGAGACAGCATGAAAGGAGGTTTCGTGCGGGGCAGGTGACCCGCTCAATGGTGATAACCCGTTCCTTGCAGGATACTGGTCGCCCTGTACAACTGCTCCGCGAACAATACCCTCACCAACTGGTGCGGGAAGGTCATGGTCGATAAAGCAAGGAGCACATCGGCCCGTTGTCGCACTTCATCGGTCATGCCATAGGCACCGCCGATGATGAATACCACGTGTTTCACACCCTGGTCCCGCCAGGCTCCCAACTTGCCCGCAAAGGCCGTGCTCGTAAGCGCAGCACCCCGTTCGTCCAACACCACGACCTTTTCCCCTGGCCTGATGGCGGCCATGATACGGTCGCTCTCCGTGCGTTGCTGGAACGCGCTTTCGCCCCTTCCAGCTTCAGGTAGTATGGAAACCTCCACCGGCATCGTGCGGTCCAACCGGGCCAGGTAGTGCTGCACGCCATCGGCCACGAAGCCACGCTCCGTGCGACCAACAAGGATCAGCCTGACCTTCATGTGTTACCGGAATGTTGATGAAAACTCCGTGGAACCATGTCCACTTGGCTCGGTATTTGCCAAATTTCGGCACAAATGTCCCTCGCCATGTTCCGCATACTGCATATTGTGCTCGCTTCGCTCCTCACATTCGGCTTGAGCGCCCAGGATGTCGTGAAGGACAAAGTGGTGCAGTCCATGAAGACCGGTAACTCCAAGGAGTTGGCAGCGACCTTCATTCCGAACATCGACCTCACCGTCAAGGGCACTTCAGAAGTATACAGCCGTGCCCAGGCGGAACAGATCCTCCGCAAGTTCTTCAACGACCATCCCCCGGTGGACCTGGTGATCGAGCACAGTGGAGTGAGCAAGTTCGGCGACAAGTACTACATCGGTATCCTCCGGACCAGAACGGGGTATTTCCGGACGACCTTCTTCCTGAAGAAGACGGAGCAGGACTTCCAGGTTAAACAGCTGCGGATCGAGAGCAGCAACAACGACTTTTGAACGTGCTTCCCGAAGGGACCGAAGCGCTCATCGACCGGGCGCTCGCAGAAGACCTTGGGTCGGGCGACCACACCACCTTGGCGACCATACCCGCCGATGCGCGGGGCGCGGCCCGGTTGGTGGTAAAGGACCACGGCATACTGGCCGGGCTCGAATTGGCCCAAGCCATAGCCAAGCGCCACGACCCGGCGTTGACCTTGAAGCCGTACATGCACGATGGGGCTGCCGTGAAACCGGGCGAGATCGCTTTCACGTTGATGGGTCCACAACGCAGCATCCTGATCGTGGAGCGCCTGATGCTGAACTTCATGCAACGCATGAGCGGCATAGCCACGCAAACGCGCCAATACGTCGATGCGGTACAAGGCACCGCCTGCCGGGTACTGGACACCCGCAAGACCACTCCCGGCCTGCGCCTGATCGAAAAGTGGGCGGTGCGTATCGGGGGCGGTGAAAACCACCGGATGGGATTGTACGACATGGTGATGATCAAGGACAACCATGCCGATTTCGTAGGTGGCATACCACAGGCGATACGCGCAGCTCAGGCTTACCTGGCCGAACGGGAAATGGCCTTGCCCATCGAGGTGGAAACGCGCAACCTGAAGGAGGTGGATGCGGTGCTTGCAACGGGAGGTGTTCAACGCATCATGCTGGACAACTTCGAACCCGAACTGCTGCGCACCGCTGTCGTCCGGATCGGGCACCGCTGTGAAACCGAAGCATCCGGAGGTATTGTGCTGGACAATATCAGAGCTTATGCCGAAACCGGTGTGGACTTCATTTC
>JBIIYD010000312.1:0-3032 GCA_044347005.1 Flavobacteriales bacterium | reverse complement strand
GAATGGTTGGTGGCCGCAGCCACATCGCAATCCAGGGCGAACACGGGTGCAAGGTCGCCGCGCACCAGGATGTCGAGGTCCAGGAACAGGAAGGGGCCCTTCACCCAGCGGTGCATGCTGGTCTTCACATAACGGCTTCGGAACGTGGGACCGCCCTCCGGAGTGGGACAGCTGATAAACGCGTCCACCTCGTTCACCAACGGCGATGCGGCGAAAGCCGGTGTGCCCGCAGTAACGGTATCGCACAGGAGCACAACGTGTGCTGACGGGTTCGTGGCACGCACCGAAGCGATGGCGATGCGGGCCATCGCGGCGTATTCGTCAGGCCCGGTGGACGTGATCGTGAACACCACTTGTGGACCGCTGCCACCCTGCTGCTCCCCTTCGCTCATCGCGGAAGATCGATCTTGAACCAACCCATGATGCGTGCAAAAAGCTGGTAGGCCTTGCGGTGGCGCAGCTCGTACCATTCGAACATCGGTTTCACGCGACCGGAAACCCGCTCGAAAAAATGCCGTGCCACATCGGGTCTGCCGATGCGATCATAGTAGGCCCCCATCCACATCCAGGAGTTGATCTGGGCCCTGTCCCGTGCGGTCTGTGACAAGGGAGACCATACGCCACCGGTGTGTTGACGATACACCGCCGGCATGATATCGGCCATGAACTTGCCCTTGCCGGAAAGACCAAGACGTGAGGTAAGGAAATTGTCGCCGTTCAGCACCATGGCACCTTCATGGGGTGGGTCCCGCCACAAGCTGGTGTTGTTGCGGTAAAGCATGGTGAGCGTGAGGATGAAGGTCTTGTTCAGGAGCAGTTCCTCCTCGCTATGGTCCCGAGCCATGCCCTTGGGGATCTTGGACACCAGGACAACGTTGCCCTTGGGGTCCTCCACCCGCGCATCGTGGTAGGTGAGCGCATAGTCCGGGTTGGCTTCCAAGAAGTCGACCTGTTTTTGCAATTTCAAGGGATCGGTCCAAAAGTCGTCGCCTTCGCAAAGCGCGCAGTACTTCCCACGGAGCGCGAGGTTCGTTCTTCGCGTATTCACCCGCATACCCACGTTGCTGTCGGCTGTCAACACCCGGATGCGGTCCGGATATTTTGCCGCGTACTCCAGCACGATCTCACGGGTACCATCGGTGCTCAGATCCTCGCCGATGATGTACTCCACCGGGAAGCTGGTACGCTGCATCAGCACCCCTTCGATGCACTGCCGGATGTACGGCGCATGCTGGTAGGTGATGGTGCGCACCGTGACCAAGGGCTCCGGCATTGCCTGGATCACGTTGTTCGGCACCTCGTACGAAACGCGCAAGCCCTGCTCCACCTTCTCCTGGATGCTGCGGAACTGGTCGTCGAGCTGGATCATGGTTCGTGCTTATGCTTGCTACGCAAAGATCCCGGTCAGGCGATCGGCGGGTGGGACGACCTTGCCGTGCTCGTCCACAACCTGCACACCGCCGTTCACCAGTGCGGTGCGCCACGCGATGGCGGCCTTGAACTCCTCGCGGCCCTCCCAGAGGTAAGGCACGGCAAAGACACCGCGGCGGAATATTTCATACAGGCCCTTCGGGGTGTAGAGGTCGGGTATGTGGCGTTCCAACGTACGCACCGTCTGCTTCACATCGGCATACAGTTCCCGCGTGCGTTCCTCCACCTCGGCATGGTGCAACATATCGTCCATGTGCCCTGCCTTTTTGGCCTTGCGGTATGCCTCAAGGGCGTGCAACGTGATCTGTATACTCTCGTTGATCACCGTCGGCGTGGCCAGATGTACCGCCTCGCTGTAGCTCACCACATGGATGATGTCCGGACCCTGGTCGTTGGCGGGTTCCACATCGTCCATCATGCAGGTCACCGCCGCCAACTGCACCTTGGCCTTCTCCAGATCGGGCGAGAAATAATCCAGCCCTGCGCGGGGTTGGTGGTACACGGTGAAGGTGCTGTCCTCCAGTTCGCGCACCAATTGCAGCAGTGCCCGCGCCTTGGCCAGGTCCTGTATGCCCCAGGTGTACTTCGGCGTGTTAAGCATGGTCTGCAACACCAGTTGCTTGACTCCCAAGCGCTTGGCCGTAATGGCCGCCAGGTAGGACGAGAGCACGTAGCTGTGGTCGTCGCCTCCACGAAACGCGAAGTGGTGCGGGATGTTCGGTTCGAAGGGTTTGTTGTGCCGGGCGATCACACGCAGGGTGGCAAGGTGTTCCTCCAGGTTCTGCAACACTCCGTTCGGGCCGCGCCCATCGATCCTGTTGAACCACCACAGCGACAAGGCATGCCACGCGATGTTGAGGCTTCGCTCGTAAACCTCGGCCATGGCAGGCACATTGCGCGTGCTGCTGTAGGTGCGTACAAGCATGGGGCTGGCCGCTTCGCGGATGTCCACCAGGTCCTTTTCGGAGTTGATCGGCACTCCACCGCCATTGGGGCGGTCCTTCCAGTCGGTGCCGAAATCGGACTGGCTCAACTGCGACGAACCCACGGATACGATGTCCAGAAAACGTGTGTCGCGCAAGGTGTGCAGCCAGCCGATGAACTCCTTGCGGGCCTCCACATAGTTGGGCGAATACGGCCCCACGTGTACCCGGATCAGCGGCGCCAGACCACGTGCCCGCTTGTTGCGGATACGCGCTTCCAAGGTGTCCTTCGCCGTGCCGTAGGTGGCGTATCCGCTGTGGTCCACGGGTAGTTGAACGGCATGCGCGTCGGCCGCGAGGAGTTCGCGGGCGAAGGCCAGCCGGTCCTCATCGTACTGTGCGCTGCCGCTGATCTCCGAAGGGATGCGATGCTCCGGAACACCCATCTTCAGCAGGGTCTCCACCTGGGTCTCATCGCCCACGAACACGGGCACTTTGTCACCGTATTCGGCAACTATTCGCGTGCATGCTGGTGGCAGCCCGGCGAAGTACAGGCGCCGCAGGGAACCACCTTGTTCCTTGAACATCCGGCGGTCCTGCAACTGGCGGTATACCCTTCCGAAGTTGAGCACAGCGTTGGCCGGATCAAGGCGGTAGCTGAAACCCAGGCGTGTGATG
>JBIIYD010000311.1:0-3035 GCA_044347005.1 Flavobacteriales bacterium | reverse complement strand
CCATCGATCAGTGAAGGGCCGTCCGAAAGGGCGGCCCTTCGCGTTGCTCACCATCGCATCATGACCGCGGTGTCGCGTGTTCAACGTCCCGAACAATCCGCTTCAGGATCGTCGATGCGGGTTTGGTCTTGTCCACTCGTTCACATGTGCTTCACCTCCCGTTCACCCGGCGCTCGATAACACGATCGATCGTGGATAAGTGCAGTCGATGGGTGCGGGAAAGCCGCCTTGATAGGAGGGTAGATTTGGGCATCACCGTTCCTTGATCGAATGAAGAAGAAAGACCAGAAGATCTTCGTGCTGGACACTTCAGTGATCCTGTACGACCACTCCGCCATCGACAGCTTCGAGGAGCACGACGTGGCGATACCCATCCAGGTGCTCGAGGAACTCGACACCTTCAAGAAAGGAAATGACACCATCAACTACGAGGCTCGCGAATTCATCCGCCACCTCGACCAGATAGCGAAACGGGACGTACTGAGCGATTGGCAACCCCTGAACGGGCCCTCCCGGGGCAAGTTCAAGGTGGTCGCAAAACACGACCTCAATGGCGTGGACGCGACCAAGGTGTTCGACGATGCCAAGAACGACCACCAGATCCTGAACGCCACGCTCACCCTGCAGCGCCAGTACAAGGACCGCAAGGTGATCCTGGTCACGAAGGACATCGCGCTGCGCTTGAAGGCCAAGAGCTTGAACCTCTTGAGCGAGGACTACCTGACGGGGAAGGTGCGCGATGTGCGGGAGAAACTCTACACGGGCCGCACCGTGCTCGACGATGTGCCCGAGGAGCGCATCGATGCGCTCTTCGAACGCGGGAGCATGAGCATCGAGGACCTCGAACTTGCCAGGCCGAAGGGCAACCACTTCTTCATCCTCAAGCATAAGAAGAAGAGCATTCTCGCCAAGTTCGACCCGCGCACGGGCAATGTGGACCGGGTGGAGAAGAAGAGCATCTTCGGGATCGGCCCAAAGAACGCCGAGCAGGCGCTGGCCATGAGCGCGCTGCTGGACCCCGAGATCAAGCTGGTGACCTTGCAGGGGTCGGCAGGTACGGGGAAAACCCTGCTCGCGTTGGCGTGTGCGTTGGAACAGCGCCGCGATTACCGGCAGATCTATGTCACGCGTCCCGTGGTGCCGCTGAGCAACAAGGACATCGGTTTCCTGCCCGGCGACATCCAGAGCAAGCTGGACCCCTACATGCAACCGATCTGGGACAACCTGAAGCTGATCAAGGGCCAGTTCGAGAAGCACGACAGCACCCCGAAGCGGATCGATGAAATGCTGGAGAACGAGAAGATCTCCATTGCGCCGTTGGCCTACATCCGGGGCCGCAGCCTGAGCAACATCTTCTTCATCGTGGACGAGGCGCAGAACCTGACCCCGCTGGAGATCAAGACCGTGATCAGCAGGGCGGGCGAGGGCACCAAGATCGTCTTCACCGGCGATGTGCACCAGATCGACACCCCGTTCCTGGACACGGAAAGCAACGGCCTCAGCTACCTGATCGACAAGGCCAAGGGCGACCCGCTGTTCGCGCACATCACGCTGGAGAAAGGCGAACGGAGTCCGCTGGCGAACTTGGCGAACGACCTGCTCTAGGCCGGTCGCTGGGGAGAAGTGCGGTACGGGCTGTTGAGCGAAGGCTTAGCGGCTCGCGATCAAAGCCCGAGCTTCTTCACGATCTTGTTCACCTCGTCCTCGGTGCTGCGCAGCATGTTGTTGCAGAACGTGATCAGTTCCGCAGCGCGTTTCACCTTCACGGTCAGTTCGTCCACGGAGACCTTGTCGGCCTGAAGTTCCTGCATGATGAGTTCGAGCTCTTCGTAGGCTCGTTCGTAGGTCATTCGTTCTTCAGCCATTGCGCTCGATGGTGTTGATGGTGGACAAGGTCCTCCCCTGTGCAAAGGTGGTCTCCAAAGTGTCCCCGACCTGCAACGATGCCGGGTCGGTTATGGGCTGCCCGTTGTGGCGGGTTATGCTGAACCCCCGGGCCATCGTTTTTTCGGGGTCGAGCAGTTCGATGGCATCGCGCATGCCGCCGACACGGTCGAGCAGGGAGCGCAAGCTTTGGCGGGCCGTCCGGTCCAGGGCGATGCGCAGTTCCCGCAACCGCGGTTCCTCCACCTGTTTGAGCCGACGCATCGGGAGCACTTCGATGCCGTTGCCGTGCTGGTCCATGCGCTTGCCATGGTCCTTCAGCTTTTCCGTTACGCTGCGCGCGAACATGCCCGTGCTCGTGTGCAGTTCCCTGCGCTGTTCCTGGCAATAGGCGCGGGGGCGTTGGCGAAGTGTTTCGCTATGGGTGCTCATGCGTTCCTTGCGTGCCGAGAAGTGCTCGGTCATGGTCCGCTGTATGCCTACGAGGAACCCGTTCAAGCTGGTTTCGAAGTAGAGGCACTTGTCCAGCAGGTGGTCGGCTATGGCCGTGGGGGTCTTGTGCGGGCTTTTGGCGATCAGGTCCACGACCGAAACATCCACGTCGTGCCCGATGCCGGTCATGACCGGAATGGGCGTCAGTGCGATGCGGCGGCACAGACCGAGGTCGTTGAACGCCTCCAGGTCGAGCTTGGAACCGCCCCCCCGGATCAACACGACCGCATCGAAACGCGCCGGGTCGATCCTGGCCAGCGCAGCGCACAACTCGGCCGGCGCCAGATCGCCCTGCACCGATGAGCCGAACACCTCCACGTGGAAACGATAGCCGTATTCGTTGCCCGCGAGATGTTGCATGAAATCGGAATAGGCGGCCGACCCCACGGACGTGATCAGTGCGATCCGCTGGATCACCAGGGGTTCCGGCAACGCACGATTCAGGTCGTACAGGCCTTCGGCACGAAGCGTTGCGATGGTGGCCCGCTTGCGCCGTTCCAACTCGCCCAGGCTGTACGTGATATCCACTTCTTCCACATGCAGGCCAAGACCGTAGACCGGGTTGTACTGCACGGTGGCCAGGAAGAGGATCTCCGCACCGGCTTTCAGGATGTTCGGCAGTTCATCACCCAACGCTTCCCGTATGCCGCGCATGCGCT
>JBIIYD010000310.1:0-3040 GCA_044347005.1 Flavobacteriales bacterium | reverse complement strand
AGTGGTCTGCGTTCTTCGGGCTGGAGCCCCGGGGCTATGAAGCTCCACAGTTGCCAGATGACGATGGGGAAGGCCACCACGAGACCGGCCACGAAGGACACGATCAGGTGCGTGAAGAACTGCCCGCTCATGCTGATGTTCTGCAGGGTGAACTCAAGGGAACTCACGCACAAGGCATCGCCGAGACCCACCCGGTGGCCCAAGGCACAAAACGCACGGTAGGTAATGAAGGACGCCTCCTTGGGCGCCAGAACGATCTTGTCGAAGATGAAATCCTTGGCCAGGAAAGCCACCACCATGCACACCGCCACTGCGATGGCAGAACGCACCAAAGTCCACCGGAGCTCCTCCAGGTGCTCCAGGAACGTCATATCGGGCGCGGCTTGCGGGGCTGCCAAAGCGATCTGATGGATGCGCTCCCCGGGTTGATGGAGCGAGGTCCTTATAAGGCGGTCAAAGATAGCCGTCCAAGAGGGTGCCCGGTGTTCGTAAATGCCCAGTTTTCAACGCTGAAGCGGTCCGAACAGCGGGTCGCAGGGACAATGTCCTTAACATGGGTTAAAGATCGCTTCACGGTAGAATGCCTTGCACTATCTTTCAGCAGTGAAAACAGCCGACCACTTCGAGCGGCGCATGAAAGCATGATATCAGTAGACATCACACCCCGGGAGGCACTTGAGCAGTTTTTCGGGTTCAGCCAGTTCAAGGGAGAACAGGAAGCGATCATCCAGAACGTATTGTCCGGGAAGAACACGTTCGTGATCATGCCCACAGGGGGCGGCAAGAGCCTTTGTTACCAGCTCCCCGCCCTCATGAGCGAAGGCACCGCCATCGTGGTCAGCCCTTTGATCGCATTGATGAAGAACCAGGTGGACGCCATACGGAGCTTCAGCTCTCAGGAGGGCGTGGCCCACTTCCTCAACAGTTCGCTCACCCGCAACGAGGCCATCCGGGTAAGAACCGACATCAAGGAGGGCCGTACGAAGATCCTCTACGTGGCGCCCGAGAGCCTTACCAAGAAGGAGAACGTCGAATTCCTGACGGACATCAAGATCAGCTTCTTCGCCATCGACGAGGCACACTGTATCAGCGAATGGGGCCATGACTTCAGGCCCGAGTACCGGAGGCTGCGAACGATCTTCGACGAGATCCAGCGCGTACCGGTGATCGCCCTTACGGCAACGGCCACCCAGAAGGTGCAGGAGGATATCCTGAAGAACCTCGACATCCCGAACGCCACCGTCTACAAGGACTCCTTCAACAGGCCCAACCTGTACTACGAGATCCGGCCCAAGAAGGACGTGGGACGCGAGATCATCCGCTTCATCCGGCAGCACGAGGGGCGCAGTGGCATCATCTACTGCTTGAGCCGCAAGAAAGTGGAGGAAATGGCCGAGATGCTCAATGTGAACGGCATCAAGGCCCTGCCTTACCATGCCGGCATGGACGCCAACCTGCGTGGCAGCCACCAGGACCAGTTCCTCATGGAGGATGTGGACGTCATCGTGGCCACGATCGCTTTCGGCATGGGCATCGACAAGCCCGATGTGCGCTTCGTGATCCACCACGACATCCCCAAGAGCCTCGAGAGCTATTACCAGGAGACCGGGCGTGCCGGTCGCGATGGTGGCGAGGGCAAGTGTGTGGCGTTCTACAGCTACAAGGACATCGAGAAACTCGAGAAGTTCCTCCAGGGCAAACCGGTGGCCGAACAGGAGATCGGCAAACAGCTGCTGGCCGATACGGTGAGCTTCGCCGAAACCAGCATGTGCCGACGCAAGTTCCTCCTGCACTACTTCGGCGAGGAATACGACGACTCGAAGTGCGTGAACATGTGCGACAATTGCCTGCACCCACGCGAACAGTTCGAAGGCAAGGACGATCTGGTGATGGTGCTGAAGGCCGTGAAGGAGAGCAAGGAACGCCACCGTGCCAAATTCATCTGCGACCTGATCACAGGCACCGAGACCAGTGAGATCAAGAACTACAAGGCCGATAAGTTCAAGGTATACGGAGAGGGTTCCGAAAAGGACCTCCAGCATTGGATGGCCGTGGTGCGGCAAGCCAATGTGGGCGGTTTCCTGCACAAGGACATCGAGACCTACGGCAACCTGAGCCTTACCGAAGCAGGCAAGAAGTTCCTGGCCAAGCCGGTGGCCATCAAGTTCGTCAAGGAGCGCGACTACAGCGATTACGAAGGCGGGGACGACGAACCTGTCGCACGCGGTGGAGCAGCGGACGAACGCCTGATGAAGATGCTGAAGGAGCTTCGCCAGCAGCTCGCACGCAAGTTGAACCTGCCACCGTACGTGATCTTCCAGGACCCCTCGTTGGAAGAAATGACCGTGCGCTACCCGATCACCGTGGACGAGCTGACCCAGGTGAGCGGTGTTGGACCCGGCAAGGCACAGAAGTACGGCGAACCGTTCCTGGACCTCATCTCCAAATACGTGGAGGAGAACGATGTGGAACGCGCCGAGGAGGTGGTCGTGCGTTCCGTGGTGAACAAGAGCGGCCACAAGGTCCACATCATCCAGAACATCGATAAACGATTGCCATTGGACGCCATTGCCAAGTCCCGCAACCTGAGCATGAACGATCTGCTAACGGAGTTGGAGACCATCGTGCAAAGCGGCACCAAGCTGGACATCAACTACCACCTGAACGACGTGCTGGAAGCCGATGCACAGCAGGAGATCATGGACTATTTCCGGAGTGCGGAAACGGACGAGATCGACCTGGCTTCACAAGAGTTCGACGGAGACTTCAGCGAGGATGAGTTGCGGATGGTGCGGCTCAAGTTCATGAGCGAGGTGGCTAACTAGACCGACCGATCTCCACGCGATCACCAAACACATGTACACCGCATGGGACGCTTGATCATGGTCTGGGGACTTGCAGCCATCTTCATAGGATGGCTGCTCTATCGCGGACTTGTAAAGCGGGACCTCCTCCAGCACAGGGGGACACTGGTCCTCGGTACTTTCTTCATGGGGATCTGGGGTCTGCTTGGCTGGTTCCTCTGGGTGTAGCTGGAAGT
>JBIIYD010000309.1:0-3050 GCA_044347005.1 Flavobacteriales bacterium | reverse complement strand
TGACGCGCTCGATCGAGGCTCACCCTGACATCCCTCATGGTTTCCACGGCCGCGATGTGGCACCTTCACCCACACTCCCGCATCATGAAGGCACCGGCATCGTTCGTACCATTCCTGGGGCTGTTGTTGGTCCTTGCAGCTTGCACACGCACCACCAACGAGTACAACACCTACGGCTGTGCGCAGCCTTTGGCGGGCGACACGGCCGATGCGCGAGCAGCGGTCGGACGCCTGGAGCAGGAACTCGCCTATGCCCGGTTCAGGCTGGAGGAATGTGTCGGGCGCGTCGACTCGCTGTTGTTACCCACAGGACCGGGCCGCATAGGAGGGCTGCGCACCGGCGCTGACGCAGCGGCACGGGCAGGTGGCGTTTCGCCCAAAGCGCCTGTACAGCCGCTGGACCACATCGTGGCGGAACCCGATGACCAAGGCGTGTATTGGTATTTCGATGGCCGCCTGCCCAGAGGGCTCGACAGCACCATGTTCTACCTCTACATCGGCAAACGAGCGTCCGGCGGGGCATGGCTGCGCATGCGGGCCCAGTATTCGGGTGCGCGCTGGTTGTACCTGAAGGCCCTGCGCATCGAAGCGGGCCACCGGGCTTTCGAGCGCCGCATCGATCCGGCCCTCGTGTTCGGCGCGGCCGGGGAGCACACCGTGGCCGAATGGACGGACCAGCCACCCAGCGATGCGGACCTGCGCATCATCCGCGATGTGGTGGCGGCCAGCGAAGCACGGATCGTATTCATCGGTCACAAGGGAGAGCATAGCCGCCCCATCACCGACCTGGAGCGCAAGGCCTTCGTGAACATGCTGGAGCAGTACGATCGTTTGGGCCGAACGGAGCGTGGCGAAGCGCTTTGAGGTCCGGGGACGGCGGGACAAAGACCAGCGCTGGTATTGCTACCCGTACCCAGGAGAGGTACACGGGTCATCCGCCTTCGAGCAGGAGAATGCGTTGCAGTTCCTCATGTAGTTCGGGGATCTCCTTCTGTAGCACACTCCATACGATATCGTAGTCGATGCCGAAGTAGTGATGGATGAGCACATCGCGCATCCCAGCGATATCCGACCATTCCACTTGGGGGTACTTGCTGCGCAACTCCATGGGCAGCTTCTTCACAGCCTCCCCGATCACTTCCGAGCTACGCACAATGGCGCGGCTGTTCGTGGGGTCTTCCAATAAGGCAGCGCGGTCCCGGCCTTGCATCAAGTGCACCAGGTAATCGCACTCATGCGCGATGTGGCGCAGGAAGTCAAGCAGCGAGGGGGACATACTGGACTTCCTGAAGGATGTACTTTCCGATGAACGGATTGAGCGCCTCCGGGGTGACCAGATCCACTTTGCGCTCCAAGAGGCTTTCGAGGTAGCGAGAGAGCCCCACCAAGTTCTTCAAGCTCTTCTGTTCCTGGGCGAACACCACGAAAAGGTCCACATCGCTTTGCGCCGTTGCCCTATCCCGAGCAAAGGAGCCGAACACACCCAAACGGGTTACACCAAAAGCCTGGATCTGCATTGCGTGGACCCGTAATGCTTCCATCAATTGTGCTCTGTTCTCCACTAGGGACATGGTGCGAAGTTAATGGACGAACCTCGGTCGGTTAAGGACCGGCGTATGTCGGTCCCGCCCGATCGGAGGGGGACCCGACAGCCATCAAGACCAATGCGGGTGACCTTTGCACATGGTCGGCGTTGGGCGGGTAGGCCACGCCGCGCGCCTCAAATGCCTTGGAACTTGAAGGGCTTTGTTTCCTTGAACAGTGCAGCGGTTTCGCCCGCGTACACCTCGTTGTTGTCCATGGTGAGCTTGCGCACGCGCCCCTTTTCGCTGAGATCGAGCTTCTTCAGGTCCACCCAGAAGGCGTTCGGGGTGAGCACGTTTTCGAAGTAATAGACCCGGTTCTTTTGATCGGAAACGGTGCGCCAGCGTGTGGACGAGATGTTGGGTTCGTTCTCCGAGGAGATGCCGAAGGGCACCGAACAATTGCGGATCACGCTGAACACGCCTGCCACGGCCACGCGCGTGTTGTCGGTTTGGGCGATCGCCTTGATGTAGAACGAGGCGCGTGCGAAGCGGTCCGCCGCGCGGTTCGTGCCGGGCAGCATGGTGGTGCCACCAATGCCTTTCCAGTATGCGTTGAGCGCGAGCTGCTGATCGAAGGTGGGGGAGTTGGTCATCACCGTGTATGCGCGATCGTGGTGGATCACCAGCTTGCCGCCGATGTACTCGAAGATGGCATTGTCCCCGGTGGCATCGGAGATGGATAGGTGTATGGTCGTCATCAGCTGGGTGCCGGGCACATGGGCCGTGACCACCGTGAAGGTTTCCTTGCGCAGTTCGTCGACGGCTTCGGCCACGGTGGCGAAGTTGTCCAGCAGGTATTGGGCCCAAAGCGAGATGCTGAGGCCTTTGCGGGCACCCTGTGGGTCGAAGGCCTCGTACTCCGATTCCACCAGCCAGAGCATATTTGCCACCAGGCCCATTTCGTTCATGCCATCGGAAGTGGCGATGTCCCAGGAACTGGTGACCACGCTTCCGTACTTCGCCTTCCAGGTGATGGAGTTGGCGCCCACTTCCCCGTTGCGCTCCATGCCCCGGGGCAATACCCATAGGTTGGCCGGGATCTCCTCCTTCCAATCCATGCTGCGCGCGGTGAGCACGGTGCCGTTGGGGCCTTGGTACACCACCCGGGTGCACGACCACGCATGGTCGGCGGCGAAGGACCCGGCCGCGAAGCACAGGCCGAGGATGTTGATGCGGAGGGATAGCATGCTGTTCGGGAATTGATGATCGAAGTCGACAAGTTACGGGATAGGCGAGCGCTTGTTTGAGCATTGCTCCAACAAGCGCTCGCGCGCTGGCACTAAGGTCAAGCAGGGTCCACTTGGTGAGCCTGGGCGGAGGTCAAGACCGTAGGTCTCAGAACCTGTTTGCATTAGCAGGTGATCTTGCGAAGTAGTAGGTGGATCATCGAGATCTTGACGAAGGCTTCTGAGCTTTGTGTGGTGATCTCAAAGTCTTTGGATAGCCTGCGGGACCAGGCGAGCC
>JBIIYD010000308.1:0-3051 GCA_044347005.1 Flavobacteriales bacterium | reverse complement strand
TGCTGATGCATCGGCCGCGACTGTCGAATACTTCAAATGCGTTTACGGTCGTTCCGTTCAGGACATGAAGTTCACGCGTTGTAGGGTTGTATGCGATACCGTTCGGTTGTGTCGTGTTCGTGTCTTCCAGACCCGTTGACAGCATCATCTGGATCGTTACCTGATCGGTCGAAACACCGCATGGGCCATTATCACAGCTCCATTGAAGAACATTGGTTCCTGACCCATAGACGATCGTGTTCGGGTTTGAAGGTTCACTGATAGAGCATGTTCCAGCGACAACAGTCCAAAAACAAACCGCAGGAGCGATGGGGGTGGAACCGGTCAGGTAGGCATAGTTCGGTGGTGCAATGATCACCTGGTCCGGTCCGGCATCGGCAAAAGGCATGGCTGCATCATAGGCCCAGATGGCGACCACGTCCGAGGTGGCGCCGGTCGGCGCGATGTGTACCCAGGTGAGTTCGGTGACGCCGTAAGGCAGGTTGTTCACCTCGGTCAATGGATCGGCAGCGTCTATGAAGATCGCCCCGGAAGTACCACCATCCCAAAAGCCCGACTCACCAACTCCAGGGATGTTCGCCTGCAGCATGGTGGTGGTCCCGCAGATGTACTGGTCCGGCCCGGCGTCGGCCACTTGCGCTCGGCTGTTCGCAGCACCGAACAAGAGCAAGGTCAGGAACACAAGTGCGCAACGGGTCATGGTCCGAAAGTTTCCATGAAGATGACCGTGGCACTGGCCGAACGCGACTCGGTGTGGAAGCGGATCTCAACGATCGGGTGTTCGTTCGCTTCGTGCGAGATTTTTCTTTAAGTAGTTCTTGGATGATCCGGTGTTAATGGGCAAGGGGTCAGACAATCAGAAAATGTCCTGACCCCAACTAACGGCTAGTCCGTGAAGATCGGGCAGGACTTTCAATTGTCCGATCGTCCGGTCTTCCGATCCTCTGATCGCGTGATCTATTTCTTCGCTTCCGCCAGCTTGAAACGGATCGGCAGGTTGTACTGCACGATCACCTCCCTGCCGCCCTTCTTGCCGGGTATCCATTGGGACATGCCTTTCACGATGCGAATGGACTCCTCGTCGCAGCCGCCGCCAATGCCGCGGATCACTTTGGAGTTGGTGATGCTTCCATCGGCTTGAATGACGAATGTCACATACACCGTGCCCTGGATACCGCTCTCCTTGGCCATTGGGGGATACTTCAATTCCTTGATGATGTAAGCGTAGAGTGCCTTTTCTCCACCAGGGAACTGGGGCATTTCCTCAACGACCGCAAAGACCGCTGGTTTCGCTGGCTCCACCATCTGGATCGTCTCTTCCTTTGGCGCCACAACGTCCTCTTGGGCAAGGGCGGGCAACGCGGTGAACAAGGCGAAGAGGGGGAGGAGGTGCTGGAAATTCATGGCGTTGAAGGTGTTGGGAAATGGTCCGTTGGATCACACGAGGGTGAGGAGCGTGGTGGGCGGTGGACCTCGCCGCATAAAGCACCACGGGTATTCTGCGACCAGCATCCGGCTGCTGCCCAGTAAGTAAGGTCATGGCCGGGCTCCGGAAAGGCGCGTGAACCGGGCAGCGTATAAGGATCGCGTGCATGCGTCCGAACTTACGAAGGGAATGATCGTACAAGTGCGTTGATAGCTAGAATATCAGCTTATCCATCCCTCTGAACATGAAGCACTTTGGTTGCTCCATACCCATCACTGCCTTGCTTATGCATGCTTTTGCCCTTGGTGGTTCTCTGCAAGCGCAGTCCTTTACCAACCCTGGGTTCGAGAGCGGCAGCACCGGGTGGTCCGGATGTCCGCTTGAACTGAATCCCGCCAATGTGTATGGTGGCCCCAGTACGAGCATGGTGGCTGAGGTGGATGGGGACAACGATCCGAACACCACTACCGACGACCGTGTGTTATGCCAGACCGTGTCAGGCTTCACTGTAGGCGCCGTTTATGCCCTGGAGTTCGATGCAGTACGTAGACAGACCGGCCCCACGCCCGCGTCGGTCTCCGTTACGATATCCATCGACAATGTGCTCGATGCCATCGTGACACGGACAGGTGGGTGGAACATGCAGCGGGAGCACCTCACGTTCACCGCGACTTCCACCTCTCATACCATGCGGATCACGCCGAATTTCACCGGTTCGCATGGAATGATCCTGGACAACTTCAACTATGTGGTGGTAAGCCCATTGCCGGTGGAACTGCTGTACTTCGACGCCCGACCGACAGCACAGGAAGTGATCTTGGATTGGGCCACGGCCACCGAACAGGAGAATGCCGGTTTCACCATTGAACGAAGCCAGGACCTCCATCAATGGGAAGATCTGGTCCATTCCCCAGGGAGTGGTAATAGCCAGAGCATGATCGTTTACCAAGCCAGGGACCCACGTCCGTTGCCCGGAACCTCCTACTATCGGCTGAAGCAGGTGGACCTTGATGGTACCGCTGCGCTTTCGGATGTGCGCGCTGTGGAATGGAAGGCTGATGCAAGCATGCTTGTTTGGCCTAATCCTGCCCGATCGGTAGTGCAGGTGCACTCGGATGGACCGGTGAAGGTGCAGGTGTTCAACGCCATGGGGCAGGAGGTGCAGGTCCCTCAACAGCGAACGGACCTTGGTGCGCTGCTTTCCATCGAGCATTTGCCTTCCGGTCCCTACTACATTCGGCCGCAGGGTCCCATGGGTGGCGTAGTGCGGTTCATTCGGGACTGATCATCGCGCTAGGCGCGATCTTCCTTTGTACTGAGGACATGACCGGTGGTCGAAAGGCCGCTCTACGTTCGTTCCTCCGGTTCCGTCCGCGCCAGCATGCACGGACCATATTGTATTGTCCGAGCATCGGAGCGAAGCGTGAGCAAAGCCGATATCACGACCGCACGATCCGCTTCGCCTCCGGGCCGCAATTACACAGCAGGTCGATGATGCTGAGGCGGGGCACGAAATCATGGCGGTCGGCGAATACCTGCGGGTAGGTGGGGCCGGCAAGGATTTCGGGCGGAAGCGGTTTTTTCGGGTGGAAGGAAGTGCGCAGGTCGAGTAGCGAGTGGTGAGT
>JBIIYD010000093.1:0-10449 GCA_044347005.1 Flavobacteriales bacterium | reverse complement strand
TCACCATTGCCGACATCGTGCCCGATTCGCTGCTTTCGGTGGACGGGTCGGGCAACATCACCCTGCTTTACACAAGCGAGCTTTTCGCGGTGGACCTGGATACGGTACTGGTGGCACCGGACACCACCTACTTCTATCCTGGCGCCATTACTGTACCGGGGCCTTTGGAGTTTCCACCCGGCACAGGCATCGTGGACGAGAACAACGTGACCCGCTTCGATTTCAACGAAGTGGCATTGCGCAAGTTGATCCTGCGCGAGGGGGTGGTGGAACTGGAGTTGCGCAACATGATCACGAGCACGGTGATCGGTAGCTTCACCCTGCCGGGGGGCAGTTTTCCCGGTGGTAGCAACAGCCTGTCGACCACCGTGGGTGCAGGCACACCAGCCTCCCCGACCACCGCTACCGACATACGCAGCCTGGCCGGTGTCACCTTCGACCTGCGCGGGCCCGACTACAATGCGGTGAACACCTTGCACACCATCGTGGGCATCAATCTGGACCCGAACGGGCAGGGCGCCACGGTAACGGACCAGGACAGCGTGAATGCCAAGGTGAGCTACCGGGGCCTGAAGCCCGAGTACGCCCTGGGGTATTTCGGCAGTCAGGTGATCGAAGTGGAACCCACCGAAAGCGAGCTGGACCTGTTCAGGAATATCGTGGGTGGCACCCTGGACCTGGACGAGGTGACCCTGCGCGTGAAACTCGTGAACGGCATCGGCATGGACATCCAGGTGGACCTGGACTACCTGCGCGCCATCAACAGCCGGACGGGCACCACCGTAGATCTGGCCCACAGCATCTTCCAAGGCCCGATCAACCTGTCGCGCGCCACGGACTTGGGCAACGGCTTTGTGGAGACCGTTTACAGCAACACACTGGACAACAGCGACAGCAATGTGGACCTGTTCCTGGAGAACCTGCCGGACAAGATCAGCTACGCGCTCGCACTGAATTTGAACCCCTTGGGCAACATCAGCAGCGGCAACGATTTCGTGTATGCGGATAGTAAGGTGGCGGCCGAGTTGCAGCTCGAAGTGCCGCTGCGCGTGATCGCTAACGACCTCACCCTGCGCTCGTTCGTGGACGTGGACCTGCCCGCAGGTTTCGCCAGTGGCGAGCTGAAGTTCTTCGCCACAAACGGATTCCCCTTCAGTGCCGGGCTGGTGGCGCAGATCGTGGATACCGATGAACAGGTGCTGTCCACGGTAGCCGTGCAAGGGGCTATCGCTTCCGGCCTGCTGGGCCCGGACGGCTTTGTGCAAACCCCGGTGGAAAGCCAGCTCCGCGCCTCGGTGAGCGCCGACCAGGCCGAACTGCTGAAAGCGGAGAACCGCTTGAGGCTGCTGGTGGTCTTCAACACTGCCGACCAAAGCCAGCATGTGCAGATCCTCGATCGTTATGCGCTCGACCTTCAGGTGACCCTGGGAGCCAACTATGTCGTGAACGGGCAATGAAGAAGCGTTACACACTGTTCTTCGTACTTCTGTTCTCGGTCGGCTTGTCCCAGGCGCAGCCGCTGCGTTTGCTGCCGGACAGCGCGGTGGACCAGCCAGGAAGCTGGAACCACTCCATACAAGTGGAAGCCTGGGCGGACCAAAGCGCAAACACCGTGGACAACGAAATGCTGCTGGGTTTGATCCAAGGCGGTTTCCTGGACCGGGACCTCCGTCAACGGAACCTGGACGGCATGCAGGAGCGCAACAGCTTCGGCTACGACCTGGGTGCCCGCATCAGCTGGACCGGCGCGGACAGTCTGTTCGGCAAGGCGCGCTGGCGCCCGATGGTGAGTGCCGCCTATCGGGAAGTGTTGGGGGCACGCTTCACGAAGGACGTGTTCGCGCTGGCGTTCTTCGGCAATGCGGCCTACGAGGACAGCGCGGCCGCGCTGGGTGGTTCGGCCCATACGAACATGCGCTACCAGACGCTGGGTTTCGGTATCGCCGACCGTGATTCACGCAGCTATTTGCGGGTGGACTTCGTGAACGGCCAGTCCATCAATGCCAGCGACCTGGTGACCGCCGATGTGTATACTGGGGTCGACGGGCGGATCCTGGAAGCGGAGATCGCGGGTGAATACTGGAACAGCGACACCGCCGGCAACGCGATCGGGGCATCGAACGGGATCGGGTTGGCCGTAAGCGGGCGATGGTCCACCTGGATCCATGGCGACGGCCGTCCGTTGGAATTCTCCCTCGGCGTGGACGACCTGGGATTCGTGCAATGGAACGAACGATCGGTGCGCTTGGAGAAGGATTCCCTGATCGCTTTCGAAGGCCTTTTCGTGGACGACCTCTTCGACCTGGACGGTGTGTTGGGCAGCGGGGAACAACTGCTGGACACCTTCGGATTGCGCTACACCACGGGCGCCTTCCGGACCCTCCTGCCCTTTCGAGCGCACATGGCGGTGCGCATGCTGTTCGGTCATGGCTGGCAAGGTGGCTTCAACATGCAGCAGGTGAACCTGCCGGGCTTCGTGCCCCAGTTCTCCCTGGTCGGGGCCAAACGCATCGGGCAGCGCACCTTGCTGGGTGGCGACCTTACGGCCGGCGGCTTCGGCGGCATCCGCTTCGGGTTCGGCGCGCGTATAGGCATCGGCCAACATGTGGTCGCTTCGTTGTACACGCCTCACCTACTGGGCTTTTTCCTGGATGGAACGAGCGGCCTTGGAGCGAACGCATCCTTGTCGTTCAACTTCTGAGATATCGGAAGCCATCCACTTCCAACCGGACCATCGCCCATGAACTGGTTCATCCTTGTGATCGCCGGACTGTTCGAAGTCGGTTTCGCCACCTGTTTGGGAAAAGCCAAGGAGACCACGGGCAATGCATCGCTCTGGTGGCTGGCCGGTTTCGTGGCCTGCCTTGCAGTGAGCATGATCCTGCTTTACCAAGCCACCCGCACATTGCCGATCGGTACCGCCTACGCGGTATGGACGGGCATCGGAGCTGCGGGCACGGTGCTGGTGGGGATCCTGCTTTTCAAGGAACCGACGGACGCCTGGCGCCTGTTCTTCCTGTTCACCTTGATCGTCTCACTGGTCGGGCTCAAGATGGCCTCGTCCTGAAGACCTCCTCCTGATCATTTCAGCACCATGAAGATCGCGATCGTCGGTTGTGGCAATATGGGTTCGGCCTATGCCCGTAGCGTGCGCAAGTAAGGGTCGGTGAATGCTGAAGAGCTTTTTCTGGTGGTGCGTGGCGAAGGTCGCCGGGCGCAACTCGAGAAATTGGGACAGGTGAGCGCTGCCATCGACGGTACCATCACACAGTGCGAGCTGGTCATCGTAGCGGTCAAACCACAGGACTTTGCGTCGATCGCCCCATTACTTGCAGCGGTGCTGGCACCCGGCCAGGTAGTGCTTTCGATCATGGCCGGCATCACCATAGAGCGCTTGCAACAGAGCCTGAATCATTCCACCGTGGTACGGGCAATGCCCAACGCCCCGGCACAGATCGGCATGGGCATCACGGCCTATGCCACCGGAGCCGAGCTTACGATGCGCCAGACGCTGATGGTGGAACAACTGCTGAACTGTACGGGTCGCGCCATGCATCTGGCGGACGAGGCCTTGCTCGATCCGGTGACCGCGCTCAGCGGCAGTGGCCCTGCGTACTTCTTCCACATCGTGGACACCATGATAAGGTCGGGCATCAAGTTGGGGCTTGAACCACACGTTGCCGCAGCCTTGGTGAAACAGACGATGCTGGGCAGCTACCACCTGATGGAACATGCGGACCAGAGCCCGGAGGAATTGATCAAGGCCGTGATGAGCAAAGGCGGCACCACCGAAGCTGCGTTCAAGGTGTTCGCCCAAAGGGACCTGGGTGGTGCGCTCGAGCAGGCGATCGATGCGGCCAGTGCGCGCGCCGGAGAGCTATCCAAAGCATGAGCGTCCGACTACGTTCGGGGCACCCGCATCAGGGCTTTCCGGAACGATCCAACGTTGAAGATCGGACCTACAGCACCGTGACCTCGGTCCTACGGTTCAAGGCCCTGCCCTCCTCGCTTTCGTTGGCGGCCACCGGCTTTGTCTCGCCATAGCCCTTGGCGGTGATACGGCCACTGTCGATGCCCTTGGCGACCACGTAATCGCGCACCGCGTTCGCACGCTGATCGCTGAGTACCATGTTCGCAGCATCGGCACCCACGTTGTCGGTGTGGCCGCCCAGTTCGATCCGCAGCGTGGGGTTGTTCTTCAGCAAGGTGGCCAGCTTGTCCAGTTCGGCGTTGGACGTTGGCAGCAACTCGAAGCTCGCCGTGTTGAAGAAGATGTTGCGCAAGGCGATCACACTGCCCGAGGTGAGCGGACTCAATGGCACATCGAGGTCCGTGGCTTCAGCACTTGCGTCGACGGACACGTCGTAATTCTTGGAGAAGAACAGGTAGCCTTCCGCACCAGCGTTGAGGGCGTAGCTCCTGCCACGCGGCAGGCACACCAGGAACTCGCCGGTCTTGGGGTCGCTGTATGCCGCCGTGGCGAGCTTCCCGGAGGCCAGGTCGAACAATTCGACATCGGCTTCCACCGGTTGCCCGTTGGACTTGTCGGTGACCTTGCCCTTGATGAAGCTTACAGCCACGGGCCGCGCTTCGGGGTAGAGTTCGAAGCCGTAAAGGTCCAGGTCGCCCATGCCGCCCGGTCGGTCGCTGGCGAAGTAAGCCACCTCACCGTCGGCGCTTACCAGCAGGCTGTTCTCATCGCCACCGGTGTTGATGGGGTAACCCAGGTTGAGCGCTTTACCCCATGTGCCGTCGTCCTGCATCCGGCTCACGTAGATGTCCAACCCGCCGAAGCCGGGATGCCCGTCGCTGCTGAAGTACAGGGTACGCCCATCGGGGTGGATCTGTACGCTTTCCTCCTGCCCCGGCGTGTTCACCTGTGGACCCAGTTTCTCCGGCTTGCTCCAGGTGCCATCCTGCTGCAAGCTGGTCACATGGATGTCCATATCGCTGATTCCGCTGCCTTTGCGCACCCCGCGCACGAAGTACAGTGTGCGTCCATCGCTGGACATGCTCGGCTGGCTTTCCCAGTTGCGGCTGTTCACCGGCGGCCCCAGGTTCTCCGGTGGGCTCCAGCGGTCGCCCACGCGACGGCTGATGAAGAGATCGCAGCTGCCCAGTCCTCGCATCGTTCCACCGTAGGAACCATCCTCCAACGCGCACTTGGTGAAGATGATGAAACGACCGTCCGGCGTAAGGGTGCCGGCTCCCTCGTTGTACTGGGCCGTGCTCACCGTGGGTATCGGTCTTGCAGCCTGCCACGCGCCGTCGGCACCGCGGTGGCTCACGTAAAAATCCTCCTGCATGCCGTAGTACTCGATCTCGGGAGCCTTCACGCGGCGGGTGTAGATCAGCGTGGCGTCATCGGCGGTGATGCACGGGAAATACTCGGGATCGGCACTGTTGACGGCAGGTCCCAGGTTCTTCGGTTCGAAGGGGACCGGCTGCAGTATGGCGCGTGCCGCGAATGCGCAGTTCTCGATGCCCAGTCGCGCACGTGCCTTGCGAACCGGTTCTTCCTCCTTCTGCAAAAAGCCTTTGTAGTTCTTCTCCGCTTCGGCATACTGTCCGTTGCGGAATTCCAGATCGGCGAGGTGCAGTTGGGCAACGGGGAAGAAGCCCGGCGCCAGCGCCATCACTTCGCGGTAGTACGCGATCGCCTCCGTGTCCTTGCCTTCCTGCTCGGCCAGTTCGGCGAGCATGATGCGTGGCTCCACGAAGCGTGGATCGGACCCAGCGGCTTTGGTCAACTCATTGCGGGCGCAATCGAACTTGCCTTCGCGCATGCAAGCCACCCCGCTCTCGTAGCGCTTGATAGCACCCTTGTCCTGGGTGCTGTAGCCACCGGGTTGCGCGTGGACCGGCGCCAACAGGGCTCCGCCGAACGTCATTACGAAGGCCATCACAAAACGCAGTTCCATCAAAAGACAGGCAATGCCTGCGCGGGCGGCGGGGATCGATCGGGTCAAGGGATGTTCAGGTACTTGTGGGTCTGTAGCGAGATACGCCAACGGGGATGTGCCTTGACATGATCCACGATGAGCGGCATGACGGCCTCGCGCTTGCTCCATTCCGGCTGCAGGAACAGGGTGCATTCGGCAGGCAACTTGGACGCATGCTCTTCTGCCCACTGCAGGTCGTGTTTGTTCAGGACGATCACTTTCAGTTCATGGGCGGCGGGATGGATCTCCGGCAAAGGCGCCTTGAACTTCTTCGGGCTGAAGCAGATATGGTGCCATTCGCCACTGAGCGGGTGCGTGCCGCTGGTCTCGATGTGCGTGCGGAATCCCGCTGCGCGAAGGGCCCTGGTCAGTGGACCCAGGTCATGCATCAGCGGCTCGCCACCGGTGATGACCACGATGCGGGCAGGGTATTCGGCAGCTTGGGCAACAAGTGCTTCGACGCTGTACTTGGGATGTTTGTCGGCATCCCAACTCTCCTTCACATCGCACCAGGAGCAGCCCACGTCGCAGCCACCCAAGCGGATGAAGTATGCGGCCTGACCGGAAAAGAGCCCTTCGCCCTGCACGGTATAGAAGGCCTCCATGACGGGGAGCTGGTGGGACATGGCGGCAAAGGAACGAAGTAGCTACGCGACTCTGGTGGCGCTGCGCGCGAACTAAGAGATATGAGGCTTCTGGCTATTCGCTACTGGCTGCTGGCCGATCACAAAAAAGAAAAGCCCACACAGAGCCATGTTCATAGAACCCATGGTTATCACATGGGCGGGACCGCGATGCCGGCTTCCGTAATCCTCGTTGTCCCGAAGGAAACACCCGAAGGTGCTTGAGGCCCGCCGTTGACCGATCAAGGTGCAGTCCCTGATGGAAATTGTTGGTTCCGATGAACTGTTGGCCTGTGTGGGCTTCGCGTTGACGCCCCGAAAGGCGATGGAGGCTTGACAGTGCTGATGCGAAAGAACGTTGGTGCAAACTTAGGCCCGTAGGTAACGCATTCCAAGGGGCGGTGGAAAACTACTTGTGGGGCTGCTGCTGTAATGCAGCAGCGGGCGGATGATGATCCGCCCCTACGTGGCGTCGCCACGTTGTCCCACGAAATGATCCTCCTTGTCCTCGAACAGGATATTGAACGTGGTAAGGCTTCCGTAGCAGCGGGTGATGTACTGCTGCAGTTCCACCTTTTCCATTTCGCTGAGGGCGGGATGGGCGTTGATCTTCTGTTCCAGCACCCGGAACCGGTCGCGGATCATCACGATCTTGTGGAAGAAGTCGTCGATGGGCACTTCCTTGCTCTTCAATCCGCTGTCCTTGGGTTTCAGCTCAAGCGAACCGCCCTCGTACTTGCGGGCCATTTCCACCGGACGTTGGGGCATCTGCAGCTCCTCGAGCACCTCGCGCAGGGAATCGCAGACGTGGTCGAGGTCCAGGGCCTCCTGACCGATCTCCACCCCAGGGGCGATGGTCACCAGGCCTTCGAAACTGCGGCTGATGGGCTGCTCGCCGTGGTCCTTGAAGAACACGTGTACGGTGCGCTGGTCGATGTCGTACACCACACCGACGCCCATTGTGGGGTGCTTCACGCGCGCCCCGATGCTGATATCATAGATCTCCATGCTCTACTGCCCCGCGCGGTATGTTGGTCGCAGGGATCGTTCGCAAAGGAAAGCCACAAGGCTTCAACAGATATCCTGAACAGTATAGGTCAACCCGTTGAAGGTGACACTTTCGCCCACCGTGCGGCCGGTGAGTGCGTGGATAAGCGGTGCCTTGGTGGAAACGCCGAGGTAGAATTTGCCCCCTGCATCGAACTCCTCCAGACTGGCCGCAATGAGGAAATTGCGTTGGTCGGTATGGACCACGGCGCCGTATTGAACGACATCGAGCTTCACTGATGGATCGATCAGGTCAAGCTGGTCGATGTCGCTCTGGGTATGCTCCAACTGCTCGCCGAGGGAATTCATCAGCTCCACATCACTGCCCCGCGTGCTCTCGGTCTGGCTGGCGCTCTCAGCGTTCTCATCGCCAATGGTAACGGCCTTCAATTCGTTGATGCGTTCGCGGAGTTCAACGATAGTTGCCTCCAGGTGCGTACGTGCCGCTTTCAGTACGCTTCGTTTGAGCGAGGTATGGTCCATGATCGGGAAGAATTGATCTTATGGTACCAAGGTACTCCCTCAAGCATCGTTCAGCACCTGACCGATGTGTGACCGTGTTTCAATAAAATGATCATCGTCGAACACGTCATATGCTCGTGACATGCCTGACCACACGGCTCCCGTCCTCAGCGCAAACGCCCCACCGGGTAGATCCGGTGCCCCGGCTCGTAGTGCGGTGAACGCTGGTAGATGAAGAAGAGTTGCGCCCGGGCATCCGCAGCAAAGGCGGGGTCGGAGGCTTTGCGCTGCTCCAAGGCTTCACGCATGGCAGGGTCCTTCGTGAGCAGCTCCGCTGCGATGTCCTCGAACACATAGCTGCTGAAGTATTCCTTCTGCTGCAACACGCTGTCGAAGAAACCCCAGGCGAAGAAGCTGTCGCTGGCCCGGGGCTCCAGGACTTCCATCACCAAGCGGTCCGTGCCGTGGCCCATGGGTACGAGCACATCGCCGGGTTGGACTTCAATGTTGGTTAGGACGCTTTCCGTGGTGATGTCGTAATGCACGTAGTGGCCCTCGTACGGGGTTCGCACGGTGTTGAAGTCCACGATCCGTTGGAATTCCAGGTCCATCGTTGTGCGCTCAGTGATCACGTCCATGGGCACTCCGTCGAGCTTCAATCGCTTGATCACTTCGTGCCATGCTTGAGGAATGACGTAGGCCTTGGGTTTCCCGATCCGGATCGATGGCTTGAAATGGTCCATCCACGGCACCACCGTGTCGGTGGGTTGCGTGCGGTCGTAGAACAGGCGTGGCAGACCGCTGACCGCGCTCGGCTTGTGGTCGGCATGGTAGCCCTTCCAGGGAAGTTGTTCCACCTGCGTTGTATCGAGCAGGTAGTTGAATCCGAAGTCCGTTGCATTGGCCGTGTTCCGCCGTGCGGCTTCCCGGGCGTTCGCCAACTCCTCCCCTTCGCGATTCAACACCGCCAGTGTCGCCAGCATCAACTGGAAGGTGGCGTTCACCCGATCGGCGAAGGGCTTGAGCATGTGCGTTTCGCTGAGGATGCCGATGCGCTGCCGCAACCCCGCATGCCCGGAGCTGTATCGCGGGCCATCGAGGAAACCTTCCAGCCCCTTCTCCGGAAAGTCCTTCACGGTCTCGAAGTAGGGACACATCAATTGCCTGCGCTTGGTCATCCATTCGTAAAGGCCTGGCTTCAGCGTGGTTACCATGAACTCGCGCAATGCCATATCCAACCGGTCCGGATGCGTGGTGAGCAATTCCATCACATACTGGTGATCGGCGCCATTGCTCACGTGCGTCTCGAAGTAGATGTCCGGGTCCCACCGGTCCATTGCGTTGAGCAGATCCCGCGTGTTACGACTGTCGGCCTTGATGAAATCGCGGTTCAGGTCGAGGTTGCGCGCGTTGGCACGGAAGCCGTATTCCTCGGGACCGTTCTGGTTGGCGCGGGTGTGGCTGTTGCGTTGCAACGCACCGCTTACGTTGTACACCGGCACGATACAAACCGCCGTATTGACCAACAGACCCATGTACTGGTCACTATCCAACAGGGCGCGGGCCAGGAGCAGGCTTGCATTTACCCCATCCGGTTCACCAGCATGGATGCCGTTGGTGATCCATAGGATCCGCTTACCCGCTGCGCGAAGGCTATCAGGATGCGGTGCCGTTCCGTCGTGCAGGACGAAGAGGTGGATCGGCCGGCCATTGTCATCGGCACCCAACACGGTCAGTGTTGCACCACTGCGTGTGTCCGCCAGCTCGCGGAACTCACCAATGGCTTCGGCCCAGGTGGGCGTGGTGGAGCCTGAGTAGGTCCATTGGGCAGAGAGCGATCCCGACAGGACTGTTGCAAGAATGGCGATAGCGATCCGCATGGCACAAAAATGAGGCACCGCCACCTTCCGCTGTTCCGGAAAGTGGCGGTGCCTCTCACGCAATGGACTACTGGAAGGTCACCGTTCCAAACCGGTATTCCTTCTTCCAGGCCGCGTAGATGAACAATCGGTCGTCGCCCACTTGCACGCTGGACTTGGGGCGAGTCATCGCCTCCCGCTTCTCCTGCGATAGCAGCGCTTCGCGGGACACTTTACCGTCCTCGTCAATAGTGGCAAGGGTGATCAGCATCTCTTTGCCGTACTTGAAGGGCTCGACCTTATCACCGGGCTTCAGGAAGAGGTTCATGCCATTGTCGTTGAACATCAGGTGGATGTTGCTCCCCTTCACCACCATGGCATAGGATGAAAAGTAACCTCCGTCATTGGTGCTGTGTTGTCGCTTGGGCACTTTCGCAGCCCAGTCGATCTCACCTTCCGGGTTGATGTTCACCACGATGATGTCGTTGTACACATAGTGATACACCGTGCGTGTGC
>JBIIYD010000307.1:0-3071 GCA_044347005.1 Flavobacteriales bacterium | reverse complement strand
CAAGGGATCCCCAACGGAGGCATGGAGCTGACCCAGTTGCAGGAAGGCATCAAAGAACGAGGGGTCCTGCTCAACAGCGGTCCTGTAGCTGCTTACCGCCAGTGTCGTATCACCCGCTTCCATGTGGATCCACCCCTTGAGGTAATACCCCTTGGCATTCTGCGGATCGATGCGGAGGGCTTCGTTCGCCAGTTCCATGGCCCTTGGATATTCCCGTTGGATCAACTTCAGCTCCGATAGCTTCAGAAGTGCTTCGGTCTCCTCAGGTCCGCTGTGCCTGATGGCGTTCTGGAGGCTTTGCTCCGCCTCCGCCACCCGCACCTTCCTGTAAAAAAGGTCGGCCAGTGCGATGTGGAAGGTCACATTGGTACTGTCCAAGGCAATGGCCCGTTTCCAATCGTTCAAGGCTGAGCGTGCACTATCGACCCCTTCGAAATAGCGTGCCCGTTCAGCAAAAAGAGCCGCATTCCCAGGGTCCGCCAGGATGCGCCCTTCGATCTCCGCCAGGGTCGAAGGAACGTCCTTGGCACTGCTGTCGTCGGTTTTGGGTCCACACGCGGAAAGTGCGACCAGCAAGGCAAGGGCAAGAAAAAGGAACGGTCTGTACATGCAAGGTTCGGAAAAGAGAAGACCCCGGCAAGGAACACGCCGGGGTCTTCAAAAGTAGTTGGTGATACCGATCAGGCGGTGACCGGTAGCTCCGACTTGGCGACCGTTTCCTTGATACGTTTCTCCAATTCGTCGCATAGCTCCTGGTTGTCATCGAGCAATTGGCGCACCATGTCGCGGCCTTGACCGAGCTTGTTGTCCGCATAGCTGAACCAGCTGCCGCTCTTCTTGATGAGACCGAGTTCGACCCCCATGTCTATGATCTCCCCGGTCTTGCTGATGCCCTTGCCGAACATGATGTCGAATTCGGTCTTCCGGAACGGTGGTGCCACCTTGTTCTTCACCACCTTCACCCGGGTGCGGTTGCCGAGCACGTTCTCACCATCCTTGATCTGTGTTGCACGGCGGATATCGAGTCGGATGCTGGCGTAGAATTTCAGTGCGTTACCACCGGAAGTGGTCTCGGGGTTCCCGAACATGACGCCGATCTTCTCACGCAGCTGGTTGATGAAGATGCAGCAGCAACCGGTCTTGCTGATGGTACCGGTGAGCTTCCGCAAGGCCTTGCTCATCAAGCGGGCCTGCATGCCCACCGAGCTATCCCCCATCTCCCCTTCGATCTCGGCGCGCGGCGTAAGGGCGGCAACACTGTCCACCACCAGGATATCGATGGCTCCCGAGCGAATGAGGTTGTCGGCGATCTCCAGTGCCTGTTCACCGTTGTCAGGCTGGCTGATCAACAGGTTCTGAGTGTCCACGCCCAGCGACTCGGCATAAGCCCGGTCGAAGGCATGTTCGGCATCGATGATGGCGGCAATGCCACCCTGACGCTGGCACTCGGCGATGGCATGTATCGCGAGCGTGGTCTTACCGGAGGATTCCGGTCCATAGATCTCGATGACCCTGCCCTTCGGATAGCCCCCTACGCCGAGTGCAAGGTCGAGCCCGATGGAACCCGAAGGGATAACCTCCACCTGCTCCACGGCATCATCGCCCATTTTCATGACCGCGCCTTTGCCGAAGGCCTTTTCCATTTTGTCCATAGTAAGCTGAAGCGCCTTCAGCTTCTCCTTGTTGATCTCAACGGCCATGGTATCGTGTTGTTGATGGTTACTTGTTGGTGTCGTCCATTACTGTTGGTCGGGGACGCGTTGTTACTGCGATTGACGAGTAAATTGTCAGCTTGGTGACGTGCAAATAAGCGAAGCGGCTTCGATCTGCCAAATTTCTCGGCAAAAAGTTTTGAACAGGGCTGGAGCTGAGGTACCAACGAACTGGTGCGCTACACCCCTAAAGAACTACGCCACAGCGGGAACAAATGTCGGCTCAACCGTTTCGATTTCCGATGAAACGTCATTTTGTTTCGACGAGCACTTGACAAGCGTCGACGAATGACTAAAGATTTGTCGCATTGTCGATAAAAGCACTCTTCCGAAAGCCTTTGGACACTTGTTCGACCGACCATCGAACAAACACATGCAAGCGATCATGACACGGAATCAATACCTGGTTGCCGCCCTGAGCAAGGTTCAACGCCCCATCGACTTCGAAATGACAGGACTTTGCCTGTTTCTCGCCCTGGTCGTCATCGGATCCCCCCTTATCTGAAGCGGGCCCGGCCGTGTACGCGTGCAATACATGCACGCATCATTCGGCCACCCGACACACGCACAAACACCAATACCCAAGGATCATGAGCACACAACAACACCGGTTACGATGTATGCTATGGCCAGCATCCCTGCTGCTTATCGCGTTGTGGCCCGGGACACTGGACGCGCAACTTGCGCACCGGGATGTGGCCCGCTCCAACCCTTCCCTGGCCAGCGATGCGCATGCCGGGCACGACCACGGACATGATGAGATCGACCGTTTGCTGAACAAGCACGATCAACAGATCCACTTCACGGAAAACCTGGGGCAATTCGGCAGGGAGGTCCTCTTCCGCGCTGATTTCCCCCTCGGACAGGCCGCCGTTACAAAGGGAGGCATGGTCATTACGGCCTTCGACCCCAAGTCGATGGAAGAACGTGCCAAGGAGGGTATCCGCATCGAAGCCGACATGCAGAACGGCCTTCCCCATCGGGAACTCAAGTGGCGGAAGAAAGGCCATACCTGGCGGATCGACTTCCTCGGCGCATCGCCCGAAATGCGGGTCGAAGGCCGCGAGGTGCACGCCGATGTCATGAACTACTTCCTTGGCGACCAAGGAGCACACGCCACCAACGTGCAGAGCTATCGCGAGGTGTGGTACCGCGATGTGTACAAGGGCATCGACGCGCGCTACTATCCGGCAGCGGACGGATCCTTGGAGTACGACATCATTTGCCGCCCCGGTAGCGATCCTGCCGCCGTTGCCATTTCGATGGTCGGCATCGATCGCATACGTGTGAACGAAGCGGGCGAATTGATCCTGAGCACGAGCTTGGGCGAACTGTCCTACCCTGCACCTTATGTCTATC
>JBIIYD010000306.1:0-3098 GCA_044347005.1 Flavobacteriales bacterium | reverse complement strand
GGCGCCGATGTTCAAGAAGCTGAGTCTCGAGCTGGGCGGCAAGAACCCGGTGGTCATTTTCGCCGATTGCGATTTCGAGGACATGCTGGCCACCACGGTTCGCAGCAGCTTCACGAACCAAGGGCAGATCTGTTTGTGCGGTTCGCGCATCCTGATCCAGCGCAGCATCTACGACCGTTTCAAGGAAGCCTTCGTGGAACGGGTGAAAGCCCTGCGTGTGGGCGACCCCGATGATGCGACAAGTGATCTGGGAGCGGTGGTTTCCAAGGACCACATGGAGAAGGTGCTCAGCTACATCGACCTTGCGAAGGAAGAAGGTGGAAGGATCCTCTGCGGCGGTTCACGCGTGTTGCTCGATGGGCCGCTGAAGGACGGTTGGTACCTGGCGCCCACGGTGATCGAAGGACTCGATGCTGCATGCCGCACCAACCAGGAAGAGATCTTCGGTCCGGTGGTGACATTACAGCCTTTCGATGACGAGGAACATGCGCTGGCCCTGGCCAACAGCACGCCTTATGGCCTGGCCGCCGTGCTTTGGACCCGCGATGTGAAACGCAGCCACCGCATGGCGCGCGCTCTACATGCCGGTATCGTTTGGGTGAATTGCTGGATGATCCGCGACCTGCGCACGCCCTTCGGTGGCATGAAGCAGAGTGGCGTGGGCCGCGAGGGTGGGGTGGATGCGTTGCGCTTCTTCACCGAGGCGAAGAACGTATGCATCAGGCTCTGAGGTCGTTCTCTTCGGGATGACGTTTCCCCTTCATGCCATTGGTGAAGAACCAGCCGAAGCGGATGTCGAACCATCGCTCCATTTCGGAGAGTCGCTCGATGAACTTGGAGAGGATGGGAGCCATAGGTCGCAGGTTTGTATGCACAACTCCAAAGTCATGCCGAATCGTATACGGGGATAAGCCTGCCTTGTTTCGTTCGTGCCGGATCACGCACCGCACCTAGGCCAGGTCGTTCACCCGAAGAATAACGCGTCCACGAACGGAACGGTTCGTTCGCCCAAGTCTGTTCAGACCTCGAAGGAAAGCAGCACCAGTTCCCCGCCCGCACGCGTATACCGTGTGCAGGATGAAGGCGCTCCTGCTGAACCCAGCAGGTCGTTGAGCAACCGACCGAAGGGAGCTTTGGTCGGGCTCTTCGGCCCGTTTACGGCGTTGGTCGAAGCGGTGTCTTCGATTTCCTCTTTAGCGACCGTGGCTTCCACCAGTTCCGCCATGCCCGGTGCCATGACCGTTCCCATCCACACCCGGTGCCGACCATTCTCGTAGGCCAGTGCAAATAGATGACCTTGCTTCTCACTTCCAGCGCTTTCCAGAAAGGCCATGCCCTTGCGGTAACAAGCCAGCAAAAGGGCGGTCTTTTCAGGACCACGCTCCACTTCCACTTCGATGACACGCTCCATGGAACTTTGGTGTCCGGGAGTGGAACGGCCCATGCAAAGGAGCAGGATGTCGGATCGCACGATGGCGGCATGCAGGCGGTCCGGCAACGCGTCATCGTCCTCCTTCGGGCTGCGCTCGCCCAAGGATGCCCGAAGGGTGAACAGGGTGAACCCCGGACCACCCTCGGTGAAACGGTACCGCAACACATGCCCCGATCGACGGGTCATTTCGATCAACCCCAATCCTGCACCGCCCCGGGAGGTCCGCTGGCCACGATGCAGGCCTTGCAGCGACCGTTCCTTGAGGCCCTCCTGGTCCATCTCCCCCAGCAGGTCAAGGTTCGTCCTGAGCTGTTCCGCCTCCTCCGGAAGTACCGGGTTCATGGTGATCACTTCGCTACCGAGGTCGTCCATGCGGAGCACGAAGAGACTCCGGCCCGAGGTACGCATAAGGGCTGGCGGCAGCGGCGCACGGTGCCGAACGATGTTCTGGTAGGACTCGACCAGCACGAACGACAAGCGACCCTTGCGGGTGCGGTCCGAAGTTCCGTCCATCTGCTCTTCGCTCAAGGCGATGAGCCGCGCGGTATGGTCGTCGGGAAATCTACCGCTGTAGGCGAACACGATCTGTTCACCTGCGAGTTCATGGTACAACGTATACACCGGGGATGGGTCCATCCAGGAGGTTCTTCACCAAAGGTAACGGAGAGCCCCACTGCTTGGGCCGAGGCCTTTGGCGCTGCGCTCGCCATTATCTTCGGCGCCGCCCATGATCGACGAGAGCCTGCTTGAAAAAGGTCGCCTCCATGTACGCCGTTGGTTCGCCAAGCGCATCCCTCCGCATCTCTTGTTCCACGACCTGGAGCATACGCTCGGTGTAACGCGAGCGGCCATCGGTATCGCCGAGGCCATCAAACTGCCGCCGGCCGATGTGGCGTTGTTGGAGATCGCGGCCTTGTTCCACGATACGGGATATGCGCTCCAGTATGCCGGGCATGAAGAGCGCAGTGCCGATCTGGCCGAGGCATTCCTCGCAAAGCATGGCGCCTCTGCCAGCGATATCCGACGGGTACGCTCGTTGATCATGGCCACACGCATGGGCGTTACCCCGAGGAGCAAACTGCAGAAGGTGCTGTGCGATGCGGATTCGGCAAAAGCCGGCCAGGTCGATTTCCTCGAAAAGAGCGAACGGCTCCGGCGCGAATTGGAGGTGGTCCGTGGCATCAAGCTCGACGCTCCGTCCTGGAACACGGAAAACCGGGCCTACCTGGCGGCGCACCGCTTCCATACGCCCTATGCACAACGGCGTTATGCCGCGCAGAAGCGCATCAATCGGCAGGAATTGGAAAGGCGCAGTGCCTTGCCTGCCCGCAAGCAGCGCACCAGGCGTGTGGCGGAGCGTTTCGTGGACCGTGACCTGAGCTGGTTGTCCTTCAACGACCGCGTGCTCCAGGAGGCGAAGGATCCGAATGTCCCGCTTCTGGAGCGGATCAAGTTCCTGGCCATCTACTCCAGCAATTTGGACGAGTTCTACAGGGTCCGGGTGGCTTCGCTTCGCAGTCTGGGAAAGTTGAACAAGGCCGATCGCCTTGCCTTGGAAGTGCCCCCGGACAAGCTCGTGGAACGCATCAACAGGATGACCCTCAAGCAGCAGAAGGAATTCGGCACCCTCTACCGCGATGTGCTCCTGCCCGGCTTGCGTCGCAAT
>JBIIYD010000092.1:0-10622 GCA_044347005.1 Flavobacteriales bacterium | reverse complement strand
TGGTGAAGTTCGCCAAGGCGGTCCCCACCCAAGCAGAGAACGAACAGATGCTCGCCGGCGCGTTCAAACTCGTGGAAGAGACGGCAGCACCCACCAGCCTTAACGGTGGAACACCCACGGGCCATGCGCATGGATAGGGACCACATCAGCGAAGTGCTGTGGACGCTGCTCGCGGCGGGCCTGGTGGCGGTGGTGGGCATCCACATGGTGGACCGTTTCGAACTGGCCTACCCCAAGCTGCTGTGGACGCTTGCCTTACCGGTGGTGCTCGCCTTGATGCATTTGCTACGGGCACGGAAACGCACACCGCGCATACCGCTGCCTACGCTGACAGCGCTCTCGAGCGGCCCCCTCGACCCGCGTGCACTGCTCCGTCCACTGCCACGGGCCCTTGGCCTGGCGGGTATCGCCGTGCTTGTATTGGCCATGGCCCGCCCCCAAAGTCGCGACAGCTGGCAGGATGTACAACGCGAAGGGATCGACATCATCATCGCGCTCGACGTGTCGGTGAGCATGCTGGCCAAGGACCTGCGTCCCGACCGCTTGCAGGCCTCCAAACGCGTGGGCATCGAGTTCATCGAAGGTCGGCCGAACGACCGCATCGGGCTGGTCGTTTACGAGGGTGAAGCGTTCACGCAGTGCCCCCTGACCACGGACCACCGCGTGCTGAAGGACCTCATGAACAGCACCCGTTCGGGCCTGCTGGACGGAGGTACGGCAGTGGGCATGGGTCTGGCCACGGCGCTCAGCAGGCTCCGCGAGAGCGAAGCGAAAAGCAAGGTGGTGATCCTGCTCACCGATGGGGTCAACAACGTCGGCACCGTGCAACCGGCCGATGCGGCCCAGATCGCAGAAGGTCTGGGGATCCGTGTATACACCATCGGCGTGGGCACCCGGGGCAAGGCCCTGATGCCCGTGACGCGCTATGCCAATGGCCAGTTCCGTTATGACTACGTGGACGTCGACCTCGACGAGCCCATGCTGAAACAAGTGGCGGCCACCACCGGCGGGCAGTACTTCAGGGCCACGGACGAACGCAAATTGCGCGAGATCTACCAGGAGATCGACCGGCTTGAAAAGACGCGGATGAAGGTGACCGAATACAGCCAGCGCCACGACGAATACTATCCCTACGCGGTGTTGGGCGGTGGACTGTTGCTGCTGGGATTGGTGTTGGACAAGAGCTTATTGCGCTCCATGGCATGAGGCGATCGGGCACATACCCCATGGGGCTTCTGGCCGCCGTCGTGCTCCTGACCGAGCTGGTGCTTGGTGCGCTGCTGGTGGGAGGCTGGCTGTTGTTCGAACGGGAGGTCCCTTCCTTCCGGCTCGAACGTCCGGAACTGCTGTGGGGGCTGGCCGTTGCTCCGCTGCTGAGCGTGATCTTCCTCTTGGACCTCGGATGGCGCAACCGCGCTTTGCGCCGCTTCGCCTCAAGCGCAACCCTAGGCCGCATGGTGAAAGGGCTTTCCGCCTGGCGCATTACCACACGCTATCTGCTGCTGCGCCACGGTTTGGGCTTCGTGATCCTGGCCGCCGCTGGTCCGCAGTTCGGCAGCCGGGTGGAAGAGGTGAAGTCGCAGGGCATCGATGTGGTGGTGGCCATGGACGTGAGCAACAGCATGGCCTGCGCCGACCTTCGTCCGGACCGCATGGAAGCTGCACGCCGGGCCATGGCACGACTGATCGACCGGTTGCAGGGCGACCGACTGGGCATCGTTGTCTTTGCCGGGGAAGCCTATGTGCAGTTGCCCATCACCACCGACCGTGCCGCGGCCAAGCTCTTCCTGAACACGATCGGTACACAGTCCGTGGGCACCCAAGGCACCGCCATCGGTGCGGCCATCGAACTAGCTCAACAGAGCTTCGACCCCGAGAGCACCGGAGGCCGCGCGATCATCGTGATAACCGATGGTGAAAACCACGAGGACGATGCCGAAGGTGCAGCCCTTGCCGCCGCCGAGGCCGGCATCACGGTGCACACCGTGGGCATGGGCACGCCTCAAGGTGGCCCCATACCCATCAAGCGTGGCAATGCGGTGGCCGGTTTCCGGAAGGACCGTAACGGCACGACGGTGGTGAGCCGCCTGGACGAAGAGATGCTTCGCCGGATCGCAGCCGCCGGGAACGGAACGTATGTGCGCGCAACAGACCGTAGCAGCGGCCTGGAGCAGGTGCTCGATGAACTTCGGACGATGGAGCCCGGCACCACCAGCGGTACGTTCCGCTTTTCGGCCTACGAGGACCAATACCAATACCCGCTGGGCCTGGCCATTCTGTTGTTCGCGTTGGCCCATGCGTTCGGCGAACGCAACATGGGGCGGAAACCCTGGATGGAGTCGAGACCATGAAACGCCTTGCACCGATAGCATTCCTGGCACTCGCCTCCTGCATGAACGGCGAACAGCGCACCGTGGAGCGCGCATTGCGTGCGGGCGTGGCACAGTACCGTGCAGCCGAGTTCGATGCTGCAGCCACGACCTTTGCGGATGCACCGGCGGATGTGCGCTTGGCCTACAATGCCGGCAATGCGCACTACCGGTCGGGCCGCTACGCCGAAGCAATAACCCGGTTCCAGGAAGCCCGGGACATGACCGACAGTACCACGATGAAAGCGGGCATTTGGTACAACATGGGCAACGCATGGTCGATGCAGGCCAAGGAAGCGGACAGCCTGGCGAAGGACTATTCGGCACGGGTCAAGGACATGCGCATCGAAGGCGACGACATCGTGGAAAAGGTGAGTCGATACGTGCTCCGGGACTCGCTGCGCAGGGAAGGTCGACGCTTGGACCAGCTGGTGGATTCGGCCCTGAAAGAAGGAGCGGAAGCCTACCGGAACGCATTGCGACACACCCCGGGGGACGAGGATGCGCGCCACAACCTGGCAGCGGCCCAGCGCCTGATCGCGGCACGACCGAAACCGGACGGCTCGAACGGGGACAAGGGCAAGGACGATAAGAAGCCCCTTGGCGAACGCGCCAAACTCCTGCTTAAGCAGGCCGACGAACTCGTGGAACAGAACCGCTTCCAAGAAGCGTTGGTGCTCTTGAAGAACGGCCTCAAGGAAGACCCCACGCTGGAACAGCGCAAGGAATACATGGACAAGCTCGACGTGGTCACCAAAGCAGCCGAAACCCGATGAACGCCATCCGCATAGTGCTGGTCATCACCCTGCTCGCAACGGGTCGATGCCTTGTTGCGCAGGTCACCGCCTCGGCCACCGATTACTTCAACAAGGCGGCCAGGCAATACGTGCAAGAGGACAAGGTGAGCGCGCTGCGCACCTTGGAAAAGGGCCTCCAACAATACCCCGGCGATCCCCGCCTCCTCAAACTCGCGGACGAGCTGTTGAAGGAAGAACAGGACCAACAGCAACAGCAGGACCGGCAGCAGGACCAGCAGAACGAACAGGGCAAGGAAGAGGAGAACAAGGACCAAGGTGGAAACAAGGAAGAGCAAAAGCAGGACGAGAAGAGCGAAGAGCAGCAGAACAAGGAACAGCGCCCCCAGGAACAACGTCCAGGAAGGATATCGCCCCAGGATGCCGACCGGATGTTGGACGCCATGGACCAACAGGAAAAGAGCGTGCAGGAAAAGGTCCGTACGAAACAGCGCCCCGTACCTCGCACACCCGTGGAAAAGGATTGGTGAGATGCAACACGTGATCCGCAGAGCGACACTGCTGGTCGTCCTCTTCGCAGGATGGGCCGGCGCCATTGCACAGGAGATCTCGTTCACGGCTTCGGTGGACCGCACCAGCATTGCCGCCGGCGAACAGTTGCAGTTGACGGTGACACTGACCAATGCACAGGGCTCCTACTCTGCGCCCGACCTCGGCGGCCTGGTGGTGGTGCGTGGACCGTACGAAAGCACCAACATCAATGTGGTCAACGGCCGCATGGTATCGAGCGTGAGCCGGATCTGGGTGCTGACCGCCACATCGGCGGGCAAGTACACCATCGGGAGTGCGAAGGCCCGGATCGGTGGGGGCATCATCGAGACCGCACCGATACCGATCGAAGTGACCGCCGCCGCCGCACGACCGAAGGAGACCGAAGCGGCACAGGCACAGAGCCGGGATGCCAACCTCTTCGCCAGCATCAGCCTGAGCCGCAACAAAGCCTACGTCGGCGAACAAGTGGTGGCCACTTACACCTTGTATTCCCGCTATGCCAACGTCGACCTCTCCAAGTACGACCTCCCGAAGTTGAACGGTTTCTGGGCGGAGGACGTGCCCACCGGAAACACCTCCTGGGAAGAGAAGATAGAGACGATCAACGGACTGCAATACCGGGTGGCGATCCTGAAGCGTCAGGTGCTCTTTCCCCAGCGGAGCGGGAAGCTCCGGATCGAACCATTGCAGCTGAGCTGCGTAGTGAACCGCTCCTTCTTCAACCGGGGCACATCGGTGGATATCCGCAGCAACGCGGTGGAATTCACCGCATTGGAATTGCCTGCGAACGCCCCGTCCGACTTCAAGGGAGCCGTAGGCGAGCTGCAGCTGTCCGTAAAGGCGGACCGTACCGCTGTAAAGGCCGACGAGGCCATCGAGATCACGGTACGGATCAGCGGACGCAGCAACTTGAAACTCTTGGAACCTCCCACGATCGATTTCCCCAGCGACTTCGAAGTGTACGACCCGAAGGTGACGGACAAGATCAGCGTGACTGCGGGTGGCATGAGCGGTGATCGCGAATTCCAGTACCTCGTGATCCCCCGTTTCGAAGGCAAGTACGAACTCGACCCGATCACGTTCAGCTATTTCGACGGGCGTTCGGGCACCTACAAGACCCTGCGCAGCGAAGCCATGACCCTGGACGTTTCGGCCAGCGATGGCAGTGCATCTGCACCGGTGCAACGCCCCAACAAGAGCGATGTGCAGCAACTGGGCACCGATATCCGGTATATCCGAAGCGTGCCGCTCGCCTTGCGTCCATTGGGCGACGACCTCTATGGATCGGTGCGCTGGTTCGCCGGAATGGGCGCTCCTGCCCTGGCCTTCGTGCTGCTCCTGGCGTGGAAGCGAAAGCGCGATGGCGAACTTGCCGATGCCTCCGGTCTACGCCGTAAACGCGCGGACAAGGTGGCCCGGGAACGCTTGAAGCTGGCTGCGGCGGCTCTGCACAAAAACGCTCCTTCCGAGTTCTATACGGCGCTGGGTCAGGCCCTGCACGGGTACCTGAAGGACAAGCTGGGCCTTGGTGTAGCGGAATTGACCGCGGAGCAGATCCGCAGCAAGCTCGCGGACCGACCCGGTGGCGAACAGCTCGCCGCGGACTTCACGAAGTCGATCACCACCTGCGACATGGCGCGCTATGCACCGGTGGAAGATCGTCCGCGCAAGGAACTCTACGAAGAGGCGGTCCAACTCATCGGTCGTACCGAACAGCTCCTACGCTCATGATGGAACGCACGATACTCCTGCTCGCTGCCTGGCTTTCCTTGTATCCGGTGTTCGCCCTTACGCCCGTGGAAGCCGACACCCTGTCGCACCGGGGCCAGATCGCCTACGCGTCCGGCGAATATGCCAGCGCCATCCTGTTGTTCGATTCCGTGGCCACCGCATACAACAGCGCCGGGTTGCAATACAACCTGGGCAACTGCCACTTCAAGCTGGGCGATGTACCCCGTGCGATCCTGCACTATGAGCGAGCGCTGCGCCTTGAGCCCGGCGCGGAGGATGTGCGCGCCAACCTGGACCTTGCCCGCCAGCAAGTGGTCGACCGGGTGAACGAACTTCCGGGCTTTGCGCTGGGCGCAACTTGGAGCAAACTCCGTGGCGGCGAGGACGTGGACCATTGGGCGCGACGTGCCTGGTGGGCATGCCTCGCACTGTTCACTTTCCTGGCGGCGGCCGTATTTCTGCAGGTACGCCTCTTGCGTCAACTCTTCTTCGGTCTGGCCGCTTTCGCATTCCTAGCAACGCTGGTCTCCATCGGTTTTGCGGCCGTTCGCAATGCCGAGGTCGATAACGCCAGCGAAGCCATCATCATGGACCCCAAGGTCGATGTGCGGAGCGAACCTCGCAGTGCCGGCACCGTGCTGTTCGTGCTTCACAAAGGCACCAAGGTCACGATTGCGAAGGAGCAGGATACTTGGTACGAAGTGCGCCTTGCCAACGGAAGCGTAGGCTGGATGCCCAGTACCAGTGTGGAAAGGATCTGAGCGCCGGTCGGCGATCAAGGCATCTGCCCGATGCGAACGGCGGTAGGTGTCACTCCACCGATGGTGCTCAACACGATATCCCGGTCGTTGTTGCCGCCCGTGTACTTCACCAATCCATCGAGGTTCAGGTCCTCCTTCAGATAGCCGCCCATCACGAACGAGGGCACCAACGAGCCGATGGCGACAAGGACCTCATCACGATCGTTACCGGCGCCCGCGTATCGCACGATGGCATCACCGTTCACATCACCCGGCCACATGGCCCGGTAGTTTCCAAAGGCCTTCACGGGCTCCTGTCCATAGAGCGCTACGTTCGTTCCGGTCAGGTCCATGACCAGTCCGTTCGCCAACAAGGGTGCTGCGGTCATGATCGGAAGGTGGTTGCGATGGCGAACCACCAGATAGCGGCCTTGAGCGGAATTGGAGAAGGTCAGTTGCCCGGTGCCGTTCGCTGCCACCACTTCGCCATTGGCACGGACCAGCGCGGCCCTGCGCTCCAACACGGTATAACCCGCATCGTTACTGCGAAGCTCGAGCATCACCCAATCGACAAGCGCCTGATCGCCGGTACCTGACAATACTTGAGGTGCAATGGCTACACCCGGATTGGCCAGGTCCCACCCCATGGCGGTATAGGGTTCACTGGTGGGCAACAACCCGATCGTGTGCAGGTCGGTCCGCATCTTTCCGGTGCTGGCCTCGAAAGGTCCGGCAAGGAAAACCCGGGCACCCACGGATCCCTGAGTCGGGCTTCCGCACCCTTCCGAAGCCGGGATCCGGTACAGGATCATGGAAGCGAAACTCTCCAATTCGATGGTGCCACTGTGCAGCGTGCCGTGCACATCGCTCCAGCACCCTTCCGGCAGTGTGTAGCTCTGTGCCTGGTCCTGGTCGTTCACGTAAAGCTTGTGGTCCTCGTAGGGGTCCAACTCCGTCACCTGCACGCGCTCCAGCGTTACATTGTCCACCCAGAAACGGCGGTCCGTGTAAAGGTTCATGAACTGGTTCCGACCTGCTTCGGTGCGGTCACTGGTGAAGAAGAACTCAAGGTCACGCCGTTCCTGGTCGAAGGGGATCTGGCGTTCCCACATGTTGTAAGGACCGCTCAGTTGTGACTGGCCACGCACGGCGGCCTGCACCTGGCCACGTACATCGGACTGGATGCTGAACGCGTAACGGTACATCTGACCGGTCTGCAACTGCACCGAGGTGCTGGGGTACAGGAAGTGTTGGTCGTAGGTATTGTTGTTGAGGAAGTGGAGACGCAACGCACCATTGTCCAACAGTGAATCGCTCCGCGTAATGGTCGTCTCCAAGGGCCAGCCCGTCCATGGGCTCACGTTGTTATCGAAGCTGCCGTTGCTGACCATGTTGGCCGTAAGCACGTGATCGACCCGGTACTTGCTCATGCGCAGCGGACTCCTGGCCGAACCATTGTCCGTGCCCCGTGATGCCTGCCACTGTTCCATGGTGAAGCGCTCGTGCTTACCGGCGAACGTATTGTGGATGTAGATGCTGATCTCCTCGTAAGGATTGAAGTATTTATTGTTCGTGAAGGTGCCGAACTGCACCGGGTTGTTCGAGAACACATTGTAGTGCCGCATCGTAAGCTGCTCCTGGCGAACGCTGTACATGATGTTGCCCGAGTAGATGTCATTGTACACGGGAACATGGTACGGAGCCACCGCACCGGTGCCGGCCGAGTTGCTCAGGTCCGACACGCTCAACTGGATCCCATTATCGAACAATACGTTGTCCCGGATGATGTTGCCCGTGGAGACCATGGTGTGGTCCACATGGATGCCTGCGCCATCGCACCGCGAAACGGTGTTGCGCTCGACCGTGGTGTTCTTGATGGAGGTGTTCCCGAAGTAGATCCCGAATCCGATCTTGTAGAAAGCGATGTGTTCGGTGGCCACACTGGTGAGGTCACAGTCCATGTCCGACACGATGTTCTCCCGCACGATCAAGCCATCGCAGTGATCGAATGCGATCCCTGCGCCATCGTTCAGGATCCGTGTGGCATGCCGTACGACATTGCGTTCCACAAGCGTGTTGCCCTCGGCGATGATGCCGATGTAGCCGATGTTCGTGAGCCGGTTGCCGCGTACCACGGTCCCCGTTCCGTTCACACGAATGCCCATGTAACCCCAACCCGATTCACCAAGACCAGGCACCAGGGCGATGTCGGTCAGGGTGTTGTCCTCCACGGTAGTGTTCACCTCATCGAACACCAGTACGGCATTCCCGTAGGTGTCGTGGATCGTATTGTTGATGTACAGGTTGTTACTGCCGGAACTGGTGATGGCATGGTTCAGGAAACGGAACTCGCAACCCGTTACCGTTACCCAATGGCTCGTTTGAGTATACACCCCGGAATCCTTGTAGCCTTGAAAGGTGAGGTCCTGGATCCGCATGTATTGCTGCTGCCAGGACGGGATGAACCCCTGCCCGATGGTGACCGCATCGACATACAGCGTGTTGGGGTCCGCGTTGTTCGGAGCCCACAGATACAGATGCCCGGTGGCCGGATCATGGTACCACTCACCGGCCATGTCCAGCATGTTCAACTTGTTCTGCAGGAAGAAGCCCCAGTCCTCGTTGGCCACGCTCACGATCAGCGGGGGGAAGTTCAAGGTACCGCTCGTGAAGCTCGAAACGGTGGACTTCTCGTAAGACCAGTTGGTGGAACGAACCACGACCGTAGCGCCGTTCCAGTGGCCGTTCGGTTGGTTGAGCGCGGCGCCTGCATTGATGGACCCGTGCGTACCCTGCACATTCCGCAACCATCCGGTATTCGGATAGCGCGCCAGCAACATCGGCGTGTCGTTCACGATGACATACTCCGGAGTGCCTTCCACGGTGGCCCGCCAGATATTGCCTTGGTACTGGGTCCAGCCGGTGACGCGTGTGGCGCCTGTGATGATCGGCTTCGCGCCCGTGCCGTAAGCACCGTACACGATCGGCTGCGCTGCAGAACCGGAACGGAACAGGGTAAGAGTGCCGGCATACTTGCCACCCCGCTCGAAAAGGACCTGATCGCCGGGTTGCAGTTGCGACATCTGCTGTTGCACCCGGGGAAGGGTCTTCCAAGCGGATGTAGGAGATGTACCACTGTTGGCATCATTGCCTGTAGGCGACACATAGTAGTTGGTAGCCCATGCCGCAATAGGCGACATCAGCAGGCAGACCAAGAACGTTCGTGAAAGCATCATGCGTAAAAAGTGGAGGGTGAAAGCGTGGCGAAGTTGACCCGCAATGGTGCTATTTGTCCAGCTTGGTTGCCTTGGATATTGAACAATTCGACCAGACGCGATCCATGCCCGACCGAAGCCTCCGAATGGGCAATGACCGTCGTCATGTAGCCTCGTTCCATTGCCGATGATGCAACTTCGCAGCGCCTTTGTCCACAATTGTGTACTTCCCATGACCCTCCAGATCCACTCCGGACACCGCGGGCCTGTTTATGCATTGGAGCCCGGGACCGCAACAGGTTCCTTCTTCAGCGCGAGCGGCGATGGCCTCGTTGTGCGTTGGAACATTGCTGCACCGGACCATGGTGAACAGGTCGTTGATGCAGGACAGGCCATATTCAGCATGCACCATTCGCCCCAACGCAACATGCTGTTGCTCGGCACCGAAGGTGGTGACCTCCATGTGATCGACCTCGCAGTAGCCAGGGAGACTCAGCTGATCCGCATGCACCACAAGGGCATATTCCGGATCATGTCCTTGGATGCCGATCGCTTCGTTTGCGCCGGGGGCGATGGATACCTGAGTTGTTGGCAGTGGACCGATGGCCGAGCCCAGCTCCTGCGCTCGATCCCCTTAGGCGAGGACAAGTTGCGCGACCTGGCCCTATCCCCCGATGGCTCCTCGCTCGCCGTGGCCGTTGGCGATGGTACGATCCGGATCCTGGACACCACGCTGTTCAATGAAGCGCACACCCTGATCGCCGACACTCCGAAGAAAGGGTCCGTCCCCGGCGACGAGGAGCGGCACCTCGGCATCAGCGCCTTGGCTTATCACCCTTCCAAACAAGTGCTGGTAAGCGGTGGCAAGGATGGTCACCTCAGGCTGTGGCACGTCGGCGATGAATACCGCGCCATACTGGCCATGCCCGCACACAAGGGCACCATATACGCCATCCGCTTTTCACCCGATGGTGGTATTTGCGCCACCGCGAGCCGGGACAAGACCGCGAAACTTTGGGACCCGTCCGACTTTTCACCCTTGGCCCGGCTGGACCGCGACCGGGCCGGACATAGCCATTCCGTGAACGCACTGCTCTGGTGCAACGACCTGTTGCTCAGCGCCGGGGACGACAGGAGCATTCGTGCCTGGCAGGTGCCCGGGTGAACGCGACCGCACTTTTTCCCAACGACCAATGCGTCCGTGTTGGCAAGGATCGTGGAGCGTATCGACCTTGCAGCTATATTGGCGCCGCTCATGAG
>JBIIYD010000344.1:0-3117 GCA_044347005.1 Flavobacteriales bacterium | reverse complement strand
TGTTAATTTTACGCCAGATCCAAGCCTCGCTCCATCTTCGACCGCCGCATCTTCTGGAATGTGGACATCGACAAGCTGGACTACGAGGCGGATGCTGCGTTCACCCTTCGCCCTACCTTTGGATGAACCATGGAAACCTTTGAGGTCGATATCACGGACAAAAAAGCCAAGGCCCTGTTGAAGCAATTGGAAGCCTTGGGCATCATCACCATGCGGCCCAAGAAGGTGCGCACGTTGGGGCAGGTGATCGCGGACATCCAAGCCAGGGCTCGGAAACTGCCGCCCATCTCGGAAGCCGAGATCAAGGCCGAGGTGGATGCCGTTCGAAAGCAACGAAGACATGCCGCGTCGGGGAAGCCTCAGGCTCGTCGTTGATACGAACGTCCTTATCAGTTCGCTCCTGTCCGTCGGGATGATGGCCTTATTGCGGCATGTGGTCAAGCATCACACATTGCTCTTTTCGGCAACCCAGCTTGATGAGTTCAAACGAGTGGTGATCAGGCCGAAGCTGAAGGGCCGCATTCTTCCACAGCATCAAGAGGAATTGTTGGAAGCGTTGGAGCACGATGGATCTCTTGTGGATGTGGTTTCCAAGGTCGTGGTTTGTCGCGACCCTGACGATGACCATCTATTGGCCATGTGCAAGGATGGAAGCGCCGACATCCTCATCACCGGTGACGAGGATCTGCTTGTATTGAAGAAGTTCGGCAAGACCCGTATCCAATCACCAGCGGAATTTCTGCGCAACCACCCATGATCGAACACCGCGGCACCCTCCTCAGCGAAGACCTCTTCGAGCGACGCTTCGTATGCGACCTGAACGCCTGCAAGGGTGCGTGCTGCGTAGCCGGCGAAAGCGGTGCGCCGCTGGAACCCGAGGAGGAAGCCCTGCTTAAAGAGCTGTGGCCGAAGATCCGGCCCTACATCCCCGAGAAAGGTCAGCGCGCCATCGATGAACACGGCGTGAGCGAAGTGGACGAGGACGGCGATCTGGTGACCACCTTGGTGGAAGGTCGCGGGGAGTGTGCCTTCACCGTGTTCGATGAAAAGGGCATCGCGCTGTGTGGTGTGGAGAAGGCCTGGAAGGATGGCGCGATCCCCTTCCGCAAACCGATCAGCTGCCACCTCTATCCCATCCGCATCACCAAGTTGAAGTTCCACGACGGGCTCAACTATCACCAGTGGCCCATCTGCAAACCCGCCTGCGAGTGTGGCGCCAAGCTCGACGTTCCCGTGTTCCGCTTCCTGAAGGACTCGCTGACGCGGAAGTACGGAGCGGAGTGGTACGATGAGCTGGAGCTGCTCTACCAGGAGTGGGTGAAGCGGTGAGGGGGTACTGGGAGGGTGATAACCTTCAGCTATGGCACCACTGTCACGCCTTCTCTGAGCGGAGTCGAAGAGTAGGCCAGGTAGAACCTCTCGTTCGGGATCACCCGCCCTTCGACTTCGCTCAGGGAGGGCGATCCTGTTTGGTCATACAACTATCGATACGCCTGCTCTGAGCGGTCCTGAGCAATTGTCGAAGGGTGAAGAGTGGGCCAGAGATAGTCTTTCGTTCGGGATCACCCGCCCTTCGACTCCTCGATCGCTACGCGCCCTGCGGAGTACTCCTTCGACTTCGCTCAGGGAGGGTGCTCCATTGTGATCCGAAGACCTCCTAAGTTAACTTTCGGGCATGGCCCTCTATGTCTACATATTAAAATGCGCCGACGGCACCTTCTACACAGGGTTGACGAATGAGCCGCGCCAACGCTTGGAGCAGCATCAGCAGGGTATGCGAAAAGACGCGTATACCTATACAAGAAGACCTGTTGAAATGGTCTACTGCACGCACTTTCCCGATGGCACCCATGACCAAGCCCAGGCTTGGGAGAAGAAGTTGAAAGGATGGTCCAAGCCGAAGAAATTGGCCGTGATCGAGGGGCGATGGACGGACCTCCCCAAGTTGAGCGAGTGCCGGAACGAAAGTCATTCCAAGAACAAACCCTCTAACGATCACCCGCCCTTCGACTCCTCGGTCGCTTAACGCACTGCGGAGTACTCCTTCGGTATTGCTCAGGGAGGGTGATCTCTTTCGGCCATAGCACCAGCGTCGCGCCTGCTCTGAGCGGTCCTGAGCGAAAGTCGAAGGGCGAAGAGTAGGCTACGAAGGGCAATGGCCGTTGGCCCTTTGAAGGACGATGATCACCCCCTTCCCCCGCTACCAGTGATCCTCCTGCCGGGCGCCCTTCCGCAGCCCGCTCGACACGGCCCTTGCAGGAATTATTCATCCCTCTTCCGCCCTACGGCCGCGCGGTTTCCGCAATGTTGATGGATCGTGAAAAGAAAACACTTGCACGGATCGTTGCGCGATCCAACCCGCGTCGTTGTTAGGGAACTTGGCCGTGTTGAAAACTACGGACAGTTGGTTGCCCTTGCCTCTTGTCCACCCCCTGCTGCATCGTCAACTTTGTGACCCGCCGACGACGCAATCATCCGCCGCCGCCGGGAACCACGATCAAGCCCGAAGTAGCCGAAATGGAGGCCGCCCTCCATTGAATATCCTGTCCCCTAACGAACCGTTCCATGAGCACGAAGAGTACCGAACCGCAACTGAGCCTCGAGGATGTCCTCCCGGCCGATGTAGCTGCCAACAACGAACCGCTGCTCAGCGAGAACAAGGACCGCTTCGTCATCTTCCCCATCCAGCACAACGACATCTGGCAGTTCTACAAGAAGCACGAGGCTAGCTTCTGGACCGCCGAAGAGATCGACCTGCATGCCGACCTCGTGGATTGGGACAGCAAGCTCAACGACGACGAGCGCTACTTCATCAAACACGTGCTCGCCTTCTTCGCTGCCAGCGATGGGATCGTGAACGAGAACCTCGCGGAGAACTTCCTGCACGAGGTGCAGTACACCGAGGCCCGCTTCTTCTACGGCTTCCAGATCGCGATGGAGAACATCCACAGCGAGACCTACAGCCTCTTGATCGACACCTTGATCAAGGACCCCATGGAGAAGGACAAGCTCTTCCATGCCGTGGACACCCTGGATTGCGTGAAGAAGAAGGCCGACTGGGCCCTGCGCTGGATCGACAAGGGCAGCTTCGCCGAACGCCTCGTGGCCTTCGCCGCG
>JBIIYD010000004.1:0-33492 GCA_044347005.1 Flavobacteriales bacterium | reverse complement strand
CGATTGGTGCTGAAAGGGCCGGAGCACTTGCCGGTGATAAGCGACCCGGAAGCACTGCGCAGCATTGCCGATAACCTGATCGAGAATGCGGCCAAGTACGCACCGGCAGGAACCAGCATCACGGTGGAACTGGAGAAGGGGCGCGAAGGCTGGAGAATGACCGTAAGTGACGAAGGACCCGGCATAGCTGGTGAGGAACAGGAAAGGATCTTCGAGAAATTCTACCGCAGCGGCAACGAGGAGACCCGCCAAGCCAAGGGCACCGGACTGGGCCTCTACATCGTACATCGCCTCACCAAGGGTTTGGGAGGCGCCGTACATGTCAGGAACCGCCGGCCGCACGGGGCTATCTTCGCAGCCTCATTCCCGGATCACTGATGGGCAGAAGCCACAAGGTCGTATTGATCGTGCTCGATGGCTGGGGTATCGGGGCGGGAGACCGCACCGATGCCATTGCCGCGGCCGACACCCCGTTCATCGACAGCCTCCAACGCAACGCACCACATGCAACGCTGCTTACCGATGGGGAGCATGTAGGCCTGCCCCATGGTCAGATGGGCAATAGCGAAGTGGGCCACCTCAACATCGGGGCCGGACGCGTGGTCTTCCAGGACCTGGTCCGGATCGACAAGGCCGTGGCGGACGGAAGTTTGGAGCGGTCCACGGAACTTCAGGAGGCGTTCCGGAAAGCGGCCGGGAACGGTCGGCGCTTGCACATCATGGGGCTGCTCTCCGATGGCGGGGTACACAGCATGCGCACACATGCCGAAGCGCTCTGCAAAATGGCTTCGGCCGCCGGGTTGGAGCAGGTTTTCGTGCATGCGTTCACGGATGGTCGCGACGCGGATCCGCGCAGCGGCAAGGGCTATACACAGCGTTTCCTGGAAGCCGTGAAGGGCACACCGGTGCGCATAGCAAGTGTTGTCGGCAGGTATTACGCCATGGACCGCGACAAGCGTTGGGAACGCGTGGCCAGGGCCTACGACCTGCTTGTGAAGGGCAAGGGGATACCGGTGCGGGACCCCTTGGAAGCCTTCGATAGCAGCTACGCGGAAGGAAAGACCGACGAGTTCATCGAGCCGCACATCGTGGTGGGTCCCGACGGGCTTCCATTGGCCACCATCCGACCCGACGATGTGGTCATTTGTTTCAACTACCGCACGGACCGCTGCCGCGAGATCACACAAGCCTTGACACAACAGGCTTTCGAAGAGCACGGCATGGTGCCGCTTCCCCTGCACTACGTTACCATGACCGAGTACGACCCGACGTACCGCGACGTCAGGGTCCTCTTCCGCAAGGACGACCTGGCGATGACTCTGGGCGAAGTGGTGGCCGAACACGGCAAGCAACAGATCCGTATCGCGGAGACCGAAAAGTACCCGCATGTGACCTTCTTCTTCAGCGGTGGTCGGGAAAAGCCATTCGCAGGGGAACAGCGCATCATGCTGCAATCACCCAAAGTGGCCACCTACGACCTTGAACCTGCGATGAGCGCCCAAGGCATCGTGGATGCGATCGTCCCCGAACTGAAAAAGGGCCTTGTGGACCTGGTGGTCCTCAATTTTGCGAACCCGGACATGGTCGGGCATACCGGCGTGTTCGACGCCATCGTCAAGGCTGTGGAGGTGACCGACTCGTGTGCCCGACAAGTGGTGGAGGCTGGTATGGCCAATGGCTACTCCTTCGTGATCATTGCCGACCACGGCAATGCGGACAAGGCCTTGAACCCCGATGGCACGCCGAATACGGCGCATAGCACCAATCCCGTCCCGATCTTCGTCCTGCATGACGAACCGATCGCCCTGCGCGCAGGCGTGCTGGCGGACGTGGCACCCACCATCCTGGATCTTATGGAAATGGAAAAGCCCGCCGAAATGACGGGCTCTTCCCTGGTGCTTCGCTGAGGTCCTGGAAGGACCCCGGGGGTTACCAGCCGTTCCTGAGGATCGTTACGTGGCCGGTGTAAGGGTCGCCCTTTCCGGTCACGATCACCTCGTAATAGTAGGTTCCATCGGGCGCATCACCACCCGTCCAGGTATTGCGGTAGTTCTTCGAGTCGAGGACCAATTGTCCCCAGCGGTTGAAGACACGCACCGTATTGTTGCGATTGCCCAGTCCATCGATCTCCCAACGATCATTGCGGCCATCGCCATTGGGCGAAAACACGTTGGGGATGATGATCTCGCAATCGATGCTGATCGTGGAAGTGGCGGCCGCTTCCCGCCCACAAGCATCGGTAACGTTCACGGTCACCTGTCCATCGTCCTGAAGCGGCACCAGGATACCAGCACCGATCTCGCCATTGCTCCACTGGTATTCGAAAGGCGCCACCCCCCCGGTGACCGTGGCCAGCACCAACAGGGAATCAGGCCCACAATCGGCCGCAATGTCATTGGCCGTTACCCGTAGCGGTTCCACATCGACGATCACGAACTCCACGGTGGCGGTCACTGTTTGCGCGCAGGCATTGGTATAGCTACCCGTGATGGTCGCGGTCTCGTTGCCCTCGATCAGTTCATCCTGGTCCGTGGGCACATCGATGATCAGGTTGAACAGGTCCTGAGGGATAACGATGGATGGCGGAAGGGTATAATCCTGACCGGCCGTGGCCGTACCGCTGCCGCTTAGCGTAACCGTAATATCCCCCAGCGAGCCTTGCGGACGGATGATGTTGACCTGGCCGGTCTGGCAACCTTCCAGCAGCTCATCGCTACCGATGATGCTCATGTTCAAAGGTGGAGGCGGGGAAAGGTCCACTTGATAGGTGGCCGATATGGTCTCGTCGCAGAGGTCCGTAACGGTCAATGTGTACGTGGTGGGCGCTGTGGGCGACACCGTGATGGACGGCGTTGTTTCGTTCGTGCTCCACAGGTACTCGTACTGGCCGAACCCGCCTGTTACGGTAGGCGCCAGCAACAGGTCGTCGCCACAAGCTATGGCATTGGTGGACCCTGCCAACTGAAGGTCCGGCAATCGATCGATGATGAACTCGAAGGTGGACACCACGGTCTGTCCGTTGCAATCGATGGTCTGCAGGTCGATCGTGAAGGTCTCCGGACCGTCGGCATCCACCGGAGCCGAGAACGGGATCGGGATGATGGACTCACCGGGGCCGAAGACCAGGGAATCCGGGAACGAGGGGGTGATGTCGACCCCCATTTCGGCAACGCCACCGTAAGAGAGGTACACCGTTTCAGGCACATCGAGATCGCAGGAAGTGCGCTGGATATCCATGGAAAGCGGAAGGCAGCTTTCCAGGATCGTATTGCCAACGATGGCCGGCCCCGGTGTCAACTCGGGCACGAATGGCACACTGCTGAAGCTGCCCGCCTCCAGGAATACTCCGGAGTCGTAGATCTGGTCCGAAGCATCGGCAATGGCGAGCTTGATGTGGTAGACCTGGTTGCACTGCACCGAGGCCCGGGCCGTTAGAACGGTGGTTAGACCATCGTAGCAGATCGTCGTGCCGTTCGCATTGTTGATGTAATACTGTGGGTTCTCCGACGGACAGGTGGGGTCATTGGGGTTGTTGTTCAACCCGTTGTTCACATTGTTGATGGCCACTGCAGTGGTACTGCCCGGCACCAGTGCGATATTTATCGCATTGTTCGTGTAAGGCCCGGCAATTCCGGGGCCGCTCAAGAAGAAACCGAAGGCATCGTTGAACTGACTGCACACGAATTCAGGGTATTCCTCGGAACCGAACACATAGCGGAAGGAGATCGAGTCACCGTTCGGAATGAAGTCGAATTCCAACACCGCCGCATTGTTCAAAGCGATGCCGGTTATGGACTGAAGGTCCGGATCGACCGTGTAGTTGGGCGTAAGCGCCGAACTCTGTTGGAAACTACCCGCATTGGCGATCTGGTTCGCCGGACCGGTGGAGAGGATGATGCCGGAACCGAGACCCAGATTGGTCGTCGCACCGTTGGCGAACGAAGCCGTTCCAGGCCGTGCGGTGTTCGGATCGAGCACACCGTTGAAGCTGATGTTGCTGATGCTTACACACGACCCCACCAGCACGCCCTCCACCAGCTGCACCGGCGTCAGTCCGGCATCGACCTGAAGCTGTGCCTTGCTTACTCCTGCGGCGAGGACCATGATGGCCAACGCTCCTGCTTTTGATCTGCTCACGTGATCCGTTTGTTTATTCCTGACTTCCAGCGATCAAGGTCACATGCCCGTATCCCTCGACCGAAGGGAAGAGGTGGCCCGATGCCCTGTACTTGTACACATACACCCCGTTCACGGTCCTTCCCGAGCCGTTCACCTGGCCGTTCCACGGTATCGCCATGTCACGGGTGGTGAACACCTCGCTGCCCCATCGGTCAAAGATCGTCATTTCGAAATCCTCGATGTAATGGCCTACGGGACCGAAAACGTCGTTGATGCCATCCCCGTTCGGTGAGAAGGCGTTGGGGAAATAAAGGTGCGCCGGTGGACGGAGCAGGACGGAATCAAGCCCCGGACAGCCGTTAGGGGTGACAATGGACAAGGTGACCCAATGCTCTTCAAGGTCCAGGTAACTGTGGTATACTTCCTTGCCACGGTACCGCGCCCCATCCCCCATGTCCCACAACCATGTTTCCGCGAAGGGCAGCGTCGCGGCCTGCAGGTACCAATCATCCTGCCCCTTGTTGGTAACCTCGATATCGGTGAAGACATACTCCACGCGAACCACAACGCGATCGGTCAAGGACGCCCCACATCGATCCGTAATGGTGACCATGTATTCCGTGTCCTCGATCGGAGCCACGGGCAACACCGGATCGGTGAACCCGATATTGGCCCAGTCCACGAAATAGTACCCCGACCCACCGGTGACCAAGGCCTCCAGCACGGTGCTATCACCGGCACAGATCGTCCTGTTCGGGGTCAGGTCCAGTCGGAAAGGCTCGTAGATCGGCAGGAACGTGGTCACCGTGGCGCTGCCCGAATAGCCGCACTGGTCGTTCACGGTAATGGTGTAGGTCCGGTCCGCAGGAACGGCCACCTCGACCTGATAATCCGTGCTGATCACACTTCCGTTGGGATCGGTCCACTCCAAGCTGTACACACCGTTGCCGCCCGTAATGCCCACCACCGCGATCTCGATGGTATCGCCAGGACAGATGACCGTTACATCGCCAGCCGTGGTTATAACGATCTCCGGAAGTGGCGTGGTCGAAACCAGCACGCTATCCTGTACGAACGACCCACAACCGTCCGTGATCGTAGCAATGTACCATGTCGGAGGCCCGGCGGGGACTGTGATGGTGGCAGTGTTTCCGACCACCGTACCACCCAGCGTCCATTCGTAGCTGAACGTTCCATCACCTCCGGAGGCACCGAGCACAGCGATCGGACCGGTACCCAGACAATCGACGAGGGTCGGCGGACTCATTTCCACCTCGATGGGTGGATAGACGGGCAACGTTACCGTGAATTCCACGGTGACCGGTTCGACGGCACAGATGTCACTGACAGTAACGGAATAGGTGGTCGTGACAGCCGGTGTCACCGAGATCGTCGGGGTGGTGGCACCGGTGCTCCACGAGTAGGTGTACTGACCCATGCCACCACTTACTTGTGGGGCCAGGATGTTCGACTGCCCACAAACGCTATTGATGTTGGTCGACGTTACGGCCAGTGGTGGCGGGCTTTCGATATAGAACGTGAATATGGTCTGCAACACCACCCCGGCACATTGGATGAGCTGCTCCACACTGATGATCACGGTTTCGGGTCCGTCGGCATCGAACGGTACATCCACCCAGAGGGACACCGACTCCTGGCCAGGAGCATAATACAGGGAATCAGGAACGGCGGGTGAAAAATCGACACCTGCCGTAGCCGTTCCGCTGGTGAACAGGGTGATGTACGCTTCATCGGCCACATCGCCCAGCCGGGTGAAGATGAGTTCGTACGGCCCACAACCTTCGAGCATGATATCCCCATTGATGCCGAATCCATTGCTGATCGAAGGCTCCACCTGACCGCTGCTGGTAAAGCTGCCTGCCTCCAGGAACACCGCGCTGTCAAAGCTCGAATCGAACCCGTCGCCGATGGCCAGTTTGATATGGTAGGTCTGCCCGCACTGCACCAGGGCAAAGGCCGTAAGCACAACGGTAAAACCATCGTAGGCCACCGTTCCACCCGACTGGTTGTCGGTGTAATACACACTGTTCGCCTGCCAGTTGGGGTCGGACTGGGCACAGGTGGACGCGGTACCCGAAAAACCGGGCGTACCGGGATTCACGGTATTTATCGTCACCGGGACGGTGGTGCCCGGGATCAATGCGATGTTACGCGCATTGTTCGAGAACGGACCGGTAATGCCAGGGCCGCTCAAAAAGAAGCCGAAGGCATCGTTGAAATCGGAGCATACGTATTCCGGATACTCCTCGGACCCGAAGACGTACCTGAATCGCAGCGTATCCCCCGTCGGGATAAAATCGAACTCCAGCACCGTACGGTCGTTGATGGTCTGACCTGACAATGCGGCCAGGTCCCCGTCCGCACCCGTGTTGTTCGCGTTGCTGGCGAAGAAGTTGCCATCGTTGGCGGCATCGGTGGCGCGGCCCGTGGAAAGGATAACCCCCGCGGCCAGCCCAAGGTTGGAATTGACAGCCGTGAAAGAACCCCTGCCCGGTTGGTTGGCCGGCGGTGCTGCCTGCCCATTGTAGGTCACATTGAATGCCGTTACCCCACCACCCAACAACACGTCCTGCACCAGTTGTGCAGGCGTCATGCCATTGTTCACCGTAAGCTGGGCGTGCCCAACGATCGACCCTGCCAGGAAGAGAAGCACCGATAGGATGTGTTTCATAAGGGCTTGGGGCTTCGCATTGAAGGTGGGAAATTAACCATGGATCATGGATTAATAGACCTTGGAACGAAGGTATTGGTTGCCTCCGGGTCCGATATGCCTTCCACCGACCATGCGCGGCCCACGTTGTAGTCGGGTGTTCGACCCAGTGGATACCCTTGAACGACCGACCAAACGACGGTGGCCCCAGAGCCTTCAAGGCAGGTGCCAATGGCCTCGACTATCTTCGTCGCCCACTGTTCAATCCAACGCACCGTGCAGCACATCGACACCTACATCGAGTCCAACAAGGACCGTTTCATCGACGAACTCCTGGACCTGCTCCGCATTCCCAGCGTAAGCGCCGACCCCAAGTACAAGGCCGATGTGGCACGCTGCGCCGAAGAGGTGAAGAAGCGCATGGTGGAGGCCGGACTGGAAAAGGTGGAAGTATGCCCAACGGCGGGACACCCGATCGTTTATGGCGAACGGATCATCGACCCCAAGCTGCCCACCGTGCTGGTATACGGCCATTATGACGTTCAACCTCCGGACCCCCTGGACCTTTGGCACAGCGGCCCGTTCGACCCGGTGATCAAGGAGGGCATGATCTACGCACGCGGTAGCGCCGACGACAAGGGACAGTTCTACATGCACGTAAAGGCCATCGAGACCATGATGAAAAGCGGCGGCCTGCCGTGCAATGTGAAGGTGATGATCGAGGGCGAAGAGGAAGTGGGCAGCGACAACCTCGGCCTCTTCGTGTCGGCCAACAAGGAGAAGCTGAAGGCCGATGTCGTGCTGATCAGCGACACGAGCATGATCGCCAACGATGTACCCAGCATCAACACCGGCCTGCGCGGCCTCAGCTACCTGGAGGTGGAAGTGACCGGCCCCAACCGCGACCTGCACAGCGGGGTTTACGGCGGTGCCGTGGCCAACCCCATCAACGCCCTATGCGAAATGATCGCCAGCCTGCACGACCAGGATCGGCGGATCACAATCCCGGGTTTCTACGACACCGTAGCGGAATTGAGCGCCGCCGAACGGGCCGCATTGGCCGAGGCCCCTTTCAATGAGGAGGACTACAAGAAGGACCTGGACATCGATGCTGTGCGCGGCGAGAAAGGATACACCAGCGAGGAACGGAGCAGCATCAGGCCCACGTTGGACGTGAACGGGATCTGGGGCGGCTACATCGGCGAGGGTGCCAAAACGGTGCTTCCGTCCAAGGCCTACGCCAAGATCAGCATGCGCCTGGTGCCCAACCAGAAGAGCGACGCCATCACCAAGCTATTCCAGGACCATTTCGTGAAGATCGCCCCACCGGGCGTGAAAGTGGTGGTGAAGCCGCACCATGGTGGCGAAGCGGCCGTAACACCCATCGACAGTCCGGCATACCTGGCGGCGAGCAAAGCCATGGAGGACACCTTCGGCAAGAAGCCCATTCCAACACGCGGCGGGGGCAGCATCCCCATCGTGGCCCTGTTCGAGCAGGAACTGGGACTGAAAACCGTGCTTTTCGGATTCGGTCTCGATAGCGACAACATCCACAGCCCCAATGAGAAGTACGGCGTCTTCAACTATCTGCAGGGCATCCGCTCGATCCCGCGCTTCTTCCACCACTATGCGGTAATGATGAAGGGCAAGTAGGCTCAAGTTGCAACTGGCGAATCTGCAAGTTGGCGAGTACCGCTGCGGCACAGGCCTTGCCAACTCGCGAACCGGCCACTCGCCCCTTCTTCGACACATGCGTTCCATCTTCCTTCCAGTACTGGCACTCCTGTTCACCAGCTGCCTTTCCTACAAGGAGGTCGTGATGCATGAGATCGCCGATGTACAGGTACGCAAACTGGACCTGACCGGTGTAGAACTGACCGCCCTCGTTCGGCTGGAGAACCCTAACGGCTACCGCATCCATGTGAAGGACCCCGACGTGGACCTATACCTGAACGGCACCTTCGTAGGCAAGGGAATGCTCGATAGCACACTGGTGCTGGACAAAAGGACGTCGCGCATCTACGAGATCCCCCTGCATGCGGAGTTCAAGGGCGCCAACCTGCTGATGATGCTGTTGGGAAGCGCCCTTTCCGGCGAGGCCAGGATCGGGGCGAAGGGCACCGTGGTCGGACAAGCCGGACTGCTTCGCAAACGCTTTCCCTTCGAAGTGGAGGAAGCCGTGGACCTGCGCTCAAGACCCTGACACCACGGGTTCCTTCCTCAACACCACCGGCACCCCGAACAGACCGTCCGCCACGGTCACCCGGACCCGCATACCGACCTTGTCCTCCGGATCGCGGTAGACCGCACGGGCCAGCGGAAAGTCCGCCAGGAAGTCGTCCGCGAACCGATAGGTCAGCATGGTGGGGCCTGCATCCACTTCCCGCACCGCGTGCTCCGAGACCACGGCAGGCCCGTGTGCAAGAAAATTGACCCATAGCAGCAAGCTCATGCCCAATGGCCCCACTGCAAGCAGGTTGAACAGGAACCACTCCAACCGTTCCATACCAAGCCAGAGTCCCGTTCTCAGGTAGGGCAGCAGGTTGCCCGCGAAGCACAGGACGAGGAAGGAGCGGAACAGCAGGTCCGGGTCGAGCAACGTCCAGAAGGCGACCGTGAAAAGGCTGGGGAGTCCAACGAAAAGGCCGAGCCCCATGACGGTTCCCGGCCAGTACTGCTCGCGCGCCCGGCCCTTCACTTCGGGCTGTTGATGGGTAGCGCCCAAAGGACGTCGGTAGCGCACCGGTGCTTGTTTTCTTTGGACGTTCATGCCGGAGACGAAAGATACCGCGAAGCAGCACGCCAATCGACTGGCGCTTGAAAGCAGCCCCTACCTGCTGCAGCATGCACACAACCCGGTGGACTGGTATCCCTGGGGGGAGGAAGCCTTCGCCAAAGCACGCGACGAACGCAAGCTGATGCTGGTGAGCGTGGGGTACAGCAGTTGCCATTGGTGCCATGTGATGGAGCGCGAGTGTTTCGAGGACGAGGCCATCGCCCGGCTGATGAACAAGCATTTCGTGTGTATCAAAGTGGATCGTGAGGAGCGACCCGATGTGGACCAGGTGTACATGACCGCGGTGCAGTTGATGACACAACGTGGCGGCTGGCCGTTGAACTGCTTCACCCTGCCCGATGGCCGCCCGGTATACGGCGGCACCTACTTCCCGCCCGCCCAATGGTCCAAAGTGTTGACCGAACTGGACGCAGCTTGGCAAAGCGACCCCCAACGCGTAATGGAATACGCCACGCGGCTTACCAAAGGAATCGCCAGCACGGACCTTGTAAAGCCGGCCGACCCGGATGCGGCAGTCGGCCGGGAGCAGCTTTCGGACATGCTTTCCCACTGGGAACCGCTCTTCGATCACAGCCACGGAGGGCCGGACAAAGCGCCCAAGTTCCCCCTGCCCAACAACTACGAATTCCTCCTGCGCTACGCCTGGCTGACCAATGACCGGGCGCTGAAGCAGCATGTTGAACTCACCCTCGATAAAATGGCCCTGGGCGGCATCTTCGACCAGGTGGGAGGAGGATTCGCACGCTACAGCACCGACGTGCTTTGGAAGGTGCCGCACTTCGAGAAGATGTTGTACGACAACGCCCAGCTGCTGTCCCTTTACAGCCAGGCCTATCAAGCCTTCAAGAAACCGCTGTATCGGGAAACGGTCGAACGCACCCTGGAATTCATCTTCCGCGAGATGACCGGGGCCAACGGTGCCTTCTACAGCGCCCTCGATGCCGATACCGAGGGCGAGGAAGGCAAGTACTACGTGTGGACAAAGGAACAGCTGATGGCCGTGCTGGGAGCGGATTACGACCTGGCAGCCGCCTACTACAACGTGAACGAACGAGGACACTGGGAGCATGGTAACCACATCCTGTTGCGTCACGTGGACGACCCGGTGTTCGCTTCCGAGTTCGGCATCGGCGAAGTGGAATTGAAGGAACGGATCGCCGCGATCGATGCCAGCCTGCTCAAGGTCCGGGGCGAAAGACCCCGTCCAGGGCTGGACGACAAGGCGCTCACCAGCTGGAACGCCCTTATGGTGAAAGGGCTCTGTGATGCCTACGAGGCTATTGGCCGACCGGAATGGCTTATCGCCGCCGAGCGGAACATGGAACTGCTGCTCACCACCTGCCGGCGCAACAACGGCGGTCTGTGGCACAGCCTGAAGGGTGGCACGGCCAGCATCAATGGTTATCTGGAGGACTACTGCTTCACCATGGAGGCCCTGCTGGCATTGTACGGCATCACCTTCAATGAACGCTGGCTCACCGAGGCAAGATCGCTGGCCGAGCATTCCATCCGCCATTTCCACGATCCGGCCAGCGGGTTGTTCCACTTCACCAGCGACCTGGACCCGCCCCTGATCACCCGCCCACGCGAAGTGCACGACAACGTTGTACCGGCATCCAATTCCAGCATGGCCAAGGCCTTGCATATGCTGGGGAACCTGTTGGACGATGAGCGGTACGTGGACTTGAGTCGAAGCATGATGGCGGCCATGGCCGACAAAATGGCCGACTATCCGAGCGGTCACAGCAACTGGGCTCAATTGGCGCTCATGCAGCTGTTCCCCTTGCCGGAGATCGCCATAACCGGTGCGGAAGCCCTGCGTTTACGCAGCGGGTTCGGGAAGCATTACCTGCCCAACCGACTCTTCCTCGGGAGTACCACACGCAGTGATCTACCGTTGTTGAAGGACAAATTCCTGCCCGGCAGCACGATCTTTGTATGTGTGGACAAGGCGTGTCGCCTACCCGTACCCACGGTGGAAGAAGCCCTTAAGGAAATCCCATGAAGTACCTGCTCCTCCTTCTCCTGTTGGCCATGGCCACCTTGTTGCCGGCGCAGGTGCTGCTCGTGCTTCCCGGCACCGACGACCCGGGCGAGCTTCGCTTCAACCCCCAATTCATGGCCCGCAACCGCATTGCCACCATCGTGGGTGAACAGTCCGTGAAGCGTGATAACAGGCCCATGGCCCCGCAGGCGGAAAAGCACGTGTACCGCTTCGACGAGAACGGCAGAACCGTCTATGCCAACCACAGCTTCGGCCGACCAGGTACGGGACGGGATACGGCGTCTACCCTGTTCACCTTCGACCTGAAGGGCAACCTTACAAGGCGCCTGCGCAACGACCTGAGCGGCTACTTCGGCTACGATGTGGTGCGCGATGAACAAGGTCGTCCGGTGCGCGAGACCTTCTCCCGCATCGAGAACCTGAGCACCGACCGGTACGACCTGAAACCGGGGGCTGTCACGGAGATCAGTGATGAACATTTCCGCTATGAAACGCTGAACGACAGCACCTGGAAAAGGATCCATGTGAACAGCCTTGGCCTGCCGTACCGCGAACAGACCTACTTCAGTGATCGCTTGGGCTACCTGCGCAAGATCGAGGACCGCTACCTGATGAACAACCGACTTTCGCGCATCACCTTCGGGTACGACGAGAAGGGGCGCTTGGCCGAACGCACGGAACAGCCCGACCTGGCCCAGGAGCGGACCCTGAGGCGCACCTGGAAGTACGATGCCGTGGGCAATGTGACCGATAGCGGGCTTTTCCATGATGGACGCCCGATCGACCGCGACGAATACCTCTACGATGAAAACGGCATGCTCAAGGCGCGCCTCACGCTGGATATCGGCACGAACAACATCCACGTGATCAAGTACAGTGCGGAACGGAGGTGAACCACACCCTTCGATGCGTTGCGCCGGATCATGGCGCATGGCTCCCTCCAATGTCCTGGAGCAGGGCGTGGACAGCCTCGTTAAAGCTGTGGGAGCATGCGGATTCTCGGCCGAGCAGAACCCTACCCGGCCCGGTTTTCGCTGCACCGCATCGCTCCGATACCATCCCATGCGCCCGTTCCTCCTGATCGCGTTCCTGCTACCCCTTCTGCTGCCAGCCCAATCAACTGTTATCCAATGGGCCTATGGCGCCTTCGGAACCCCGGGCGATGCTGCCTTCGTAGTGGAACGCGGTCGCATTCACCAGGCAGCAGGACCCTTCGGGCAGAAAGGTGCCTGCATCTACGTTTTCAATGACAACGAGGTGTACCACAGTGCCGATGCCTTCGGCAGCAAGGGGCAGGGTGCCTTCAAGGCCGAGGGCGACCTGATGGGTTCCGGCAGGATCGACCTGTACCGTTGCCAAGGCTCCTTTTGCAGCAAGAGCGGGTGTGCGTTGGTGATCGAAGGGAACAAGGTGTTCCGTGCGGACGGCCCCTTCTGCAACAAGGGCGATGGCGCTTTCGTGATCGAAGGAAACACCATCTTCCTGGCCGAAGGACCCTTCGCACACAAGACCGACGCCATACTGCACGTAAGCGGTACGGTGCCCATGGTCTCATTGCTGGCTATCCTGGCCGGCTTGTGAACCAGCCACTGTCATGCGTATCCTTGCAGTATAGTCCAACGCCATGAGAACAACGGCCATCACCCTTTTCGTCCTGATCATGCTTAGCGCCTGTACCCGGGACGACTCTGCCGAACCCCGCCCACCGATCGGTCCGGAGGACGTCGTTGGCCAGAGCTTCGTTTTCAAGGTGAAACCGGCAGACTGGAGCCCGAACGGCACACCGGGAGATGACACGTATGGCTTCGCTGCGATCAACACCGTGAACATCCTAACCGATGCCATTGCCCAGGACGGCACCGTGCAGGTATATGTGCAACGTGCCAATAACAACTGGTCCCAACTCCCGGTGTCGGCCACGCAAGGTGCACCGGGCGGGGCCAACTGGCGTTACACCTACCGAGCCGGATCGGTGCAGGTCTTCATCGATAAGAACGGCGCATCGTTCGAAGCGCCGGACCAGGTGATGGAACTCAAAGTGGTGGTGTTCGCCGATTGACCCTTTCCTTCAGGGTGAGGGTCTTGGTGCCTTGCCTACGTTGGCACCCTTTCCATATTCCGGAACCAGATAGGCCAGGTCATCGAAGTTGCCTTGAACGAAGCGGGTATGCGCCAGCGGCAACATGGCGGCCGCTGACGGTCGGATCCCGCTCCGGTGCGTGATTCCCTGGTGCATGGCCCAAAACTCCTTGGCCTTGTCCGCTCCATCCCCAAAGACCACCCGGTGGGAGATCGGGGATCGGGAGGATGGAGAATGGATCCAGTCTTCAGCCAGGATCAGCGGTGCGGCTTCGGCCAAAGGCTGGCCTGTAGCGTTGTAGGGTTGCGCGAACACCTCCATGCGGCGGGCATCGATCATCGGCCAAAGCTCGCCTTGCAATGCAACGTGCTGCTGGCGTACCGCTGCCACCAAGGTCCCCAACGTGGAAATGCCGATAATGGGCTTGTCCAGCGCGTAACAAAGCCCTTTGGCCGCGCTGAGCCCGATTCGTAGGCCCGTGTAACTGCCAGGCCCGATGCCCACGGCCACGGCATCCAGGTCCTTCAGTGGCAAGCCCGCCTCCGCCATCACCTCGGCGATGAAGACGTTGACCTTTTCGGCGTGGGCAAGTTTCTCGCTATCGATCTCGCGTAGGGCGATCTGTTGCCCATCACGACCCAAGGCCACGGAGCAGAGCTTGGTGGCGGTCTCTATGGCGAGGATGAGGGGCATGGAGGGCGAAGCTATGGAGGTTCAACGCAGAGGAGAGAGCCGCGAAGCACGCAGAGGAACAGAAATGCGGCAAAGACGCAGAGGCCGGACCCGGAAGGAACGGCCTCTACGAACTCTGCGGTCTTTGCGCCTCAGCCCCCTACGTTGAGGCTGCGTCTTAGCTGTTGAAAATGGCCGGCAATTTCATGGCTACGCTCATGTCGCCACCGATCTTCACCTGGCCGCTCATTACCGCCGCCATGGGGTTCAGGTCGCCGGTGAGCAGTTGGTGGAACACCTCGGGCGATACGGTAACGGTGCAGTCGGCGTCCTTCTTTTCGGTGGTCACCACGTTGTTGTCGCCGCTGCCGTCCACATGGACGCTGTCGTCACCGAGGTCGAAGCGGATGGTGTTGCCAAGGGCTGCAGCGTTGGCTGCCTTCTGGTTCACGAGGGGGAGAATTTCAGCGATGGTCATTGTTGAACTGGGGTTTCAGGTTTGCGGAATGGTTTGTTGATCGCACCCGTTGCGTCGACCCATTGGGTCGAAATACGCGGTGCGTGAAATGGCGGGTATAGTCGACCCAAGGGGTCGACGGTACAGGTGCAAGGAAGGAAGGTGGTGCGTACCATCGGGTGCAGCATCCTATCCGAACACCGTTTGCAGTTTCATGGCAACGCCCATGTCGCCGCTGATCTTCAGCTTACCGGTCATCATGGCGGTCATGGGGTTCAGTTTGCCTTTGGTGAGTGCGAGAAAGTCCTCCAAGCTCATTTTCACGGTGCAGTCGGCGTCCTTGTCGTCGGCGCTTGCGATGTTGCTTTCGCCGGTGCCGTCCAGGAAAAGCTTGTGTTCACCGAAATCGAACTTGAGGGTCTTGCCAAGGGGCTTCTTGGTGGCCGAACGTTCGCGCACGCCTTCCAGCAGGCGGTTGAAGTCCACGCCGTTGCCATTGCTGCTTGCCACGACTGGTGCTGGTTCCGCAGCAGGCACGGCTTTGGGTGCAGCGACCTTCGGGGCTTTCTCCGAGGCACTGGCATAACTCACTTCATCGATCACCATCTTGGCTATGATGTCGCGCATGATCTCGCTGGTGCCACCGCCGATGGTGCCCACCCGGCTATCGCGGAACATGCGGGCGATCTTGTACTCCTCCATGAAGCCGTAGCCGCCGAAGTGTTGCAAGCAGGTGGTCATCACCTTATCGCTAAGTTCTGTGGCAAGCAGTTTGGCCATTGAGCACTCCTTCACGGCGTAGTGTCCATCGGCATTCATGCGCGCACAATGGCGCACGAACTGCTTGGTGCTCTCGATCTCCGAGGCCATCTGCGCTACTCGATGACGTAGTACCTGGAACTTGTTGATGGGGCGCCCGAAGGCTTCGCGAGCGGCCATGTATTCCAAGGTGTAGCTCAATGCACTTTCGCAAGCCGCGTATGCACTGATCGCACCGGCGAGGCGCTCCAGTTGCAGGCCGCCCATCAGGTAGTAGAAGCCCTGTCCCTCTTCACCAATGAGGTTCTCAGCAGGCACCTTCACATTGTCGAAGCCCAGCTCGGCCGTGTCGCTGGCGTGCCAGCCCAGCTTTTTGAGTTTGGTGGTCGTGATGCCCGGCAGGTCCTTGTCGATCACCAGCAGGCTCACGCCCCCAGCACCAGCCTTGGGATCGGTCTTCACCACGGCCACGATGAAGTCACCGTACACGCCATTGGTGATGAAGGTCTTGCTACCGTTCACGACGTAATGATCGCCCTGGCGTACGGCCGTGGTCTGGATGTTCGCCACATCGCTGCCCGCACCAGGCTCGCTGATGCCTATGCAACCCACTCCCTTGCCGCTGATGATGCCCGGCAGGTACTTCTTCTTCAGCGCATCGCTGCCATACTTCAAGATGTACGGGCTGCTCATGTACTGCACCACCAATTGGGTGATGGTGAAGCCGCCGGAGAAAACGCGGGAGGTCTCTTCGCAGAAAACGACGTCGTAGAAAAAGTCGAGTTCCATGCCACCGTATTCCTTGGGGTAACCAAGGCCGAGGAAACCCATGTCGCCCATCTTTTCCCAGATGTCGCGCGGGATCCGCCCCTGCTCTTCCCAGGTCTCGATGTGCGGCACCACTTCCTTCTGGAGGAAGGAGCGCAGGCTTTCGCGGAACAGTTCGTGTTCTTCGGTGAAGTAGTAGGCGTCCATGTCGTTGGTCGTTGTTCGATAGCTCGTTGTTCGATTTTCGGTCTATGCCGAAGCGGTTTCGCGGCGCACCAGCCATTGCTGCACACCATAGGGGATCAGTCGGCGCATACTGAAAAGGAAGCGCATGCGGGCGCCGGTGACGATGAAGTCCTTTCCGGAGGTGAAAGCATTCCACACATCCTTGGCGACCTCTTCCGCAGTGGTGGTCGCGAGGCCGTTGAAGGTGCGTACACCATCCAATCCGTTAACGCTCTTAAATGCAGTATCACTTATGGCGGAAGGGCACACGGTAATGCACTTCACCTTGCTGCCTTGCAGCTTCAACTCTTCCTGCAATCCACGGCTGAACTGGTACACGAAGGCCTTGGTGGCGGCATAGGTGTTCATGCGTGCCACGGGCTGGAAGGCACTGTTGGAACTGATGTTGATGATGGTGCCAGCACTGCGACGCAACATGTCGTCGAGGTAGAGGCGTGTAAGGCGATAGGTGCTCAGCACGTTCACGCTGACCATTGCGAGTTCGCGGTCGATGGGCACTTCATGGGTGGGGCCATAGGTGCCGAAACCTGCGTTGTTCACCAGCACTTCCAGCTCCCAGCCATTGTCGGTGGTCCACTTGAACACCTCGCCAGCGGCTTCGGGACGGGCAAGATCAAGCGCCAGCGTATCCACGGGGGTGTGGTTGAACTCGGTCTGCAAGCGCGCCTTGGCCTTGTCGAGTTCCTCGTTGGTGAGCGCCACCCATAGCAGGTGGTATCCGCCGCGCGCGAAGTGGCGGGACATCGCATAACCGATGCCGCTGGAACCGCCTGTGATGAGCACTGTCCTCATAGCCGTGCGATACGAGCCGCCCATTTCACGAGGGTCGAGTTGTAGGGAGGAAAGAGCATGCTAAGCGTACCCCAGCTGCGTTTCAACACGCCGCGTTCGTTGGAGAACTCGATGAAACCATAGCGTCCATTGCTCTTGCCGATCCCACTGTTGTTGATGCCACCGAAGGGCAACTGTGGGTTCACGCTGGTGAGCATCAGATCGTTGATGACCGTGCCGCCGGCGGTGGTATTGTGCAGTAGGTATTCGGTGTTGCGGCGGTTGTTGCTGAGGATGTACAAAGCCAACGGTCGTTCAAGTCGCGCAATGATCACGGGTACTTCCTTCACATCGGTGAAGGTGATCACCGGCAGAACAGGACCGAAGATCTCCTCGCGCATGATGGACATCTCGGGCGTCACATCGATGAGCACGTGCGGTGCGATGAACTTCTCCTCCTCCACCAACTCGCCACCAACAGCGACGCGGGCTCCTTTCGTCACGGCATCATCGATCAGTCCTTTCACCCGCTGGAAGTTGCGTGTGTTGATGATGCGGCCGTATTCCTGCGAGGCACGCACACCCTTGCCTTCGGAGTCGTACATGTGGTCCACGCGCTTCGCGAAGGCTTGCAGGAAGGGCTGCAGTTTGCTCTGGTGGATCAGCAGGTAATCCGGCGCGATGCAGGTCTGTCCCGCATTCACGCACTTGCCCCAGGAGATCTTCTCGGCAGCTTTTTCCGCATCGAATCCCTCGTCCACGATCACAGGCGACTTACCGCCCAGTTCCAGTGTTACCGAAGTGAGGTGCTCACTGGCAGCCTTCATCACGACCTTGCCCACGGCCGGACTGCCAGTGAAGAAGATGTGGTTCCACGGCTTGGCCAGTAATGCGGTGGTCGTGGGCACGTCCCCTTCCACAACAGCGATCTGTCGCTCATCAAAGAGTTCGCCGATCATCTTCTTGATGAAAGCCGAGGTGGCCTGCGCCATTTCCGAGGGCTTCACCAGGATCACGTTGCCTGCTGCGATCGCGTGGATCAGCGGATTGATCGCCAACTGCAAGGGGTAATTCCACGGACCGATCACCAGCACATGGCCCTTGGGTTCGTGACGGATGTAGGACTTGAGGCCCGCCAGCGCCAATGGAACTCCGGTGGGCGCATCCTTTACCCAGCCGTGCAACTCATCGTAGATGTGCTTCATGCAGGATAGCACGGGCAGCAGCTCGGTGGCGATGGCCTCGTCGCGATTCTTGTGCAGGTCCTGCCACAGCGCATCGGTCCACTCCTCCAGATGCTTCTCGTCGCGCAGGTAACGCTCGATCATGCGGATGCGTGCGATGCGTTCCTTCACGTTGGTCTCCTTGACCAGTTGCAGGTTGGCCTCGGTATGCTGCAGGGCGAAGAGTCGTTCGGCTTCGGCGATGTTGTGGAAACGGTCTTTGTTCATGGCTTTTCCCAAATGACAGCAGCGGCATGCTCGTGCCACAGCAGGTAACGATCGGCGTAACGTGCATCGATGCGCTCGCGGCGCACTTTCAGCGTGGGGGTCAATAGCTGGTTGTCCTCACTCCATGTATCCCCCGCTATCACAAGGGTCGAAACGCGCTCATGGTTCGCGAGGCCGGTGTTCACTTCTTCCAAATGCTCGGCGAGTTCCTTCTCCAATTGCGACCGTTCCGCTTTCAAGGCATCTGCGTTCAGGTTCACCATGGCCAGTGGTTGCGGAGAGGTCATGCCCACCAGACACACCTGCTCGATGTGCGCACAGGTGGATAGTTTCTCTTCTATCGGGTTGGGCACGATGAACTGTCCCTTGGCGGTCTTGAACGCGTCGTTGATGCGACCGGTGAGGTATAGGAAACCCTTCTCGTCCAAGTGGCCTTTGTCGCCGCTGTGGATCCATCCATCGCGCAGTACTTGGGCTGTCATCTCCGGTTCCTTGTAGTAGCCCATCATGGCGTGCGGCGTCTTCATCAGGATCTCGCCGTTGGTGGGGTCGATGCGCACCTCACAGAAGGGCACCACACGGCCCACACTGTTGTCAGGTGTGGAGCGGTCCACGCCATTGCACATGGAACCGCACGCTTCGGTCATGCCATAGCTTTCGATCAGGTGGATGTTCAGCTTGCGGAAAAAACGCTTGATGTGTTTCGGCGTGATCGCCGCGCCGGTGGCCACGGTGCTCACATGGCGCATGCCGAGGCCCGTGCGGATCTTGTTGCGAACGACACCGCCTATCACCGGCAGGGAGAGCAGCATATTGAGCCGCTTCTCCGGCATCCGCGACAGCACGCCCTGGTAGAATTTGGTCCAGATACGCGGCACCGCGAAGAGCATCGTGGGCTGCGTTTCCTGGAGGTTGTAAATAAAGGTGTCGATGCTTTCGCCAAAGGAGATGGTGCCTCCGCTCGCGAGACAGCTGATCTCCACACCGATGCGCTCGCCCACGTGGTTCAGCGGAAGAAAGCTGAAGTACTTCTGATGCCGTGTCCGGAATATGCCGATGAAGTTGGTAAGCCGTTCACCACGGATGATCAGTGCGGGTGAACGATAGCGGTGCATCACACCCTTCGGGCTGCCCGTGGTGCCGCTGGTGAAGAGGATGGTCCACAGTTCATCGAGCGTTGGATGGTGGATATCGTGAACAGGTCCCTGTGCTGCGATGAGCACATCCCATTCGTGACCGATGTCCACCATCGCATTGCCCGCGTAGTGCGGGAAACGGATGCAAGTAACACTTGATGGGACCACCTCGGCCTTGTCGCCCCACGATTCCAGTTTGCCGATGAACAGGGCTTTGATGTCGCTCTTGGCAATGAGGTCAGCGAGAGAGGCCTTGGGCGTGCTGGCATAGAAGGGCACCGAGATGTAGCCGCCCATCATGATCGCCAGATCGGCGAGGATCCAGTGATAGCAGTTCTTGGAGAGGATGCCGATGTGGTCGCCTTTCTGCAAGCCGAGCCCACGCAGGGAACCCACCATGCGGCGGGCGATTGTACCCGCCTCCGCGTACGTGAAGGTGTGCCACTCCCGGCCATAGGGTTGCCGCAGGAATACCGCGTCCGGCGTGGTCTTTTCCCAGTGAAGGAAGTCGTCCAGCGGGGTGCGGAGGTCGGTATGGAGGGCGTCGGTGTTCAATGCAGAGCGGCAAAGGCAACCCATTGGGTCGCGAGTACGGGTGCTTCGATATGGATCCGTGCTGGCATCAGGCGATCATAGCTCGTAATCGTTGCGTGCGATAAAATGCGCGGCGATCTTCCGGCGCGTTTCCTTCAGGTCGTGGGCTGGCAGGTTCAGCAGGCGGATGAGCGCCTTCACGGTCATGTCGGCCATGTCGCCTTTGGCGCTGGCGCATACCACTTCGCGCATCGCACGACGCAGCACCTCGGCGGTGTCGTGCATCAATACGGTCACAATGGCGTGGGTCACTTCCGTGGAAGGCTTGTCGCGGTGCTTGATGGCCCGCAGCAGTGCGCTCTCGTACATGAAGACCTGGGCCAGCATGTCGGCGAGTTCCATCAGCACCTCCTGCTCGTCCTTGATGGCTTCCTGGAAGCGCTGCATGGCTTGTCCGGCAGCGAGGATGGTAACGGTCTTTGCGCACTCGAGGAAGAACAACTCCAAGCCGAAGGGCTCGCCGTTGGCGGTGGCGGGGTTCAGCTTGCCCGCCTGAAGATCCTGGAAAGCCTGCATGGCGGCGGGCATCAGGGCCACCTCGCCTTTCATCGCCTTGCGCAGGAGCGTGGTGGGCATCAGCAGACGATTGATCTCGTTGGTGCCTTCGTAGATGCGATTCCCGCGGATGTTGCGGTACAACGTGCTGATCTCGCTCTCGGCGCTGTAGCCCATGCCGCCGTGGATCTGCAATGCTTCGTCCACAACGATTTGCTCCATCTCCGAGCCATACACCTTGGTCATGGCACACTCCAATGCGAACTCGGCCACGCTGCGCTGCTTGGCCTCCAACTCGGGCATGCCACCGGCGATCATGTGCTCCAGTACCTGGTCCACCTGATGCGCTACGCGGTTCCACGCGCTGTCGTTGGCATAGATGCGGATGGCCATCGTGGCGATCTTCCGCTGGATGGCACCGAACGATGCGATCGGCTGACCGAACTGCACCCGCTGGTTGGCGTAGCTCACACCCAGCCGGAACGCGCGCTTGGCGATGGCGCTGTTCGCCACTGCGATCTTGATGCGTCCGGCGTTCAGCGCGTTCATGGCGATCTTGAAGCCCTTGTCGCGCTCGCCGAGCAGGTTCTCCACGGGCACCTTCACATCCTCGAAGAAGACCTGTCGCGTGCTGCTACCGTGGATGCCGAGCTTGCGTTCCTCCGCGCCCAGCTTCACGCCGTACTCCTTGTGTACGATCAGGCATGACAGGTTCTTGTCATCCTCGATCTTGCAGAAAACGAAGAACACATCGGCGAAGCCCGAGTTGGTGATCCACATCTTCTGGCCGTTGAGCACGTAGTGGCTGCCATCGGCGCTTAGCACAGCGCGTGAACGGGCGGCGTTGGCATCGCTGCCGCTGCCGGGTTCGGTGAGGCAGTAGCTGCACTTGATCTTAGCGGCAATGATGTCCGGCAGGTACTTCGCTTGTTGCTCCGGCGTGCCGTAGTAAAGCACGGGGTAGATGCCGAGTCCGGTATGCACACCGATGCTCTGTGCGAAGGAGAAGCTGTCGCTGGCGACCTCCCCAAAGGCCAGTTCCGTCTTAAAGTCCGCGCCCAGCCCACCGAAGGACTCGGGCACACCGATGCCGTGGAAGCCGAGCTCGCCCATCTGTTCCAGCAGTCCGGGTGCGATGGTGGTGCCCTCTACAGTATCGAACTTCTCCTTGATCGGCTCCAGCTCTTTGTCAAGGAAGTCGCGCATGGACTTGCGGAACATCAGCTGCTCCTCGGTGTAATCCTCGGGCGTGAAGATGTCCTCGGGGCGTGAGGCCTTGATGAGGAACTCGCCGCCTTTGGTGAGGGATGTGGTGGTGGTGGTGGTCATGGTAGGTTGCATTGCAAGGGCCACGCACCGTATGTCGACCCAGTGGGTCGACGGTACAGGTGCGCGTTTATATGTGGACGTAGGGGTGCCATCGTGTTCCTCACAGGAATGATCTCAACACATTCGGTAAGCCCATCTTGTCGAAGTTGAGATGCTGGGCCCCGTCCACATACAAGGTGATGCCGGTGATGTAGCTCGAAAGCGGGCTGGCGAGGAAGCACACGGCGTTGGCAATGTCCTGCATGTCGCCGAAGCGTTTCAATGGAATGGCTTTGCGTGCTTCGCTGAACATCTCCTGCACTTGGGGGGGGTAGGTGGAAAGCCCCGAAGATTCAATGATGCCGGGTGCCACGCAGTTCAGGCGGATGTTGTACTGGCTCCACTCCTGCGCGAGGGTCTTCGTCATGTTCTCCACGCCGGCTCGCGCGGCACCGGTGTGTACCATGCCTGGGAAACCGCGCGCCATGTCGACGACGATGTTCACCACTGTGCCGTCGTTCTGCGGAATGAAGAAGGCCTTCGCCATGTCGCGCGTCATGAAGAAGGTGCCATTGAGGTTGTTGTCCACCACGGCTTTCCAGCCCTTGTCGCTGATGTACTCGGCCAGCGCAGGGAACTGACCACCGGCGTTGTTCACCAGGATGTCGAGACGACCATGCTTCTGCTTGATGTGTTCCACCAGCACAGCGATGCGCTCGGTGTCGCGGATGTCGCAGGCCAACGCATCGCAATTGCCAAAGGCGGAGAGTTCCTGCTGCGCCTTCAGCAACGGTTCCTCCTTGCGCGACACGATGATGACCGTGGCACCCAGCTGCAGCAGTTGCTTGGCGATGGCGTAGCCGATGCCGGAACGGCCGCCGGTGACGAGGGCGGTTTTGCCGGTGAAGGTGGAAGGGTGGAACATCGGAGTGGGAGCGTTATTGGTGCTGGAAATAAGATTCGAAGTCGACCCAGTGGGTCGACGGTACAGGTGCCTTCGGCAGCGTAGCTGCAGAACCGTACCCGTTCGATCCGCGATCACATTTCCACATCATTTCATCTGCACATTTTCCCTCAGTGGGATGTTCAGCATTGCACGCGTTTCGACGATCGTGGCGGGTTCGCGGCCCATCATGCGGGCCAGCTTCACACCCCATTCCACGCACTCGCCGTTGCTCTTGGCCATCTCGTTGTTGGGCAGGTAGAAGTTGTCCTCCAGGCCCACACGGAAGTTGCCTCCCATGCTGCATGCGATGGCGGCCATCTGCCACTGCTTGCGGCTGATGGCGATCACCTGCCAGAACTCGCCCTTGGGCACTTGGCTGATCTGGTGCATGAGGTTCTCTGGCGTGGCGGGGATGCCGCCCAGCACGCCCATCACCAGGCTGTAGCAGGCGTTGGCAGGCAGCAGACCCATCTCGCGCAGCGGCTCGGCGTTGCGGATGTGGCCCGTGTCGAAGCACTCCATCTCGGGTGTGATACCGTTCTCGTTCATGCACTTCACCACGGCCATCATGGTGTCGAAGCTGTTCTCGAACACGCCGTTCCAGAAGAACTGTTTCTGCTTCTTGCTGAAGATCGCGTAGTTCATACTGCCCATGTTGAAGGCGGCCATGTCGGGCTTGGTGGCTGGCAGATGCTTGATGCGATCGGCCGTGCTGAGGCCGATAGCACCGGTGCTGTAGTTGATGATCACGTCCGGGCATCGCTCACGCACTTCCTTGCTGATGGCCTCGAAGACCTCGGTGCACCAGCTCGGCATGCCGTTGTCCTCGCGGGCGTGGATGTGTACGATGGCGGCACCGGCATCCACCGCACGCTTGGCCTCCTCGGCGATCTCCACCGGCGTGTAGGGGATGTGCGGGCAGTGGCTGCGATTGGTGGCGGCCCCGGTGAGGGCGGCACTGATGATGACCTTGTCGGTTGCCATTGGGATGGTTTCGTTGTATGGTGACGGTCTCGTTAGCAGATTGAGATATGAAGATGTGAAGATGAGAGGATGTGGCCGTGGCAGGACAGGACGAGGTCGGTATGTCCCAAATCATGGTGGGCACTCCTGCACTTCATCGCGATGGCTGGCTTGCACTTCATCTCTTCTTCGCATTCTCTCATTTCCACATTCTCACTCCCCCGTCCACATCGGTGCACGTTTCTCGCGGAAGGCGGTGAGGCCCTCCATACCGTCCTTGGTGCCGACGGTCTTCTGCAGCATCTGAAGCAGGTAAGCGTGTTCGGCTTCCTTCGGACGGATGTGATCGAAGGCTTCGAGGCCCATGCGGATGGCGGTGGGCGAGTTTACCAGCAGTTCGTCGAGCAGGTTTTGCACGGTGCTGTCCAGATCATCGCGTTTCACGCGGTGCGTCACCAGACCAAGTTCCATGGCACGTTCCACCGGCAGGTCATATCCGCGAATGCACCAGTCGATCACGGTGCGGGCGGGCATCACGTTCAACAGGGCGGCCATCACTTGGTAGGGGAAGAGGCCACGCTTCACTTCGGGCAATCCAAAACGCAAACCTTCCGCAGCGACCACGTAAGTGCTTCCAGCGAGGAAGAGGAAACCGCCCGCGAAGACATCACCGCCCACTTTGGCGATCACCGGCTTATACACCTTGTTGAAGAGTTCGCCCATCAGCACTTCGCCATTCGGCTTCACGATGGTGGATGTGAAGTTGCTATCGCCACCCATGAAGGCCTTCAGATCCGCACCAGCGCAGAACACGTCGCCCTTGGCCTCCAACACCACGGCCCAAACGCTCTTCTCATGCTTGGCGTAGCTCATCGCGAAAGCCAGCTCGTTCACCATATGCGGGTGAAGGGCGTTCTTCTTCTCGGCCCTGTTGAGGCTGATTGTTAGCACCTGTCCGCTCTGCTGCACCTCCAGGAAGGCGTAGGTCTCGGAGAGGGCGTTGGTGAGTTGGTCGGGGGTATAGTTGGCCATGTGTAATGAACCGCTCAGAATACGAATTGAACCGCGGAGGACGCGGAGTTCGCAGAGGAATACAATGCGATGACTTCGGCCCATAAGCCTCCGCGCTCTCTGCGTCCTCTGCGGTTGAAATGACCTTGGGCTTTCATCTCGCTGCGTTTCAAGCTTCCACTGCGGTGTTCAGTTTCAACAACAACGCCCCCGCCTCCACACTGCTTCCTTCCGTAGCGAACACCTCCTCCACCACTCCTTCCTCGGCAGCGGAAACGGTGCTTTCCATCTTCATGGAACTGAGGACGAGCAGCCCATCGCCGGGCTTCACTTGCTGGCCCTTGGTCACCAAGACCTTCACCACCTGCGAAGGGATCGGTGCGGTGTAGCCACCCTTCACGCGTTCCACTTCCTTCATGGGGAAGCGCTCTTTCTCCACCAATCGCAACGGACCGCTTCGTTCGGTGTGCACGAAACGCTCCATGCCACGGCAGACCACGGTCAGGCGGTGCTGTGCGCCATCCAACTCGAAGCGGACCACATCGCCTGCAACGCTTTGCAGTTTCACACTGTGCGTGTTTTCGCCGATCAGCACCTCGAAGCTGTTCTTCAGTGCGCGGTATTTCACGGAAATGTTCTGATCACCGTGGAGAAAGTCCACTTGCTGGTGGGCATAGAAGCTGTTGCGCCAGCCGCTGGGCAGGGAGTGCAATAAAGTGCGCTGGCCTTCGCGTTGGTGCCAGCCGTGCAGCATGGATGCGATGGCCGCGAGCTGCAAATGCTCTTCGGTCGCTTCAAGAGATGCGAGATCGAAACAATCGCTTATGAAGTGCGTGTCATACTTCCCGGCCTGGAACCCGGGGTGTTCCATCAACTTAAGCAGGAAGTGTTGGTTGGTAGTGGTGCCGAGGCATACCAGCTGGCGCAGCACGTAGGCCATCTTGCGCTGTGCCGTGCCGCGGTCCTCGCCCCACACCACCAGCTTGGCGATCATGGGGTCGTAATGCACCGTGATGGCCGATCCACTTTCTATTGCGGTCTCAACGCGCAGTCCTTCCATCTCGGGCCAAGCGAAACGCTCCACCGATCCGGTCACAGGCATGAAGTCGTTGGCGGCATCCTCTGCGTACAAGCGACATTCGATGGCGTAGCCCTTTCCCTGTATGTCCTCCTGCTTCACACGCAAAGGCATACCCTGCGCGCTTTCAATCTGCATGCGGACGAGGTCGAGGCCGGTGATCGCTTCGGTGACGGGGTGCTCCACCTGCAAGCGCGTGTTCACCTCCAGGAAGTAGAAGTCGCCGGTCTTGTCGTCGTAGATGAACTCCACAGTGCCGGCGTTGTCGTAGCGCAAAGCCTTGGCGGCGTTCACGGCTACATCGCCCATGCGTGCACGCAGGTCCTCCCCCATCACCGGTGAAGGACTTTCCTCGATCACCTTCTGGTAGCGACGTTGGATGGTACACTCGCGCTCCAGCAGGTGGATGGCGTTGCCGTGCTGGTCGCCGAAGATCTGGAACTCGATGTGGCGGCCGCTGGCGATGTACTTCTCCACGATCAGCTCATCGTCGCCGAAAGCACTTTTGGCTTCGCGCTTGGCGGCATCGATACCCGCTTTCAATCCGGCCTCTTCATGCACGATGCGCATTCCCTTGCCACCACCACCGGCAGCAGCTTTCAGCAGTGCGGGAAAGCCCATGGCCGTCGCTTCCTTGATCAGGCGCTCGCTGCTTTGGTCCTCGCCCTGGTAGCCAGGAACCACGGGCACACCGGCTTTGATCATCAAGGTCTTCGCCTCGCTCTTGGAGCCCATGGCGGTGATGGCGCCGGGGTGCGGACCGATAAAGACGAGGCCCTCTTTCGCGCAACGTTCCGCGAAAGCGGCGTTCTCGCTGAGGAAACCGTAGCCGGGATGGATGGCATCGGCACCACTGCGCTTTGCGGCGGTGATCACCTTGTCCATGTCGAGGTAACTCTCGGCCGGTGCATTGCCGCCGAGGAACACGGCCTCATCAGCTTGGGCAACGAAGGGCGAATTGCGGTCGGCCTCGCTGTACACCGCGATGGCCTTGATGCCCATCTTCCGGCAGGTGCGGATGACGCGGCTGGCGATCTCGCCCCGGTTGGCGATGAGGATGGCGTTGATGGGTCGCATCGTTGGGGTCTTCATGATCACATGCGGAATACGCCGTAGCCTTCCGTGCCTTTGATGGGACTGTTGTAAACGATGGCCAGCGCCATGCCCAGGTAGTTGCGGGTCTCTCGCGGGTCGATGATGCCGTCGTCCCAGATTTCGCTGGTGCTATGCCAGGCATTGGCCTTCTTCTCGGCCTCCTGGATCAGCATGGCCTTGATCATCTGGCCCTGTTGCTCATCGTACACCTTGCCAGCGGCGGCGGCGCTCTGGCGTTGGATGATCTCCATCACACCGGCCATCTGCTCGCTGCCCATCACGCCGATCTTGCTGTTGGGATAGGCGAAGAGGAAGCGCGGGTGGTAGCTGCGGCCGTTCATGCCATAGTTGCCTGCGCCGTAGCTGCTGCCGATCATCAGTGCCAGGTGTGGCACTTCGCTGTTGCTCACAGCGTTGATCAGCTTGGCGCCGTGCTTGATGATGCCGCCCTCCTCGTACTCCTTGCCCACCATGTAGCCGGTGGTGTTGTGCAGGAAGAGCAGCGGGATATCGTTCTTGTTGCTGAGTTGGATGAACTGAGTACCCTTGTTGGCGCTCTCGCTGAAGATGACGCCGTTGTTGGCCATGATGCCCACCGGATAGCCGTGGATCTTGGCCCAGCCGCAGACCATGGTGCCGCCGTACTCGGGCTTGAATTCGGTGAACTCGCTGCCGTCCACCACGCGCATGATCAACTCGCGCACATCGAAGGGCGTCTTCACATTGGCGGGCACCACGTCGAGGATCTCTTCGGGATCGAACTTGGGCTCGGCGATGGGGCCTTGTGGGATGAGGTGCGGACGTTCCACCTTCACCCATTGCATCAGCTCACGTGCGATGCGAATGCCGTCGAACTCGTCCTCGGCGAGGTAGTCGCTCACGCCTGAAACGCGGCTGTGCATCTCAGCGCCGCCCAGTTCCTCGTCGGTACTCTCCTCGTTGGTGGCCATTTTCACCAGCGGTGGACCGGCCAAGAACACCTTGGCGGCCTTCTTCTGGAAGATGGAGAAGTCGCTCATGCCGGGCACGTAGGCACCACCGGCCGTGGCGTTGCCGAAGACGACTGCGATCGTCGTCATGCCCATCTTGCTACGCTGGGTGATCTGGCGGAAGGTCTCGCCGCCGTAGTTGAAGACCTTGTCCTGATCGGTAAGGTTGGCGCCGCCGCTCTCCACCATGTTGATCGTTGGCAGGCGGTTCTCCACCGTGATGGCACCGATGCGCAGGGCTTTCATCAGCGTAGCGTGGTCCACCGATCCGCCCTTCCGCGTGCCCACATTGGCGTTGATCATACACAGCTTGCCCTGCACGATACCGATGCCGCTCACGTTCGTTCCACCTGCACCGAATCCGCCCTTCACTCCCATGCCAGCGAGTGGCAATAGTTCCAGGAAAGGGCTGTCGCGGTCCAGCAGCAGTTCGATGCGTTCGCGGGCCAGGAGCTTACCGCGCTTGCGGGCCTTCTCCAGCGTTTCAGGCTTGCCTTGGAAGCGGCTTTCCTCCAGGTGACCACCGAGCTTTTCCAGCAGCTTCAGCATTTCCCCGCGGTTGGCGCGGGCGCTCTCGGCGGCGATGTTCACGGTGCTTTGCAGAACGGCCATGGTTCAGAAGGTGAAATTGTGGGCGGTCTCCATGCGGAGCGGCTCACCGAGGTTGTTGAAGTAGTCCTCGCCGAAGAAGGCCTTGAAGTCCTTGAGGCCCTTGGCGGTGAGGTAAGGGATCAGCTGGCTCCAGATGATCTTCTCGCCGTCCTCGCGCGTGCGCTCGCCGCGGATCAGTTGCTGCGAGAGCCAGTAGAAGGCGAGCATCCAGGTGATGAAGGCGATGTTGTGGTAGATACCGGCTATCGGCTCGGGCTTCAGTGTTCCACTCTTGATGGCGAAGGCGAGCGATGCTTCGTTGTCAGCGATGGTCTTGCGGGTCATCTCCCGGAAGCGTTCCTGCACTGCCGGATGGTTCAGCAGAAGCGGGTTCAGGAAGAGGAAGGCGTATTCCTGCTGGTACTTGTAGTAGAGCTGTACCTCGTTGTGCAGGTTCTCGAAGCTGGGGAAAGGCCGGAACTTGCGGCGGTCCTCCTCGATGCGCTCCCACATCTCGGCGACGATGGCCTCCAGCAGCAGGTCCTTGTCCTTGTAGTGGTAAGCCAGGTTACCGCGGCTCATGCCCAGTTCGGCCGCCAGTTCGTGCAGAGTCACCGCGTCGAAGCCACGGAGGTTGAGCACCTCCTTGGCCTTGTCGATGATGAGTTCCTTGGTGTCTCGTGCCACGGCTACTTAGTCTGTACCGACCACGAAATTAGTCGATTTTGACTAATACGCAAATTGTGCGGCTGGGTTCTGTCCGACGACCGTCCCGGTCGTCGACCCAAGCGCCGGCTATACGACTGAGCTGAAGCAACTTGGGACAACGCTATTCATTGGTAGGCCCAAGTTGGTCGTCATCCTGGCGCTTGGGGCGACACGCAGGATGCGTGTCGGACAGGATCCGCTGCTCAACACTCGCTCCTAGGTCGCCATGCGCCAGAACATACCGTTCGATCCTTGCCAAGGCATCAGGGTTGCGCACGATGTGGTCGTAACTCTCCTTTCGCCATAACTGCCCACTCTCACCAATGACCCGATTGATCGCTTTTGCCGTGAACGACTTCCAACTGTGGGTGATGTCCGAAAGCTCAAAGCCTGGCAAAGGCAGCACCAACACATGCACATGGTTGGCAGCGATGGCATAGCTGCCCAAATGATAGCGCTGGCCATCGAAGTGATGTAACGCCGTGTTAACGATATCAGAGCAATCCGCACGCTTCAATACGCACGAACCATATCCGGCATCGAGCCAGCGCTGCACACGTTCGTGGAATAGCTGGTGGTACCGTCGCAGATCGGCATAGGCCAGCTTGTAGTAGGGTACATCGCCAAAGCGCTTGACCCATGCCTCTCGATCGCGCTTCAGTTGTTCACGCTGCTCAACGGATAGGCTGTCCCATTGCCGCCATGTTACGAAGTAGAGCTTGCCGTGTTGCCGCCAGTGCGGGCGATGTCGCTCGTTGTTCCGGACTTCGGCGTGGCGGTCGAAGAAGATATCCTGCGGGTCCAGGGGATCCATGCAGTGAAAATATTGCGCAGGTGCGTAGTCTGCGTCAGTCCATGCAGTAGGGCTGGTGCTTGTGTGGACAAGCGGGACGCTTGCCGGACAAGAGCCATCAAGCCAAAGCAGGACGCTTCCCAAGAACCAAATGCTTCGAGGCTTGGGACGCGCGTTGACAAGCGGGACGCTTGTCTTACAGGCTTACCGGAATACCCTGCAAAATATCCAGGTACTTGCTCGCCATCAAATACTGGTACTTGGCGTTGATCTGCTCGGCCTCGTTGCGGTTCAACTGCGTCTTCGCCGCGCTGAGTTCGATGGAGGTGATCAATCCCTGTGCAAAGCGGTCCTCGGCGTATTCCAACGCAAGGCTGCCGGATTCGACGGCACGTGTCGCTGCTTCGAACTGGCGGAAGGCGGCCCGTTGGGCGACCAAGGCGTCCAACACATTGCGCTGCAGGTCGTTGCGCACCGAAAGCATGCGGTTACGGGTCTGTTCCACCCGTATGCTGCTTTGCGAAATAGTGGTCCTGTTCCGCATGTTGTTGAAGATGGGCACACTGAGGGTAAGACCTACGGATTGGTTGAAGTTCTGTTCGAGCTGATCACCGAACGGGACCGTTTCGGTGTTGAACGTCGTGTTCGGTACAAAGACCGCCTCCCCGCTGGCCGTGGCTCCGGCAAGTATCGGCGCCCCAACGATCGGCTCACCCACTTGCCGTGCCGTAAGACCGGAATAACCACTACCGGCCGATGCACTGAAGCTGAGCGATGGGACAACACCTGAACGGCTGATCGACAGTGCTTCTTCCGTACTTGCGACGTTCAACTCGGCCTGCTTGTAGGCCGGGTTGGTGCTCAACACGTTATCGAGGACCTCCTGGGGCGATGTTGTCGGTTCGGTGATCGCCAAGGCAGAGATGGAGGGGGCCACGATATCGAACGAATACATCTCGGCAATGTCCAGCTGCATGGCCCGGCCCAAGGCGAGTTTCCGCTGGTCATGCTGGTTGGTGACATCCGTGAGGTTGAACTCCTCTTGTGCCAGTTGGGCGCGCAAGGTGAGCAGTTCTGCACGTGCCAGACGGCCACCTTCCACCAACGCTTCGGTGCGTGCGATCTGCTCACGGGTGTTTATCACCTGCGCTTCGTTGGCCCTGATCCGTTCACGCAATCCGAGCACATCCAAAAAGGCCTGCACGACCTCCACGCGCAGATCGTTCAGCGCAGCTTCCACCCCCTCTTGTGCCGCCTCCGAATCCAGACCGGCCTGTGCGATACGGTGCTGTTTGCGCAGGCCTTCGAACAATACCACGTTGCTCTGCAGGAACAGGTTGTTCGTGCGCACCCTCTCGTTCGCGAAGGTGTTGGTGAAGCGGTCCACCGTCTGCCCGTAGTTGTAGCCGTGGGTGGCCACCCCGTTCAGGTCGGGAGCAAGGTCCCAGTAGGCCTGCTCACGATCACGATCGGCCAGTTCGGCATCCAGCATCGCATTAACGACTGCAAGATTCTTTGCTTCAGCACGCTGGAGGCACTGCTCAAGCGTGAACGTCTGCTGGGCATGCAGGGTAGCGCCCATGACGGACAGGACGAGAAAAAGGATCGCACGCATGGTTCGGTAATTGGCTCCGGACAGTTTCCGGGAAGCACAAAACTACCGGTGACGCACGGCGCCGGCAGATGCTTATGACGAACGGTGGAAAGGCGTGCCGGATGGTGGACTACATACCCACCACGCGGATCTCCACGCGGCGGTTGGCCTCGCTCTGCTCCTTGTTCTTGGGCTCCGGGAAGAGCATCTTGCTGTTGCCCAGGCCAACGTAGCTGATCCTTCGAGGACCGATGTCGTTGACCAGCAGGAAATCGTACACCGACCTGGCCCGCCCGGTACTGAGTTCGATGAACTCCTTGGTGTTCTTGTAGGTGGGTCCGTTCACGTGGCCCTGGATCTCGATGGTCACATTGGGGTTCTCGTTCATGAACTGCAGCAGCATCAACAAAGACGCTTCGCTCTGGCGCATCACCTTGGTGTCGTTGCCCACGAACCGGATGTCGTCCAGGATCACCTGTTGACCCGCCGCGATGGGCTCCAGTTTCACCTCCACGTTCACTTCCGGCTCCGTGGTGCCTTTCACCTTCTGACTATGGAACATGTAGCCCTTACGAACGCAGCCGATCCGGATGTTCCGATAGGTTTCCATCTCGTATTCATAGCGGCTCTTCCCCTTGCCTTCCACCACTTGGTCGAAGACCATCCCATCGATGGTGATGTTGGCGTCCACTGCTTTCCCGGTCGATGCATCGAGTATCGCGATGTTCAGCTTTTGTTTCGGCTTTGCGGCCTCATTCTCCACCGGTGGGGGCGGGGGCGGTGGGTCGTAGTGGAACCGGATGGTATAGCCCGCGAGCGGACGATCCTGGTAGTCGACCAAGAGGTAGAAGAGTTCCCCGGCTTCCACCCGGATGGCGTTGCTGAAGCTGCTTCCCACCCCGCTCCGTACGTAATCCTCAGTAGCATCCTTGCTCAATCCACAACGCGAACCAAGGCTCTTGTTGTTCCGCGATATGTTGCTTCGCACCGGTTCCACCTGTCGCGTGAGCACCTTTTCGCAGATGCCCGGAATGGCACCGGAGAACAGGAGGAAATCGATGTCGTCCTCGATGTTGTCGGGAACGATATCGAAGGTCAATGTGGTGGCATGCGGCACACGGAACTTGTACCACGTGGTGTGGTGCTCCCGCTCGAGCCATTGTTTGTGGTCGCTCGGATTCTCCTTGATCTCCAACTTGTTGCCGAAGCCACGCACCGCCTGCGGTTGATGGAAGACCGTGTCGCGGATGGAGATGGCTCCCATGCAGTCCCCATTGTCCTGCACCAGGGTGCCTTGCACCTGTGCGAACAGGGGAGCAGCGGCCCAAAGGAGGACCAACGCAAGTAAGGATCGGAACATCTTCACGGCCCCTGCTACGCGAAAGGTGGCCTCAG
>JBIIYD010000091.1:0-10738 GCA_044347005.1 Flavobacteriales bacterium | reverse complement strand
CATAGTTGGGTCTTCGCAAATGGATCAATCATCCACCACCTTGTCAAGATCCCTCCGAGCACAGTTCTCAACAGGAGCTATTGCAAACAGGTTCTTAGACGGGCCGTTGGGATGATGTAGGTCATCGCGCTCGTACCGGGGCGGTTGTACTTTTCTTGCATGTGGAAAGGGGTGTTATTCCTGATGCTGGCGTTGTGGGCTGACACGGCCACTGGGCAGGAGTCGCGGTGTTACCGCATGACCCATCGTGTGCAGGTGCGCATGGCCGATGGCGAACGGCACATGGGCCTGTTGTTCGGGCTGAACGACACGGCCGTTTGGTTGCTGCCACAAGGTTTGGGGCACATCATAGCGCCGGGCGAACGGGTGGACCCTTTGGCCCTGCCGCTGAAGGGCATCGAGCGTATCGCCCTGGACGATATGCATGCCATCAAGGACGGAGGAAAGCTCGGCATGTACATCGGTGGCCTCGTTGGGCTTATGGCCGGTTTCGTGGTCATTGCGCAGGACGGGTCCTTCAGCACAGCCACGGTGCTGCTTCCCCTGCTGGGCAGTGGGCTTGGCTGGCTGGTGGGGGCCACCATAGCCAGCTTTCCGGAGGCGGTGGTGAAGCATCGCAACGGCGGCACTTGGACCGCCGATGAACGCAAGCTGGTGCACGACCGTTTGCCCCTGCATTGCGATCCGGGCCCTTGAGCGCTGCTGTGCGCGTGCTGCTGCCCGGCGGCGTCATGAATCCCGACAAGCTGCGCATGAACGAGGATGCGGTGGCCTTCGTGCGCGGCTTCTTCGATCAGCACAAGTCGGTGGCGGCCATCTGCCAAGGTCCCTGGATACTGGCCGAAGCCGATGTGCTGAAAGGCCGCAAGGTGACGAGCTATGCGAGCATCAGGACGGACCTGATCAACGCTGGTGCCGAATGGGAGGATTCCGAAGTGGTGGTGGACCACGGCCTGGTAACGAGTCGCACCCCGAAGGACCTGCCCGCCTTCATCGACAAGATGGTGGAGGAGGTGCGCGAAGGAAAGCACATGCAGCAGACAGCTTGAGCTGATACGAACGGACCCATGAACCCGCAACACCATGCACGCCCAACACCCCACACCCGACCCGAAGATCGCACCGCCCGCACAGCCGGTGGAGCCCAAGATCGCACCACCGCCGGACCAGCCGATAACACCTCCGTCGGAACCGCAACAGCCCCCCGGCACGCCGCCGGGCGGTAACCCGCCGGTGGAGCAGCCCACCTACCCGCAGACGGACAAACCGAAGATCGGGTTCTGACACGGTCGTGTGCGATCGACGTTCACAGTGCTGACTGCCGATCCCGTAGCACAGCATTCCACAAGGCCGCAGGTCCCGTTCGGGTGCCTGCGGCTTTTTGTCGTTGAGCACCGGAATGCAGGAAGCCGCGGATCTCGCTCCTGCGCGTGGCCTGTGGCAACGCTCAGTTAGGGGTATCATCATCTGCGTGATCGGCGAGATGTGCGGCTGGATCTATTCCCGCTCCAGCGCGTAGCCGCAGGCTACGCGCCGATCGGGTACCGTGGAGAAATGCCACGATCCCCCAAGCAGTGGGGCGCCGATCCCACAGCTGTGTTCCATGGCCGTTGCTCGGCAGAACGGCCCAAAGCCTTGCGGCACTAAGGGAGCAGAGGGTCGGCACGGTGCCGGGAACGGTGTGGAGCGCGATCCGCAAGGAAGGCCGTGAACCCCCAAAAAAAGAACGACACATGAATACCAGGACCACCCTCCTCTTTTCGACCACGGTCGCTGGAGGAATGCTGCTGATAGGATGCAGCAACACCGCAGAAGACCAAGCGGAGAAGATGGACAACAAGATGGACAATGTGCAGGACGAGCTGAACGACGCGTCCACGGCCGATACCCGCGCCGCCTACGAGCGTGAGCGCAACGATGCCCTGACCAAGTTGTACAGCATGCGCGACAACATCGACCGCCAATTGGCCAACGTGAACGAGCGCCTGCAGACCAAGGACCTGAAGGCCGATAAGCGCGCCGAGCAGCAGGCCTTGAAAGCCGAACTGGAAAGCAACAGCGCCGAGGTGGCCCGCGTGATCGCCAACGTGGAAGGCAGCAACCAGGGCACCTGGATCAGCGTGAAAGAGGATACCCGCAAAGCCTCCGAGAAAGTGGAGGATTGGTGGAACCGCACCAAGGACAACGTTGACGAAATGACCAAGTCCGACAAGGACAACGATGGTAAGTAGTTAACGCAGCTCCTGGTACCCGTGCACCGGGTGAAAGCGAGCACGGCAGGAAGGCGCCCCCACGGGGCGCCTTTTCTGCGTTGTGGAGGGCCATTCCCGAGCACAGCGATCGTGCTGGTCGATCCACATTCCCCATACCGCCCGCAAGGCATGCATGCCACCTTCATCGCGCTTCCGGCATTGCATGGGTATCCATCCGCGTCCGATGTGCATCGGACCTTCCGCATGATCCGTGGTCCATGCGTATTCCATCATTCGCTCGCAGGGCGTGCCATCCCCGCAGCTACCTTGGCAGCACCACACTCCCGATCCCATGACCAAGCACCTCCTCCTCGCTGCGGTATTCCTAATACTGGCCACCGAGCACCGCGCCCAAACGGGCAGCATCCCCGTGGGCGACAACCTCACCGTGGAAGGCATACCGGCGCTGCCGCTGAGCCTGGTAGCGGAGGTGCGCGCCTACACCGAAGCAAGGGGTGCGGGGCTGGCGGCGTGGCACCCGATGCGTAAGGAGATGCTGATCAGCACCCGCTTCGGCAACAGCACCCAGTTCCACTATGTGAAATTCCCGGGCGGCGACCGCAAGCAGCTCACCTTCTTCGAGGAGCCCGTGGGCGGCGCCAGCTTCGAACCGATGCAGGGCCGGTACTTCCTCTTCACCAAGGATGTGGGCGGCAACGAGTTCGCACAGCTCTTCCGCTTCGACATCGCCACCAGCAAGAGCACCCTGCTCACGGACGGCAAGCGATCGCAGAACGGCGGCCTGCAGTGGGACCATGCCGGCAAGCGCATCGCGTACGCCAGCACAGCGCGCAACGGCAAGGACCGCGACATCCGCATGATGGACCCGTTGGAGCCCGCCACGGACCGTGTGGTGGCCGAGAACGTGGGCGGTGGCTGGGGCGTGGCCGCCTGGAGCCCCGACGATACGCAGCTGCTGCTCACCGAAGGCCTCTCGGTGAACGAGAGCCGCATCCACCTCCTCGATCTGCGCACCGGCGCCAAGACGCGGATCCTGCCCAAGGCGGATGAGCGCACCACCTACGCGGCGGTCGCCTTCAGCCCGGACGGCAAGGCCATCTTCCTGCGCAGCAATGCCGACAACGAGTTCAACCGCCTGTGCCGCTACGACCTGGGCAGTGGCAAGCTCACCACGCTGACGGCGGACATCCCGTGGGACGTGAGCGGCACCGAACTCTCCGAGGATGGCGCGTTGCTGGCGTTCACCACGAACGAGAACGGCATGTCGAAGGCCTACATCCTCACCACCGCCACGGGAAAATATGTGCCCGTTCGCGATCTGCCGGTAGGCCAGGTGGGCGGCCTGCAATGGACCCGGGATGGCACCACGCTGGGCCTCACCATCGCCAGCCATGCGTCCACCAGCGACGTGTACGCCTATGAACACGCCACGGGGAAGCTGACACGCTGGACCGAAAGCGAGCTCGGCGGCATGGACGGCAGCGCCTTGCGCGCGCCCGAACTGGTCACGTGGCCTTCGTTCGACAAGCGCTCCATCAGCGGCTACCTCTATCGCCCGCCTACCACCTTCACCGGCAAACGTCCGGTGGTGATCAACATCCATGGCGGACCCGAAGGCCAGTCCACACCGGGATTCCTGGGGCGCAACAACTACTTCCTGAACGAGCTGGGCGTGGCCATCATCCTCCCGAACGTGCGCGGATCCAGTGGCTACGGCAAGACCTTCCTCGACCTGGACAACGGCTTCGATCGGGAGAACAGCGTGAAGGACATCGGTGCCCTGCTGGACTGGATCGCGACGCAACCGGACCTCGATGCCGACCGCATCATGATCACCGGAGGCAGCTACGGCGGGTACATGACGCTGGCCTGTGCCTACCATTACAGCGATCGGATCCGCTGCGCGCTGGATGTGGTTGGCATCTCGCACTTCACCACCTTCCTGAAGAATACCGAGGACTACCGCCGCGACCTGCGCCGCGTGGAGTACGGCGACGAGCGCGATCCGAAGATGGCCGCCTTCCACGACAGCATCGCACCGCTGAACCATACGGACAAGATCAAGAAGCCGCTCTTCATCGTGCAGGGTGGCAACGACCCGCGTGTGCCGGCCTCCGAAGCGATCCAGATGAAGGAGCGCATCAAGCAGGGCGGCGGTACCGTGTGGTTCCTGATGGCCAACGACGAGGGCCACGGATTCCGCAAGAAAGGCAACACCGACTTCCAGTTCTACGCCACCATCGCCTTCATGCGCGAGTACCTGCTGAAGTGAACCGGGGTGTTCGCCCATGAAAGGGGTGGGAGCGAAGCCTACTTCGCGCCCTTGGCCCGCAAGGCCTTGCGTTGTGCGCGGCTGCCCTTGAGTACCGGGCGTTTGTTACTGCGCGCGGCACCGGCGTGCGGTATGTTGCTGTTGGGCTGCGCGTGCCGCTCGCGCTCAGGCTGCGATCCCGCCCGATCGTGCGTGCGGCCCTGCTCCGCCGTTTGGCCCGGATGCTGTTCGCCCGGCTTGGTGGTGGTCTTCGCTTTTGGTTTGGCCGTTTTGGCGGCGGTCTTGGGGCTGGGTTTCGTGGCCATACGAAAGGGGTTTGAACGGCGGCTGCTGTGCCGCGCTCAACAAGGTACGTTCACGGGCAGGGTTTCGCACTGACAATGGTCGGCTGTCACAATTAGGGGTCCGCCTGCGGCGTACTTACTCGCAGGAATAAGAACCGGAAATGAGCTCCAATTGCCTGGTGTGTGACGTATTCGGTGCACACCGTTCGATCCAGGACGATGCCGCGTGCCACACGATCACACCACCGGCCCGGGCTCACCAAGGTCCACCGGCAAGGCACCTTCGCGGCCCAGGGCTTTGCGCGCCGCCTCCTCCGCGAAGCTCTCTTCCAGCCTGCCCAGGGAATCCCGGTGTAAGCGCAGACGCATCAACTGCCACAGCAACAGGGCCACTACCGATAGCACGGCGAGCAGGAAGAACATGCCTGTCCAGCCGAGGAGGGCACGCAAGGGGCCGAGCAGCATGGCACCCCCGGCGATGCCGATGTTGTTGCACACCATGTACAAGGTGAACTGCGTGGCGGCCACACGTGTCCAGCAGAGGTTCATTGCGGTGGCCAGGATGGCCACGGTGGTGAAGGTCTCCAGGAACTGCAGGCCGTAGATGAAACCGTCGAGGTAGCCCGGCGCGGACCATTGGCCCGGCAAGAGCGCCAGCACGACCCAGCACGATGCGGTCACGGCGGTGTAGATGCTGATGACCCTGATCTTGCCCACCCGATCGGCCAGCCAGCCGGCGAGCACCATGGCCGCGATGGCACTGGCCACCTTGGCCGCCGCGGTCAGGTCGGCATAGGCGCTGTTGTCCCAGCCCAGTTGCTGTATGGTGAAGACCGGGGCCAGCGCGTTCTTGAGGCCGTTGACGGTGCCGATGAGGGCGATGCACAAGGCGCCGATCAAACTGTTGCGCAGCAGGAAGGCGCTCTTCAACGTGAGCAGGATCTCGCCCCAGGTTTCCGCCTTCAAGCCCAAGGTCTCGGGCGATGCTTCGCCGGGTGTCCAGGGGAATGCTCGTTCACCCGGCCGCTCTCGCAGCAACGAGGGCAGGATCAGCACCAACAACATCACCACCATGAGGCCGACTACGGCCGCGGCGAAGCCGTAGGTGTTGATGGCCCAGGTGCCCGCCGAGAGGGTTGCGCCCATGCCCACCACTTTCGCGCCCCACATCACACCGTTCGCGCGCGCTTGCTGATCCACCGGTGTAATGTCAACCGCCATGCCATCGGTGGCCACGTCCTGCACCGCACCGAAGCAGTTCAGCATGAACGACACGGCCATGAACAGGCCCATGTTGTGCAAGGGGTCCGGCACGAAGACCAGTGCCAGCATCATCAGCAACAAGCCGAGTTGGGCACCGAGCAACCAGGGACGGCGCCGACCCATGGGCAGGAAGCTGTAGCGGTCCATCAGCGGGCCGGCCACCAGCTTGAAGGTCCACGGCAGGGTGCAGATGCCGACGTAGCTGCCCACCACACCGGCCTCCACCCCGTTCATGGTCATCCACGCGGGTATCGCGAACAGCTGCAAGCCCTGCGGAATGCCCTGCGCGAAGTACAGCGCGCCGAAAGTGCCGTAGAGCAGGGGGCACTGGTGCTTAGGGCGGTCGTGGGGCGCATGCCGTGCCGGTGATGCAGCGATGCTGTCGGTTCGGCGGCTGCTGTCTCGTGGTGAAAATACGGTTTCTGGTGCTTGTGGACCCGTGCCGGTTCCAGGTAGGCGGCCCCCCTCCGATACAGGCCTCGGTCGCACTTGGGGCCGATCAACTTCACCACCGCCGGAACTTAATCGGGTGGACCGTGTTCTTATGGCCTAACCCAACCCCCAGGAACCCATGATGAAGATGATGTTGACAACGGGCTTCGTGCTCGCCAGTGCTTTCGCGTTCTCGCAGAACAAGGATGTGGTGGATATCGCGATCGGTTCGAAGGACCACACGACGTTGGTGGCCGCAGTGAAGGCCGCCGATCTGGTGGAGACCCTGAAGAGCAAGGGTCCGTTCACCGTGTTCGCACCCACCAACGCGGCGTTCGACAAACTGCCGAAGGGCACAGTGGAAGGCTTGTTGAAGCCCGAGTCGAAGGCCGCCCTCTCCGGTATCCTCACCTACCATGTGGTGGCGGGCAACCTCGATGCCACTGCTGTGGTAGCCGCTATCAAGGCCGGCAAGGGCAAGGCCGTGCTCACCACGGTGAACGGTGCCCAGCTTACCGCTACCCTGAAAGGGGACAAGGTGATCCTGACGGACAGCAAAGGCGGAACGGCAACGGTGACCGTTACGGACCTGAAAGGCTCGAACGGCGTGGTACACGTGATCGACACGGTGTTGATGCCCTGATCGGTATCGTTGGCATACTTGCCAGCCGCCCTGTGCGAACGGGGCGGCTGGTTTCGTTGTAGAGGGGCCGCTGAAGCACGCCACATAGGCGCTCTTCTATTGCGAAACGGCATTACCACCGAACGACAAGCCTGGTCGAGGCCCCACCGAATGCAGCGCCATTCCGGGTGCGAGCGCACTTCTGGAACTACTTCTTCTGCCTGTATACACCAAAGATGACCTGCTGCTCGTACTCGGCCATGTCCAGGGTCACGTTGGAAACCTGTATGCGCCCGTCGGCGGCCATGGTCCAACGCTCAACGGCCGGAATGAACATGCCGTAACCGGTGCCATCGGGGCCGGTGTTGGTGCCGCTCATGCGCCAGTGGAACACGTAGCCGGTGGTGTCCTGCACCAGGCTGTCCATGTGGAGCTTCAGGTCGGGGAAGGAGGTCATGGTGCGTTGGGCACTTTGCATGATCGCTTCGGTCCCGATGGTGGGCGGGTCCTGGTTCAGGGTAAGGGAGCCGTCGGGCGCAAAGAAGTCGGCCACCTTTTGCGGCTGACCACTGCTCCACGCTGCGGCATAGGCCGTTCCAAGGCGGCGCATGTCGTCCGCGCTCAGCGTTTGGGCCGTGGCGCTGGCTTCAGGTCCGGACGCCTCACCGGCGGGCACGTTTTCGCATGCGCTGATGAGCAGGGAGAGAACGATGACGAGGTTGATGATCTGGTACATGTGGTCGAATCTAGCGAAGGAGATCCGGTACGGCCAAGAACTTCTTCGCTGCAATGTGTTCGGTGGCGGAAGGTGGTCGGTATCGGTCCGCATATCCCATGGATACCGCGCAAACCAGTGCGGCACGGGTTAATCGCCATCGCATGGGGACGAACGAGAACAGCTCCCATCTGGCGGTGGCCTGATGGGAGCTGCTCAACTTGCAAGCGGAGGACCTGCCTCCTGAGTTCCGATCAATTCCGCACCAGGCGGTTCACGATGCGTTCGCCGTTCTTTTCCCCGCGCAATTCCACGAAGTAGACGCCGGGCGCTAGGCCACTGGCATCGATCGTGGTGCGCTCCCGGAAGAGCTCACCTCCGCCCACTTCGCCACCGCTGATGTCGAACACCGTGATCCGGTACTGCTCCTTGTCGCCCACGTAGATCGATACCTCGCCGTTGGTGGGGTTGGGGTGCAGCAGTACATCGGGTCGTGTGGGCAGCACATCATCGTCCTCGGCGGAAACGCTGAGAGGCGCACCATATACTGGCAGGGTGATGTTGCTTGGATGATCGGGCGCGAAGTGGATGCTGTTGACCGCTACGCGTGGCTCCATCTCCTCCCCTTCGAAGGTGTAGGTGCGGCCGTCGCCCGGCTGCCTGCGGAAGAATTCGCCGGGCATGATGGGCAGGTTCGGGTTCACCTGGTAGCGCGTCCAGTTGCTGCTGGAGATGAGCACCTTGATGCGGTGGCCAACGCCGAAGGTGTAGGCGATGGGCAGCATGTTGAACTCGTACTCGTACAGCTCCCCGATCTCGATGTTCTCGAAGGGGATCTGGTCGATGGGGTGGGGGTAGTTCATGTCGCTGTCCACATCGTTCACCAGCGCTTTGGCGTAGGCCTTGGCGCGTGCGTTCACCGCACCTTCGCACACGAAGTACTCACGGCCATCGGGGTACACGTCCAGGATGCGCACGAAGAAGTCGGTGTCCGTAGGGCCATCGCTGAGGCCGTCGATGTTGCTACGCGCCCACAATTGTGCCTTCGGGAAGCCGATGATGGAAAGCGAATCCTCATTGATCGGTTCCGTGCTGAACTGGATGACTCCCTCACGGTCCATCGTGGTCTCTGCATACAAGGGGTTCGCCAGGTCGAACTGGCCCTGGCTGTCGCGCAGGCCGTCGGGTGTCTGCACGATCATGTTGCCACCACCGATGGTGCGGATGGGGTCGTTGGGGTCGTGCACGTACATCTTCGAGCCTTCATCGCTGGTGGGCGCGAAGTAGTCCAGGCTGCCATCGTTGTGCAGGTACAGCGTGCGGCGTTGGATGGGGTCCCAGCTGTTGCCTTCGGGCAGGGGGAAGCTGTCGGCGGCCATCCAGTAGCTGCCCAGGGCCGCATTGCCGAACTCCGGATCGTCGTTGGGGCCGATCACATACAGGCGCACGTTGGGCACATCGTTCTCGTCCATGAAGTCGCGGTAGGGTATGCCGTTGATCTCCTGTCCGGAAACACCGGGGATGATGGGGCCGAGGTCGATATCGGGCAGGGTGATCGGGGTGGACCCGTTGCCCAGCAGCGGCACTTCCCAGATCAGTTCGGCGGTAAGGCCCGAGACGGGATCGGTACCGGCCAGCACGCGCAACAGTTCATCGAACTCCAGGCGCAGGGTGTCCGCCGGCACGCGCAGGCGCAGGAAGGCCGAGCCCGCGAAGGGGATGGGCACTTCCGAAAGGACCACGGGGTTGTTGGACGGAGGCAGGATGAAGACCGGTTCGCGGTACTCGTAGCCGTTGCCATCGCAGCGGTAGTTCAGGTTGTAGCGGAACCAGCTGAGGATCTCCGAATTGATCGCGCGGTCGATGGGCAGGTTGGTGCCGCTGAAGTCGGCGAAGTTGATGCCCACCACATCGGTCACGTTGTCCGGATAGGTGCGGTCGCCGGTGGTCACTTGCCCGATGGTCTGGTGCGCCCAGGGGCCGATCACCAGTTTCTGGAGCTTGCCGTTCGGCAGGTCGGGGCGCAGGTATTTGCGCAAGTAATTGTTAGTCTCGGTCTGGCCGTCCACGAAGATGTCGTACCAGCCGCTCAGGTGGTAGCTGGCCACTTCCATGTTGGTGTAGCGGCTGTTGACCAGATTGGGCCGCGGTGTCGAGCCCATGCCCAGGATCCCTTCCGGATCATCGTCCGTGGCATCCACCACCACACCGTTCACGATCTTGCCCTTGGTCACCGATTCACCGTTCTCGTCCACCATGGCGCGCGATGCGTCCATCTCCAGGCGACCGGGCGAAAGCGGATACTGGCCGCTCGGGGTCAGGTCACCCGTGACAGGGTCGGGGTAGCGATTGGATACGAAATGGTCGATGGCCAGGTTGGCCGCATCATACATGTTGCGCTCGTACACCAAAGGCACACCGTTCAAGGTCAAGTTCTTCGGCAGGTCGTAGTCCGATGAGCTGTGCAGCGCATTGTGCGGATCATCGTCGATGTCGTTGAGGTCATCGTCCGTGCCGGAGAAGATCTGGCCGCGCAGCCAGCCCGTCACGAGCATTTCACGCAGCACACCGTTCTGGAAGGCTGTGCTCTTGTAGAATTCCGCCGGTGCCACGATCGGGAACAGCGCCTTCAGGCCCGGCTCATCGTTGTTGATGCGATGGGCCGCCGCAGCCTGGTACTGGTTGTAGCCCAGTGCCGATGCCCCGAACATGGCGATGCGCCCGTTGTAGAGCAGGGACTCCGTTTCGGCGATGCCGTCCCCGTCCAGGTCCACCATGCGCTTCAGGTCCTTGCGGATGTACTCGATGCTGTTGTGCCCATCCTCGTTGCGGTTGCTGGCACGCGGGTCGTCCATGGGCAGCTTGTCCAACGGGTGGGTGTAATTCGGGTGGTAGGCGTTCTTGTTCCAGCTGTCGGTGATCAGCGGCAGGTACACG
>JBIIYD010000305.1:0-3175 GCA_044347005.1 Flavobacteriales bacterium | reverse complement strand
GCTTGCAAGAAGGACCTCGACGAGGTTCCTCCGGACGTAAGTATCGTACTTCCCGGGACCGGTTACACGGTCTCGGTACCCGATACGCTGCTGGTCCGTGTGGAAGTGGGCGATGATCGACAATTGGAAAGCCTTACCATTTCCCTGAACGACGCCGACGGAGTACCCATATCGCCACCCGTCGTGGCAATGCTCAACTCCGTTTCCACCACGGTAACGCGTGAACTTGTGCTCACCAGCGAGCGGCTCATCTCCGGCAACTACAGTCTGACCGTTACTGCCACCGATGGCGTGAACGAGAGCAGGGCGTTCAGGACGATCACCGTTCAGGCCGCTCCGCTCCGTCTTCGATCCCTGTATGTTACACCACCCTTCGGCTTCCCAGCACCAATACCCGTTTGGCGGATCGACAGCACGGGAAGTTTGTCACAGGTGGCAACGCTTTCCGAGCTGGGTGGTGCGGCGATCGACCCCGACCGTTTGTACCTCGCCGGGTCCGAACTACAACCTCTACTGGGCATACCACAGGTTTCCGGCGCAGCATCGGTATCGGTCCAAAATGGGAACAGCGCCGGAGCGACCGTGCCTTTCTTTCTTGGTGTTTCCATCGACCCCGGTGACGGGCGTTGCTATTTCGGCACCAACGATGGCTTCGTGCGTGGTTTGAACAACGTGGGAACCCAGGTATTCACGGCACAAAGCCCGAGCGGTTTCCGGAGTGAACGCACCGCCACCGTTGGCAATGTTTTGGCCAGTTTCGCCCGGCATCAGGTGCTAGGGCAATGGAGCATCGTATCGCATGCGTTGGCCTCCGGTGCGGTCCTCGGTCAGTTCCCTGCGGACCAAGTGCCCGTGGTACTCTGGGAACGCAATGCACAACAGGCTCTTGTATTCGGCAACAGGAACGGCATCGGTGTAGTCCAGGAATGCAACGTACAGCAGGGTGGTTGCAACGACCTAAGGACCTTCAATGAAGGAGAGATACTCGCTGTGGCAAGGTTGGATGCATCCAACGCGATCATAGCGGTGCCGGGAAACCTGGTCCGCTATTCGGCGGGATCGAATTCGGTCACCCTGCTGGCCCAAGGGACCACTGCTCAATGCCTGGCCTATGATGCCGCCACGGGTACCTTGTACGCGGGGGTGGGCAACGACCTTGTTGCACTGGACCCGATGACAGGAGCGCAAAGCATACTTCGCACCTTCCCGCACTCCGTGGGAGCCGTTCTTCCGCTGCTGAACCGTTGAGCGAGCTCGTCTATCGCCCCGGCTTCGGTGCCTTCAGCACCACCCCCATATCACAGAACTTCCGGATCCGTCGTTCCACCAATTTCTCGGGATCGACCTTGACCAGCTTGTTCATGTGCTTGATCACTTCGGCCTTTACCGCCCGGCACGCCTCCTCGGGGTCCGCATGTGCGCCACCCATCGGTTCCTTGATGATACCGTCGATTAGCTTGTTCGCGAACATGTCCTCGGCGGTGAGCTTGAGCGCTTTCGCGGCCTGTTCCTTGTAGTCCCAGCTGCGCCACAGGATGCTGGAGCAGGATTCGGGCGAGATCACACTGTACCACGTGTTCTCAAGCATCAACACCTTGTCACCGATCCCGATCCCCAATGCGCCACCGGACGCCCCTTCACCGATCACAACACAGATCACCGGCACGCGCAGCTGGGCCATTTCGAGCAGGTTGCGTGCGATCGCCTCCCCTTGCCCACGTTCTTCGGCCTCAAGGCCCGGAAAGGCTCCCGGGGTATCGATAAGTGACACTACCGGTTTGCCGAACTTTTCGGCCAACTTCATCAGCCGCAGGGCCTTCCTGTAACCCTCCGGATTCGCCATTCCGAAGTTGCGGTATTGCCGCATCTTGGTATTGATGCCCTTCTGCTGCCCGATGAACATGACCGTGCGCCCGGCCATGAGGCCAAAGCCACCGACCATGGCCTTGTCGTCCTTTACGGTCCTGTCACCGTGCTGCTCGATGAACGTGCCATCGCTTAAGTGGTCGATGTACTTGAGGGTATAGGGACGGTCCGGATGACGGCTCAGCTGCACACGTTCCCAAGCACTCAGGCCTGCATAAAGCGTGCGACGGGTTTCAGCCAGTTTCTCCTCCAGGTCCTTCATCGTGGCGGCCACATCCACATCACCGGCTGCAGCCACTTCCTGCAGTTTGGCGATTTGCTCCATGATGTGCTGCACAGGCTTTTCGAATTCCAGGAACGTTTGCATGGTCAAGCGTTGAGCCGACGAAGGTAGAAGGAAGTGCTGTTGCTGGACCGACCGCGATACCTTCGCGTGAAATGCTGTTATTCCCTCACGCCAAGATCAATTTGGGGCTGAACGTGGTACGCCGAAGGGATGATGGCTACCACGATCTGCAGAGCATCATGGTCCCGATCCCTTTGCACGATGCCCTTGAAGCAGTGCTCGATCCAACGCTCGATGAGAACAACGTCGTGTTCACCCGGTCGGGGATCCCGGTTCCGGGCGACCCGGACCGTGACCTGTGCATGAAAGCGGTCGATGCCGTTCGTGCTATTGGAAACATGCCGGGCATACGCCTGCACCTTCACAAGGCCATCCCCATGGGGGCCGGCCTTGGCGGTGGATCCAGCGATGGCACGCACACGCTACTGTTGCTCAATTCCCTGCTTGGGTTGGGATTGCGGCAAGAACAACTGCATCGCATGGCCACCGCTTTGGGAAGCGATTGTCCATTTTTCCTCACGAGGAATGCGCAGTTGGCTGAAGGACGTGGCGAACGGCTACGCGCCGTTCCGTTGGACCTGAAGGGTTACTGGCTCGTACTCGTGAACCCGGGTATCCATGTGTCAACGGCAGAGGTGTTCGGCAATACGACACCTACAGGTACAGAAATGCAGTTCGACGACCTGTTGTTGGACCGACCGCTTGAATACTGGGATCAGGACCTGCGGAATACCATGGAACCGTACGTCCTGAACATGCATCCTGAAGTTGGCAGGATCAAGGAAAAGCTCCGTTCAGCAGGTGCCGGTCACTGTGCCATGAGCGGCTCCGGATCCAGCGTTTTCGGGATCTTCAGAACTCCACCACCAAAGCTCGAGTGGCCCGGGACCCATGCTTCCTGGACCATGATGCTGTAAGGACCTCAGCGAAGCAATTCGGTCAATACCGCACGAAGGTCTTCGT
>JBIIYD010000304.1:0-3176 GCA_044347005.1 Flavobacteriales bacterium | reverse complement strand
CACCGATGGCCCAAGATCGGTCCAGGTGATCCCTGCATCCGTTGTTTTGTACACACTGGTCCCTTCGCCCACGGCGTATCCGGTGGTTTCCGTTGGGAAGTACATGTCGTAAGGGTTGCCAGCCGGTGTATAGGTCCAGCTGCTGCCACCGTTGGTGGTGCGGTAGAACCCGCCGTTCAAATTTCCGCCTGCCACGATGTAGGTGGTGGGCGAGAAGGAGTGCGTGCAGCGTATCACCACTTGAGGTCGCGAACCTGTAGGTCCGTTCTGGACCGTTGCGTAAAAATCGCCGGTTCGCGTATTCACCCCGAGACCACCGCCCGATGAACCGGCGCCATCGGACCTAAGATGTACTCCAAGGCCGATCACATCCGATGCGGCCCAGTTCCTTCCGCCATCGATCGTTCGCACGCCTTCAGCGGTGCCTGCGACAACTCCGATCTGATCGTTCGCGAAGCTCATTCTGGTCAAGCTGTTCGGTGTGCCCACGTGTACCATGTTCCACGTTGCACCCATGTCCAGCGAGCGGTAAACGACCCCCGAAGCACCCATCAGACCTACGCCTGCCGGTGTGAAACTGAGCGAGTACCGTTCGCGGTTGTCGGAGGTTTGCACCGTCCATGTGGCTCCGCCATCGGTACTGCGGATGATGCGGCTCCATGCACCACAGGCGATCAACGTGTTGCCTTGCACTTCCAGATCGTTCATGGTATACGTGGTCGGGGAATTGACCAAGGACCAGGTGTCGCCACCATCCACGGTGCGCAGGATCACGCCCACCGAGCCTACGCCGATCCCGTTCATGGCATCCCAGAAATGGAGGTCCTTGATGTTCACCAGTTCGGGCGTGGGCAATTGCTCCCACGTGCTCCCGCCATCGGTACTGCGCAGGATGTACTGCGCGGCCACGGCGAAGCCGAGTTGATCATCCACGAAGAAGAAGCGTTCGAGTTGGGCGGTGATGCCGCTGTTCTGCAAGGTCCAGGTCAAGCCCGCATCCTCGGTTCGAAAGATCTTGCCGGTGGAGGTCCCGACGAATCCAAGCGTATCGTTCACGAAATGGATCGCCGTGCAATTGCCGATGGTCACACCGATGATCGTCACCGTCGGCAGGAACGTGTCGAAGCCATCGTTGGTGCGATAGATCCTGCCGCCGTTCGCAGCGATCACCCCGCGTTGTGCGTCCCACATCCACAAGGCGCGGGGCATGCCGACGGCGCCGAAGTTGTTCGCTTTGCGGTCCCAATGTGCGCCGCCATCCCGGGTGGAAAAGATGCCACCGTGTTGGTCATCGATCATGAAGCCAGTCACCGGGTCGATCATTTTCATGTCTCCCATACGGTCATCGTCCCTGATGGGCGCGACCAACTGCCATTGTTGGGCCAGAACGGGAAGCGCGATCGCACCGAGGATGAGGATGCTGAGAAGTGTGGTTCGAAGGGTCATGGGTGAAAAGCTCACGCTTTGGTGCTGTATGGGTGAAGGTCGATGGTGTGACCGACCACGTTGTACACCATCTGTATTCCTTGGAACTTGCTTCGGGTCTTGATGGGCATGCCGAGTTGCCATTGGGCCAGTGCACTGCTCGCCAAAGCAGCAGCGAACAGGAAGTTGAGCAAGTGCTTCATGGTCTAGCGAAGGTAGAGCGCTGATGTATGTATACTTTGGGGGCAAAGCCTTTCATGCTGCTGCACCGAACGGGATGGACCATACCCCGGCTGCCGGGGCTATCGGGTCTTACTGAGCCGGTGACGAAGATCCGTACTCATGCGGCGTAGGCGACATCTGGATGGAGGAAGTACTGCATGACCTTGGCAGGTGTCCGTTGAACGCTTCTATAATGGCCGATAATGGACTTGACCCTCTGCTCCTCAGTGCGGGCTAGAGCTTTGGAGGTAACGTTCTTCTTCAGCGCCGCATTGGCCACTTCCACCGGATTGAGTTCCGGGGAGTAGCTGGGTAGGAAGAAGAGTTCGATGCGATGGCTGTTGATGGCCAACCAAGGCTGTAGAGCTTTGGCGTGATGCACCGGCAGGTTGTCCAAGATCAGGAAGACCTTCCGGTTTTCCCGCGCGACCAGGCGTTCCAAGAAGCGGCGGAACAACCGCACATTGAGGGCTCCTTTGAACACCATCCAGCGCATGGTGCCCGGGTTGCTGATCGCCGAGATGATCGAGCGTCCATAGCGCTTATTGTTCACGCGTACGATCGGGGTTTGGCCACGCTTGGCGAAGCTGCGCCCGTGCACATCATCGTTGCGAACCCCGGTCTCGTCACCCCAAAGGATCTCGGCTCCTTCCCGCTTGGCGCGGTGCTCAATACCTGGATAGATCTCCGTCTTCCATTTGTGTGCTTCGGCAGGGCGCTGTTCAAATGCCCGGTGCATGGGCTTCTGTGAAGTGAACCCCCAGCGCTTCATGTAGTCGGTCAGCGTACGTTCGGCAAGTGCCACACCATAGCGTTCGCAGATCAACTGACCAACGGCCTTGCGCGTCCATAGTGCGAAGGGCAGTTTGAGCTGATCGGGCATCTTGTCACTGATCGATCGTTGTATCTCTTGCTGCTGCTCATCCGTGAGCAGATGCCCGCTGCGCGATGGCCGACCTGTGCGCCTTGTCTCCAACGCTTTCCATCCCTTCTTCAGGTACAGTTGCCACGCACGGTTGGCAGCATGTCGGCTCATACTGCAGAGTTCAGCGGAGTCCTTCAGGCCAACGCCCCGCTGTCGGCATCGCACTACCTGCTTGCGCCGCTCGATAAGTGCTTCTTCTCCAAGGCTTCTTGAATCGCTTCTGTTCATGTCCGACGTGATCCACAGATCGTGCCGATCGTCAGTTTCTTTCCCACCGGCTCAGTAACAGTCTCCCATCAACTTCTCCGCCCTCACCAAGATGACCCTCACCATGCTCAAGCGCGATACTTCCACCAAGGTGGGCGTCAAGTCCAAGAGACTCAAGGCAGGGTGGGATATCGACTATCTCCTAAAGGTCCTAGGACTTTAGATGCGTTTGCCCTGCCACTCACCGCTTCTGAACTCTCACCCGCCCCTACCTTTGCACCCCCATGCCCATCGTACACATCACCCGCCGCGAGCGCTTCAGTGCGGCGCACAAACTGAGCCGCCCCGACTGGAGCCTGGAGCAGAACTACGCCACCTTCGGCAAGTGCTCCAACCC
>JBIIYD010000090.1:0-10856 GCA_044347005.1 Flavobacteriales bacterium | reverse complement strand
GAGTTGAGCCTACCCGCTTGGTCCGGACATGGGAAAGCCGGGCCACAAGCCCGGCTTTCCCATGTCTCTCGGTCCACTTATCAGCTGCCCAGCTTGGCTTTCATCTGCTGGTACTTCTCCTGGTCGTTCGTCTTGGCGTACAGCTTCATCAGCTGCTGAATGGTCTGTACATCGTCCGCCTTCAAGGCATGTGCCTGTTCGAAATACGGGATAGCCTGTAGGTAGATGTCGTCCGCGACCTTCTTGCACTTCATGTACTCGGTGTCGCTCTTGATCTTGTTGCACTTCTCGTATTCGTAGGCCGCCCGGTTGTTGTACAACACCCCGATGTTGAAGTAAGAATCGAAGAACTTCGGGTCTTTCTCGATGCTCTTCTTATAGGCTTCCTCGGCCAGTGCGTACCACTTCATCATCTCGGCCTCCTCGGGCGCAGGTCCTTCCTTGGGGTTCGCCTTGCCGTCGTACAAGCTACCGAGCACGGAATACAGGATCGCGTTATCGGGGTCGCGCTCCAAGGCGAGCTTCACGATCGCTTCCGCTTCCTCCGATCGGTCGGTCGCCAGCAGGTAGCTCATCTGGTCGAGCATCAGGTCCTTGTCCTGGGGAAAGCGTGCCATGCCCTCCTTGGTGGTGGCAATGGCACCGTCCATGTCCCCTTCCTTGCGCTGCAAGCTTGCGATGTAGCGGTAGATCTCGGGTTTGGCATAGCCCACCGCAAGCGCCTCGCGGTACCTCCGGATGGCGCCCTGCGCATCTCCCTTCGACTCGTACGCTAGCGCTGAATTGAATATGGCGTTGGTATCGATACTACCGAAGGCTTTTGCAATGCGCTCCGAGTTGGCGTACAGTGCAATGGCCCGATCGTAGTTCTTGGCCGTGAAAGCATCGTTGCCGCTGTTCAGGGAGGCACCTTGCAATGCACCCAAGGCCCTGACATTCTCCGTTTTGTAGCTGCCCTTCACGTCCAGCTCGTTGGCCTTCAGGTAGCTGTCGATGGCCTTTTCCATGGCATCGGGGAACTGTGCCTTCAGCGCAGCATCCTCGCCCATGGCGATCATGCGATAGATATCGCCGCGATAGCGCCAGGTCTTCTCGTTCACCCCGGTCTTCGGGTCGGTGGTGGCCGGTTCGATGTATTCGGCAGCCTTGGCCAACTCCCCCGATCGGAGGTAGTTGTATGCATTCGTCACGTTCACGTTCTGGGCGGCCAGGCCCAGGGTTGCGCCGGCGAGGGCAACGGTCAAAAGGGTTCTCATCGGGTGTTTACCTTGTTTCAACGGGGTCATTCTTCAGGGTCGCTTTCTGCAACATCGGTGCCATTCGCGCTTTCGGGGTCTTCGCCTTCCGCCGCTTCTTCATCCTCGGAGAGTTCATCCTCTTTGAGGTCGCTGTCCACTTTGGCAACGGCCGCGATCTGGTCGTTCTTTCGCAGCTCGATCAGGCGTACCCCCTGGGTGGCCCGGCCCAGCACGCGCATTTCGTCCAGGCCCATGCGGATCGTGAGGCCGCTGCGGTTGATGATCATGAGCTGGTCATCGCCCTTCACGTCCTTGATCGCGATCAGGTGCCCGGTCTTGTCGGTCACCTGCAGGGTCTTCACCCCTTTGCCACCGCGGTTCACCATCCGGTAGGCGTATTCGCCGCTCTCGTCCACGATGGCCGAGCGCTTGCCGTAGCCCTTCTCGCTGACCACCAGTACCTGCCGTGTGGAAAGCTCCGCATTGTCCACGGCGATCATTCCGATCACTTCGTTGCCTTCCGACCCGCCGACCAGGTTCATGCCACGCACACCGCTGGCGTTACGCCCCATGGGGCGCACATCGGCTTCGTTGAAGTGCACGGCACGCCCATCGCGGCTCGCCAGGATGATGTGGCTGTTGCCCGTTGTGAGCTTGGCCTCCAGCAGTTCGTCGTTCTCGCGGATGTTGACGGCGATGATGCCGTTGGAACGCGGACGGCTGTAAGCTTCGAGGGTGGTCTTCTTGATGATGCCCTTCTTGGTGCACAACACCACGAAGTGGTTCGCGAGGTGTTCCTCGTTCTTCAGGTCGGTCACGTTCAAATACGCCACCACCTTGTCGTCGCCTTCGATCTGCACCAGGTTCTGGATCGCACGACCCTTGCTCTGGCGTGTGCCTTCGGGGATGTCGTACACACGCATCCAGTAGCAGCGACCCTTTTGGGTGAAGATGAGCAGGTAATTGTGGTTGGTGGCCACGAACAGGTGCTCCAGGAAGTCCTCGTCGCGGGTGGTGCTGCCCCGGCTACCCTTGCCGCCCCTGCCCTGCGTGCGGAACTCGCTGAGGCTCGTGCGCTTGATGTAGCCCAGGTGGCTGATGGTGACCACCACCGCATCGTCTGCAATGAGGTCCTCCATGCGCATGTCGCCGCTGGAGGTCACAATGGCCGTGCGGCGTTTGTCGCCGTACTTCTCCTTGATCTCCAGGGTTTCGGCCTTCACGATCTCCATGCGCAGATTCTCGTCGGCGAGCACCGAGCGCAGGTAGTCGATGAGCTTCATCAACTCGGCGTACTCTTCCTTGATCTTGTCACGCTCCAGGCCGGTGAGGCGTTGGAGGCGCATGTCCAGGATGGCCCGGGACTGGATCTCGCTGAGGCCGAAGGAGGACATCAGTCCATCACGGGCGATGTCCGGGGTCTGGCTGGCGCGGATCAGTGCGATCACTGCGTCAAGGTGGTCGAGCGCGATGAGCAGCCCTTCGAGGATGTGGGCGCGCTCTTCGGCCTTGCGAAGGTCGAACTTGGTGCGGCGCACGATCACGTCCAGGCGATGGTCCACGAAATGGACGATCATGGCCTTGAGGCCCAGCAACATGGGGCGGCCACCGACCAGCGCGATGTTGTTGAAGCTGAAACTGGTCTGCAGCGAACTGTACTTATACAACTGGTTTAGCACGACCGTGCCCATGGCCTCGCGCTTCACCTCGTAGGCGACCCGGATGCCGGTGCGGTCGCTGTAGTCGTTGACATCGCTGATGCCTTCGATCTTCTTGTCGTTCACCAGGTCGGCGACACCCTTCACCAGTTGGACCGCCTTATTGGTCTGGAACGGGATCTCGGTGCAGATGATGGTTTCGCGGCCGGTGCGGTCGTCCTCTTCGATGTGACAGGCGGCCCGCAGCACGAGCCTGCCACGGCCGGTCTCATAGGCCTCGCGGATGCCCTCCACCCCGTGGATCACGCCACCGGTGGGGAAGTCGGGGCCTTTGATGTGTTGCATCAGGCCGTCCACATCGATGTCCTTGTTCTCGATGTAGGCCGCGATGCCGTCACATACCTCGCTCAGGTTGTGCGGCGGCATGTTGGTGGCCATACCTACTGCGATGCCCGCGGCACCGTTCACCAGCAGGTTGGGTATCTTGGTCGGCATCACGCTGGGTTCTTCCAGCGAGTCGTCGAAGTTGGGTCGCATGTCCACCGTTTCCTTGTCCAGGTCGGCGAGGACCTCTTCGGCGATCTTCTTCAGGCGCGCTTCGGTGTATCGCATGGCGGCCGGACTGTCACCATCGATGCTGCCAAAGTTGCCTTGACCGTCGACCAAGGGGTAGCGCAGGCTCCACTCCTGCGCCATGCGCACCATGGCATCGTAAACGCTGCCGTCCCCATGCGGGTGGTACTTACCGAGCACTTCGCCCACGATACGGGCGCTCTTCTTGTGCGCGCGGTTGCTGAGCACGCCCAGGTCCTGCATGCCGTAGAGCACACGGCGGTGTACGGGTTTCAATCCATCGCGCACGTCGGGTAGGGCCCGGCTCACGATCACCGACATCGAATAATCGATGTAGGCGGTGCGCATTTCTGTGTCGATACTGATCGGAATGATCTTTTCTCCTTCTGCCATGATATGCTGTTCTGAACGGTGGCCCGATGCTTGTTCACAGGCCCTCCGAAAGGGAGCCCGAAAGTAGTCCGTACGATAAGAGTAGCGGGTGGGTAGTTTTCCACAAAGACACAGTGCCCTGTGGATAAATGGAACACCTGCGAACAGGGCCGTCCATGGGGCGTTGAATAGCTTGCCCCACTGACGGGCGATGTACCTTAGCACCGCTGCACTGGACTCCCTGACCAGCAAGAAGAACCTACCGACGCAATGGACGCCAAATTCTCACCCAGGGTACGTGATGTGATCACCTTCAGCCGAGAGGAGGCATTACGACTGGGACACAACTACATCGGCATAGAGCACATCCTGCTGGGCCTTATTCGCGAGGGTGAAGGCAATGCGGTACGCATCCTCCAGCGCCTGGAGGTGGACCTGGAAGAGTTGCGCCGCGTGGTGGAAGGTTCGATGGAGCCCGCCAGCGCCATGCGTCCGCCCGACAAGGACAAGATCACCCTTGTGAAGCAGGCGGAGAAGATGCTGAAGATCACCTTCCTCGAAGCCAAGCTCTTCAAGAGCCCGCACATCGATACCGAACACCTGCTGCTGAGCATGCTGAAGGACGAGGACAACCTGGCCACCCGCACCCTTCACAAGTTCAAGGTGGACTACGACAATGTGAAGCATGAGGTGGACGCTATCCTCGCGGACGGCGGCGTGGGCAACGATACTTATGTGAGCAAACCCAAGGGCCAGGGCCCGCAGGGCACGGACGACGACGATGACGAAGGCGGCGGGTTCGCCGCTGGAGGCGGTGGTGGCGGCGGCACCCGCAAGCAGGGCGACAGCAAGAGCAAGACCCCGGTGCTGGACAACTTCGGCCGCGACCTTACGCGCATGGCCGAGGAAGGAAAGCTGGACCCCATCGTGGGCCGCGAGAAGGAGATCGAGCGTGTGAGCCAGATCCTGAGCCGGCGCAAGAAGAACAACCCCGTGCTGATCGGTGAGCCCGGCGTGGGCAAGAGTGCGATCGCCGAGGGACTGGCCCTGCGGATCATCCAACGCAAAGTGAGCCGGGTGCTCTTCGGCAAGCGCATCGTGGCCTTGGACATCGCCAGCCTGGTGGCCGGCACCAAGTATCGCGGCCAGTTCGAAGAGCGCATGAAGGCGGTGATGAACGAGCTGGAGAACAGCCCGGACGTCATCCTCTTCATCGACGAGATCCACACCATCGTGGGTGCCGGTGGCGCCAGCGGAAGCCTGGACGCCAGCAACATGTTCAAGCCCGCATTGGCACGTGGCGAGATCCAGTGCATCGGTGCCACCACGTTGGACGAGTACCGGCAATACATCGAGAAGGACGGAGCCTTAGAGCGCCGTTTCCAAAAGGTGCTGGTGGAACCGACCACGGTTGACGAGACCATCCAGATCCTGAACAACATCAAGGAGAAGTACGAGGACCACCACAACGTGAACTTCACGCCGGAGGCCATCGACTCCTGCGTGAAGCTGACCAACCGCTACATCACGGACCGTCACCTTCCGGACAAGGCCATCGACGCCATGGACGAGGCGGGCAGCCGGGTACACATCAGCAACATCGTGGTGCCCAAGGCCATCCTCGATGTGGAGGGCAAGATCGAGGAGATCAAGGAAGAGAAGAACCGTGTGGTGCGCAGCCAGCGCTACGAAGAGGCTGCCAAACTGCGCGACAAGGAGCGCCAGCTGCTGGAAGAGCTGGAACGCGCCAAGAAGCAGTGGGAGGAAGAGAGCAAGAACAACCGCACCACCGTTACCGAAGAGAACGTGGCCGAAGTGGTGGCCATGATGAGCGGCATCCCCGTGACGCGCATCGCCGAAAAAGAGAGCGGCAAGCTGCGCCGCATGAAGGACGAGATGCAGGGCAAGGTGATCGGGCAGGACGATGCGGTGGTGAAGGTGGTCAAGGCCATCCAGCGCAACCGGGCGGGCCTTAAGGACCCTAACCGTCCCATCGGCAGCTTCATCTTCCTAGGTCCCACCGGCGTGGGTAAAACGCAGTTGGCCAAGGAACTCGCCCGTTACCTGTTCGACACGGAAGATGCCTTGATCCGCATCGACATGAGCGAGTACATGGAGAAGTTCTCCGTGAGCCGCCTTATCGGCGCGCCTCCCGGCTACGTGGGCTACGAGGAAGGTGGTCAGCTTACCGAGAAAGTGCGCCGCCGCCCCTACTCCATCATCCTGTTGGACGAGATCGAGAAAGCGCACCCGGACGTGTTCAACCTGCTTCTGCAGGCCCTGGACGATGGCAAGATGACCGACAGCCTCGGCCGCCACATCGACTTCAAGAACTCGATCATCATCATGACCTCGAACATCGGGGCGCGTGACCTGAGCGACTTCGGCAAAGGCGTCGGGTTCGGCACATCGGCCAAGGCCGTGGGTCAGGACGACAGCAACCGGGGCGTGATCGAAAAAGCCCTGAAGAAGGCCTTCGCCCCCGAGTTCCTCAACCGGATCGACGACATCATCATCTTCAACAGCCTTACTCGTGGCGACATCCACAAGATCATCGACATCGAGCTGGGCCACTTGTACAAGCGCATCTCCGAGTTGGGCTACGACCTGAGGCTTTCCGACGAAGCCAAGGACTTCCTGGCCGAGAAGGGCTACGATGAGAAGTTCGGTGCGCGTCCGCTGAAGCGTGCCATCCAGAAGTTCATCGAAGACCCGATGGCGGAAGAGATCATCAACCAATCCATCGAGGAGGGTGACAAGATCTCGGTGAGTCTGAACAAGGAGAAGACCGACCTCGCCATCAAGGTGGTGAAGGGCAAGAAGAAGGTGGGCAAGTCCGAGGCCGATGCCAAGGATGAACCGCCTGCGGACAAGGAGTGACCCTTCCGGACCCTATCGCAGAACAGCCCGCCACAAGCGGGCTGTTCGCTTTGTTCCCTTCCGGGAAAGACCGGTATTACCAGCCGGGCGAGTCGCCCGGGCTGCGGCGGAAGCGTGTGCTGAAGCCCAAGCCGATAAGGATGTTCTGGAATTCGTTGGCCTCTTCCGTTTGCACGATGCCGGGGAAACCCTCCAGCCCCAGGTCCTGCGCACTGAAGCGCGTGTTGTCGTGCTCATAGCCCACGGTGAGGCCGAAGGCCAGGTTGTCCGTGGCGTGCAGGTAGAGCCCCGCACCAAGGCCCCAGTGGAACACGGTGCGCTCGCTCTCGGGCGTGCAGGTTTCGCAATCGAAGGTGTAGTTGCTCGCGCCCATGCGGCCGCTCAGCTCGTAATAGGTGGTGGGCCCCGTGTAACGTTCGTACTGGACCTTGCCGAAGAAAGTGGCCTTGCGGATATCGCCCGAAGTGAGCACAGGTGCCAATGCGCGTTCCTTGATACCGAACCAGGTCATCTTGGCGCCCGCCCCCAGGCCGAAACCGCCTTTGATCGGCAGCTGCACCACCCCGTCCAGCGTGCCCAGTGTTTCGGTGTAGTCATCGAAAAAGGGGTTGGCCACGGGCACCGGCAGCACCAGCGTGCCCTTGAAGGTGGCCGACACGTCCGGGAGCGGTGTTTTGGATTGTGCCCGTGCACCATGCAAGACTGCCGTGCATAGGATGGCCGCAAGGAGCTTCGTAGCGTTCATGCCAGCTGAAGACGAAAGCCACGCACGGTCCGTTGCGTGGTGGTGCTTACCTCGATGAAATACGACCCGTCGGCCAGTGGCGGTAGGATGCGTTCCAACCGGTGCCGGCCTTGGGGCAAAGGGATATCGTCCCAGGTTTGCAGGATATTGTGTGCGCCGTCCAACAAGGCCGAACGAATGAGCTCTCCTTTCGGCAGATCGAGCAGCACGTGCAGCCTGGACGGGTGGTAGGCCACTTCCAGGGCGAGCAGTTCGGCGTGGGCGGGTGCCGGCACATCGTTGAGCAGCACCGAGGCCTTGAAGCGCCTGAACAGCACCACCACCAGCAGGATGGTCAGGGTGATGAGTAAAGCGGTACGTACGGTGGTCAGGTCCATTGGTCAAAGAACGATAACCCCTTGGATGGCGGAGGCCTTTTCGTGGCGCTCCACCACATCGTCGGCGTTAAGCATCACCTCGCGCACGGTGATGCTCAGGTACTTGCCCCCTGCCGAATAGCGCCGCAGCACCTCGCTTTCCGGAGGAAAGAGGGCCAGCACGGCCTGCAGCCGCGCTTCGTCCGGCTCCAGCACGAACTTGTACATGTATACCGATGGCCATTCGTGCACCTCATCAAGGCGCTGGCGCAGTCGGTCCTTTGCTTCGTCGCTCAACATCATCTTCCTTTACAAAGGTAGCCGCAACGGCCGATCGAACCTTTCGGCACAGTGCGTGTACCGCATCCCAGAGAACCAGCCCTGCATGCTCCGCTCCTTCCGCCTGATCCTCGGTCTCCTTGTCGGCCTGCTGGCTTCGCAAACCAGGGCGCAGACCGATACGCAGACCGCGCCGCCAGCGGCGGTGGTCAACGATGCCGTACAGGGCGGCTGGAGCGTGGACGATATCCAGCGCACCGCCAATTACTGGGAGGCCATAACCACCGAGCAATCGGACAACAACGCCGCCCGCTTCAACCAGTTCCGAAGTGAACGCAACGCCTCCCTGGCCCGCAACAGCGGCGTGCTGCCCGCCCAGGACAAGGCACAGTTGGACGAGTTGGCCAAGGACATGGCCCGCAGCGCGCCCAACGGGTTCGAAGCGCAGCTTGCACGCTACTACCTGGAGTTTCCCGCCCCGGCGGCCTACCCCTACCTGGAACAGGCGGCCGCGACGGCACCGCAACGCGACGAGCTGTTGGGCCCCTTGCTGGTGAACGCGGCGCGGAAAGGTGCGGCGAACGAACTGGTGGCGCAGGCCAGGGCCTTCGAAGCCCGAGGGCAGGTGAAGCCCGGCCTGTGGTCACTTGCCGACGATCTGCTGGCATCGGTGGACCAGAACGGAGTGCTGGTCGTGGCCGGCGACATGGACGCGCTGCCCGTGCTGGTGCGCCAACAGGTACACCAGCTGCGGCGCGATGTATTGGTGATCGACCAGCGGCTGCTGGCCGACCCCGGATACCGGCAGCGCATGTGGACCCTGGCCAAGGGCAGCGGTGCCGTGCCCGGCGATGCCGAGGGCTTCAAGCAGGCCCTGCTGAGCCGTTCCGGTCGCCCAGTGTTCCTTTCCCTGGCGCTGGGGCGCGAGCAGCTGGCGAAGCACCGGGCCAACACCTACTCCACCGGGCTGGCGCTGCGCTACAGCACCAAGCCCGTGGACAACATCCCGCTGCTGGCTTCGCGCTGGGCCGCGTTCAAGAAACCCACCGACGCGGGGCCGCTTGCCCGAAACTACCTGCTGCCCGGCGCCATCCTGCTGGAGCACTTCCGCACAATCGGCGATGAGACCAAGGCCGCCCAACTGGAGTACGAGTTGCGGCAGTTCGCCAAGGCCATCGGGGCCACGGACCTGCTGTACCGCACCGGAACCTTACAGCATTAAGCCATGGCACTGCTGGGAAGGGCATACGACAAGCTGGGCGATGAGCGCCTGATGGAGCTCGTGGTGGGTGGCGACGAAAAGGCCTTCGCGGCGCTCTACGACCGCTACCACCACCGCGTGCTCAACTACTTCCACCGCATGCTGTGGCACGACCGGGAGAAGGCCATGGACCACCTGCAGGACCTCTTCGCCAAACTGGCCCGGCAGCCGCGCAGCTACGACCCTGCCCGCCCTTTCCAGACCTGGCTCTTCAGCGTGGCCAACAACATGTGCAAGAACGCCTACCGCCATGCGGAAGTGGTGAAGACCGCCGAGCTGCACCTGCGCAACGGCGCGGACCGAGAGGAAGCACAGGGCGGCGTGGGAGTGGACCGCGAGCGCTTCCGGCTAAGGCTGGATGCCGAGTTGGACCGCCTGGACCCCGACCAGAAGGCCACCTTCGTCATGCGCTTCCACGAGGACATGGCGATCAAGGAGATCGCCCTTGTGTTCGGCTGTTCCGAAGGGACCGTGAAGTCCCGCATCTTCTATACCTTGAAAAAACTGGCCGAACGCCTGAAGGAATTCGACCCCAAAGCCCTTACGCCCCATGGACCGGCGCGAACGATACGACCCTGAGGACATCGAGAGCCTGATGCACGAGCGCAGCTTCGACGAGCTGTTGGAGGAGGAGCGCACCTACGTGCTGCGCCACCTGAGCGACCGCGAGGAATACGAAGCCATGCGCAGCCTGCTGCTGCACATGCGCCAGGAACCCGAGGACCCGGCGCCCATCGGTGCCGACCCTGCCGTGCGTGAGCATGTACTGGAGGTCTTCCGCCGGGAGCAACAGCCCCGCTGGCGCATCTGGCTCAACAGCGTGGGCGCCTCGCTGCTACCGGCCGAAGCCAAGGCCATGTGGCGCCCCGCGTTGGCCTTTGCCACCGTGGCCCTGCTGGTGGTGGTGGGCGCGGTGGTAATGCGACAGAACAACGAAATGCCCCCCCGACTGGCCGAGGTGAAGACCGCCCCGGCACCCAACACCCTACCGCCCGCAGCAACAACGGAAAAGGACGCCCCGGTGGAGCCCGCCGTTTCGGGTTCAACGGCCGAGCCTGTGGCGACACAGCTGCAGGACCAGGTGTTCGAGAGCGCATTGGCAAAGGCGGAACAACAGGGGGCCGCGTGGCCGGCACAGGCCACCGAGGACCGCGCCACGGTCAACGAACCGGTGATGCTGGAGCAGGAGCGCTTTGCGGAAGTGCGCGAGAGCAACGTGGAGGACGAGCGCAAGGAGAAGCGCGATGCGGACGCCGAAACGATCGCCACGGATGCGGTGACCCTGTCGCATGTGGTCACCTCCGAAGAGTTGACCCGCAACGCCAGCACGGCCAACGCCACCGGCAAGGTGAGCGCTACCCGGCAGAGGACCGACACGGGCCTCGAAGCACCCGCTCGGAATTCGAAAAGCATGGCCCAAGAGCCGGCCCTGCTGGACCTGATCTCGGCGGGCTGGTAACCGGTTATTGCAGGGAAAACTGCTGGGCGATGGTG
>JBIIYD010000088.1:0-10944 GCA_044347005.1 Flavobacteriales bacterium | reverse complement strand
CACTGTCAGTCCTGGCCTCTCAAAAAAGCCACATAGTACCAGGCCGGTATCGCTGGTTACGACTGTTTGGCGTATCGCATGGGTAGTGGAATCTTCTGGAGGGAAGGACATGATGTATTTCCGTGCAATCGTGTCACCCGTCTGGTCGAACGTATACAACCATGTTTCCCCGGAATAATGCCATCCTTCAGCCAAAGCTGCTTGAAAGCGTTGACCAGGCAAGTCACCTACGGAGTTTATGAACCCGATGTCATAATTACGGTCATCGCCATAACGATGCTCGAAGCGTTGTACGAATGAACCCTGTTCATCCACTTTCCAAACGAACACATGGGTACGCCCGGTACCATCATTGGAGATGCCCAAACTGAAAAGCAGGTAACCATCTGAAACTTCCTTAACCGAGGTGGCAAACCCGCTACGGCCTGCTTGGACATCATCATAGTGACTTATGAACCCACCTTGGCCGGAAGCACAAAGGCTTCCGGCCAAGGCAAGGATCATGAATACTCTTACCCTCATCGCACGACAGTGAAATTCACATTGTGTAACACGGGGCTAAAGCTCGTCGATCAACCGCAAGATCGCCAGCCACTCCTCGTCCAGTAAGCACCGCCCCCTTACTTCACCAACCCCGCCTTGATCGCGATCCTTACCAGGCCCGCGATGTTGTGGGTATCCAGCTTCTTCATCAAGTTGGTGCGGTGGGTGTCCACGGTGCGGGGGCTGATGAAGAGTCGATCGCCGATCTCCTTGTTGGTGAGGCCCTCGGCCAGTGCGGCAAGCACTTCCGTTTCGCGTTCGCTGAGGTCCTTGAGCAGGCCGCTTTGTGTGGCGCTTTCCTGGCGTTTGCTCAGCAGGCTTTCCATGAGCGCACTACCGAAGTGTTTGCGCCCGGCATGCACATCGCGGATGGCGAGCAGCAGTTCATCGCGGCCGCAGTTCTTCACCAGGTAGCCATCGGCGCCCAACTCCATCATGCGTTGCACCATAGCGGCTTCGTCGTGCATGCTGAGGATGATCACCTTCACCTGCGGCCATTTCGTTTTGATCCGTTCGGTGGCGGCGAGCCCATCGAGCACGGGCATGTCGATGTCCATGAGCACCACGTCCACGGCCAGGTGTTCCACCACGTGGATGGCTTCGGCGCCGTTGTTGGCCGTGCCGATGCATTCGATGTCGGGTACGGTAGCCAACAGGCCTTGGAGGCCGTCGGTGATGATGCGGTGGTCATCGGCGAGCAGTACGCGGATGACGGAGTTGGAGGTGCTCATGCAGGAATGGGGGCATGTATGGGAATACGCACGCTGGCCTCGGTGCCTTGCTGCGCAGCGCCACTGATGGTGAAGGTGCCGCCCAGGGACCGCGCACGATCGGTGATGTTGCGCAGTCCGATACCTATCGGACCTATACCGGAGGAAGTGCCGGGCGCATAGCCTTTGCCGTTGTCCTGCACCAGAAGCACCAAGTGCTCCTTGTTGCGCAGCAGTTGAACATCCACCTGTGAGGCCTGGGCGTGTTTCAGGATGTTGCCCACCAACTCCTGCGCGATGCGGTATAGGCCGGTGGACAGTTCGGGTCGGAGTTCGGCTTCCACGCCGAAGTGATCGAAAGCGCACTGCACACCGGTTCCGTGGAAGCTGCGCTGGAGCATTTCCTGCAAGGCCGGCACAAGCCCCACACGGCTCAGGGCCTTGGGCATCATCTGGTGGGCCAGGTCGCGCACCTCCCGGCTGGTATCGTCCACGATGTGGATCACTTCCTCCAGCGGAGCGGCCATGCCGTTGCCGCTCTTGATGCTTTCCAAGCGGTGCTTCAAGCCGCCCAGCTGCTGGCCAATGCCGTCATGCAGTTCCGCAGCAAGTCTTCGACGTTCGTTCTCCGTGGCATCGAATACGGCCTTCAGTCCGGCATCCCGCTCGGCGATGATGGCGGCATCGCGCTCGGCACGCAGGCGACGTTGTTTCACCTGGTGGAAGAGCAGTCCGCTCACCACCACCAGCACCAAGGCGATCAAGCTGATCCAGATGTAGAGTTGGCGGCGTGCGGCACGCTCGTTCAGCAGGGCGATGGCACGATCCTTTTCCGCAGCATTGAAGCGCTCCTTCAATTCCAGTATCGTGCGGGTGGTGTTCTCGCTCTGGATGCTGTCGCGCACCTGTGTGGCGCGCTTGGTGGCAGCGAGTGCCGCGCGGTGGTCGCCCAACGCCTCCTGGCATTCCGCGATGCGCTCGTAGCTGTACTGGCGCAGGTACGGAAAGGCCACTGCCACGCTGCGCTCGATGCCGATGTTGAACTGCGCGATGGCTTCCGGGTAGCGGCCCCAGGCCTGGTAAAGGTCGCCGAAATAAACGGGTTGGTCCGCCAGGCCCATACGGTCGTTGATGGCGTGCCGGATGGTGTCGGCGCGTTGCATCAGGACGAGTGCTTCCTCGAAACGCCCTTGGGGCAGCAGCGCCACCGCGATCTTGTTCAGGCTGTATGGAATGCCGATGCTGTCGCGCTGTTGCTCCTTCAAGGCCAGGGCTTTGCGGTAGTAGTACAACGCGCTGTCGCGGTCCTGGCCCAGCTCGTGTACCGAACCGAAGTTGTCGTAGCAAGCCGACAGCTCGGTCCAGGCTTCTTCGGCTTCGAGCAACGGCAGTCCCTGGCGGTAGTAGAGGTAGGCCTGCTGCAGATCGGTGCGTTTCACACTGTGGCCCAATCCACACAGGGCCTGCCCCAGCAGTACACGTTCGCCCTCCTCGCGAAAGATGTCCACGGACCGCAAGCCGTAGTAGGTGGCCGAATCGAGTTGGTTGAGGAGGTGATGTACCGTGGAAAGTTTGCCGTAGAGCCTGCCTTCGGCCGTGCGCTCTCCCGACTTCCTGGCCATTGGCAGGGCGCGATGCAGTAGCGCATACGAGGTGTTGAGCTCGCCCACCAGGTCGTCGTAGGGCACGGCGAGCACCGAATCCACGAACGAACTGTCGGGGGCGTTCGCATGAACGCCGGATGCTGCAGCGATGAACAGGCCGAGGAGCAGGCTCCTACAGCGGGATGTTCCCATGCTTCTTCTTCGGCAACTTGTCCACCTTGTTGCGCAGCATGTCCAGCGCTGCGATGATCTTCATCCGTGTCTCGCTCGGGCGGATCACTTCGTCCACAAAACCACGCGCGGCGGCTTCGTACGGATTGGCGAATTGTTCCTTGTACTGCGCCTCCTTCTCGGCGAGCTTGGCTGCGGGATCCGAAGCTTTCGCGATCTCTCCCTTGAAGATGATCTCGGCCGCACCTTTGGCCCCCATCACCGCGATCTCGGCACTGGGCCAGGCGTAGTTCATGTCGGCACCGATGTGCTTGGAGTTCATCACATCGTACGCACCACCGTAGGCTTTGCGCGTGATCACGGTGATGCGTGGCACAGTGGCTTCGCTGAAGGCGTAGAGCAGCTTGGCGCCGTGGTTGATGATGCCACGCCACTCCTGATCGGTGCCGGGCAGGAAGCCGGGCACGTCCACGAATACCAGCAGGGGAATGTTGAAGGCATCGCAGAAACGCACGAAGCGTGCTGCCTTGGTGCTGGCGTCGATGTCCAGCACACCAGCGAGCGTGGCGGGCTGGTTGGCCACACAGCCCACGGTGCGTCCGGCTACGCGTGCGAAGCCCACCACCATGTTGCGGGCATATTCGGCATGCACCTCCATGCTGCTGTCGGGGTCGATCACCGCGTTCAGCACTTCGCGGATGTCGTATGGCTGGTTCGGATTGTCGGGGATGATCGAGTCCAATGCCGGTCGGCGTTCGTCACCTGCCGTGTACTCCATGGCGGGCGGTTCTTCCTCGCAGTTGCTGGGGATGTAGCTCACCAAGCGGCGCAGGTCGCGGATGGCTTCCAACTCGTTCACGGCCGTGAAGTGCGCAACGCCGCTCTTGGAGGCATGTGTGCTGGCACCTCCGAGTTCCTCGCTGGTCACCTCTTCGTGGGTCACGGTCTTCACCACGTTCGGGCCGGTCACGAACATGTAGCTGGTGCCTTCGGCCATGAGCACGAAGTCGGTGAGCGCCGGGCTGTATACGGCACCTCCGGCACAGGGCCCAAGGATGGCGCTGATCTGCGGAATGACGCCGCTGGCGCGCACGTTGCGGTAGAAGATGTCGGCGTATCCGGCCAGCGATACCACGCCTTCCTGGATGCGTGCGCCGCCACTGTCGTTGAGGCCGATGACCGGTGCGCCGTTCTGCATGGCGAGGTCCATGATGCGGCAGATCTTGGCGGCGTGGGCTTCGGCGAGCGAGCCACCAAGCACGGTGAAATCCTGGGAAAAGACGTAGACCAAACGCCCATCGATGGTGCCGTATCCGGTGACCACGCCATCGCCCGGGAACTTCTGCTGGTCCAGTCCGAAGTTGGTGCTCCGGTGGGTGACCAGCTGCCCGATCTCCTGGAAACTGCCCTCGTCCAGCAGCAGGTCCAGGCGTTCACGGGCGCTCAGTTTTCCCTTCTTGTGTTGTGCTGCAATGCGCTCCTCTCCTCCCCCGGCCAGGGCCTTGGCGATCTTCTCATCGAGCGTATCGAAGTGCTGCTTCATCGTGTTCTGTGGTGGTTGAATGGTCGTGGCGAAGTGCGGCGCCGGGGTATTGGACCGTGGCAAATGTAGACCCCGGTCCGCAGCGGGATCCATCCGGATCGGTGCCGGGTGCGTACTTTGGGAGCCATGCGCTGGCGCTTCGCCGATCTACCCGTCCGTACCAAGTTCATGGTAACGCTTGGCATCCCCGTGCTGGGCATGGTGTTGCTCATCGGCAAGCAGGTCGATTCGAGCATCAAGCGCAGCAAGGTCTACGGCTACATCAAGCAGCAATCCGAACGCATCGGGCTCTTCGCCGATGTGATGCACGAGGTGCAGCGGGAAAGCGCCTTTTCGGTGGGTTACCTGACCGGGAGACCGGTATCGGACAACCAGCTGAAGCTCCAGCAGGCCCGCACCGATGCCGCACTGAAGGATCTTCAGCACCCGGAACACGGGCTGGCCCTATCGCTGAACGAGAGCCGCGCTTTCGACGAACTGGGTTTGCACCGGGAACGGATCCTGGCGCGCAAGATCCCTTTGGACGGCCTGCTCCGCCCATTCCGGAGCATGAACAATGCCTTGCTCGAAGAGCTCGGGCGTGTAGGCAGACTGGCCCTGGACCCCGAGACCAAGGACCGGCTCTATGCCCACTTGCGCCTCTTGCACGCCAAACAGGCCTTGAGCGTTGTGCGTGACAAGCTGAGCATGGGTTTCGGGGCCGTGCCGCTGACGTCGGTACAGCTGGCCGAAATGAGCGAACAGGTGGCCCAGTACGAAGCCAACATGGTGCTCTTCGAACGCGATGCACCGCCGGAAGTGCTAAGCACCTATCGCTCGGTGTACCAAGGCCCCGATGTGAACTTCATGCGGGCCGTGATCGGCACGGTGAAGGAGCGGCGCACCGTGGAGCGGGGAGGCCTGGAGCCGGACCAGTGGTGGGACCTTTCCATGCGGGCCATGGACAAGTTGAAGCTGGTGGAGGACCATTCGTTGGAACTGATCGTGGAGGCCACGGCGGCCAACAGCCGCGATGCGCGCTTGCGGCTGTTGATCACTCTGGCTGCATTGATCGGTGTGGTGGGGGCGGTTACGGTGATGGGCTACCTGATCATGCGGGGCGTGCGGATCACGGTGACCGAAGTGACGAATGCCGCGCGGTCGCTGGCCGTGGGCGATGTGAGCGCCGAAGTGCCCGTGAGCAGTTCCGACGAGATCGGCCAGATGGCGCTCTCCTTCAACGGGATGATCGACAACATCCGGTCGCTGGCCAACAGTGCCGAATCCATCGGCAAAGGCAACTACGATACGCAGGTGAACGTGCGTGGTCCACGTGACGTGTTGGGCATCGCGTTGTCGCGGATGAAGGAGAACCTGAAGGCCGCGCGTTTGCGCGACGACGACCAGACCAAGGCCCTTCAGGTGGAGAAGGAAAAGCTGGAGCAGGCCAACGAGCGCATCCATGTGCTGATCAAGGAGATGCACCACCGTGTGAAGAACAACCTGCAGGTGATCGCCAGCCTGCTGCGCCTGCAATCGGGCACCTTCACCGATGAGCGGCTGCAGGCCGCATTCGACCAAAGCCAGACCAGGGTAACGTCCATGGCGCTGATCCACGAGAAACTCTACAAGGGCGATGAGCTGGCGATGGTGGACGTAGGGGCCTACATCCAGGAACTCTTCGCCGAACTGGTGCGCATGAACGATGTGAACGACAGGATCGAGTACAGCACGGATATCGATACCGGGCTGGCCTTCGACCTGACGACCATGGTACCCTTGGGACTGCTGCTGAACGAGCTGATCACCAATTCCTTGAAACACGCGTTCAAAGGCCGCGACAGTGGCAGCATCCTCCTGTCCATCCACCATGCCGAGGACCAGGTCTTCGACCTGCGTTATACCGACAACGGGGTAGGTATGCCGTTGGAAAAGATGCAGGACGATGGCACCACGCTGGGTGTTTCCCTGATCGAGAGTCTGGTGGACCAATTGAACGGGAGGATGAGCTTGGATGGCGATGCCGAGGGCACGCGCTACCACATCCGTTTCCGCTCACGTCCGGCTTGATCGACCCGTTGAAAAGGGTTCGGGGCAAGAAGGTCCCCACGAGGACCTGTCAAAAGCAGGTCAGTCCTTCTCCAGCTCCGCCTCCACCTCTTCCGTGATGTCCATGTTGTGGTACACGGCGTTCACGTCCTCGTCCTCCTCGAGCATGTCGATGAGCTTCATGGCCTGCCGCACCGTATCGGCATCGGTCGGGTTGGTGACCAGGGGGAAGCGCTTCAATTCCGCACTTTTCACCTCCACACCGAGCTCGTCGAGCTTCTGCTGCATAAGGCCGAAGGAGGCGAAGGGCGCGAACACGATGAAGCCTTCCTCGTCGCGCACCACGTCATCGGCGCCGCCGTCGATCACCTCCATCTCGAACTCGTCAGCGTCCTTGCCTTTGAGGGCGGCCGTCTCGATCACGAATTCGGCCTTGCGCTCGAACATGTGGCCCAGCGATCCACTGGTACCCAGGGTGCCGCCCACTTTGGAAAAGTAGCTGCGCACGTTGCCCACGGTCCGGTTCACGTTGTTGGTGGCCGCATCCACGAAAATGGCGACCCCGCCGGGCGCGTAGCCCTCGTAAGTGATCTCGTGGTAGTCGGCTTCCTCGCCCCCGGCCGCTTTCTTGATAGCGCGCTCCACGATATCCTTGGGCATGTTCATACCCCTAGCGTTCTGGATGGCCATACGCAGGCGCGAATTGGCATCCGGGTTGGGCCCGCCGGATTTCACGGCCATGGAGATCTCCTTCCCGATGCGGGTGAAGAGTTTGCTCAGTTTGGCGTTGCGTGCGAAGATCTTGTGCTTGCGCTTTTCGAATATGCGGCCCATGGATGCGGTCTTTGCTGGAAGCCCCGCCCAAAGCTGAACGGGGCCGCTAAAATAGGCCAGCGCTGCCGACCCCCGAGGGCATCCATGAGCGAAGCCGCAAGACATCGACCGAACGGATCGATCGCGCTTGCGGCTCCCGGGTTGCAACTCCCTCGTTGCGCCGATACATGACAGGCCTGCCCGTTGGGCGGCGTCCCGTATCAACGCTAGTTGAACCCGATGATCGTGAGGCCGACATTGAAGGGTGTGAGCTCCGGGCCCTTGCCGTCCTTGAAGAGTTGGGTTAGCGCATATTCGCCGAAGAAGTTCCAGCCACCCCATCCGAGGCGCACGGTGGCCGCTGCACGGTAGGGCAAAAGGTGCAGGTCGCCACTGGAACGGTCCTTCTGCTTATCGCCATAGGCCACGTACTTCTGCTTGTACATGGTGTCGAAGTACCAGCTGCCCACCACCCCGGCCGCGATGTGGAAATTCCCTTTCCGGTCGTACCCACCGGCCTTTTCCAAGGCCTTGATCTCCTCGTCCGTCGTGGGCAGCGGCGCACGCTTGGTATTGAACTCGAACAGGAGCGGGACCCGCAGGCCGGTCTGGCGCAATTTGTTCTTGGTGTAGGTGGGGTCGTCCACCGCAATGCCATACACCGAATCGGCATTGTAGGCCAGTTGCACGTTGTTGATGAGGTGGTAGCTGGTGTATTCCAGTCCCAGGCCGGTGAGCAGGCCTGCACGATGCCCTCCGAATTCGACCTTCTGTTCCATGAAGTTGATCGCGAAGAACCGGGAGCGCGCGGCATCCAGCTGCATGAATTCGGCGTCCTTGTCGAGGTCGGCGTCACCGTCCGGTCCCACCCAGTTGTTCAGGCCCAGGTCCAGACCGCTCCAGTAGGTGAACAGGTTGCGGCGTTCGGTGCGGAGTTCCTTCAAGCGCTCCTGCACCGCCGCACTGTCCGAAGCGCTCACCTTGTCGTCGGCATAGATCCGGATGGTCTTGTTCTTGAGTTCGATGATCACAGGGTCCTTGTCCTTGGTCGAATCGGGGGGAAGTTCCGTAACGCCCGCATAGGCTCCCGACTTGTCATCGATGCCGAGCCTGAGGTACATCCTGGAACCATTCACAGCGGCACTGTCCGCACCCATTCCAGGCGCCTCCGGCGACGTGGGCGCAACAGGCGGGACCGGTGGTACAGGCGCGATCGGTGCAACGGGCGGAACCGGGGGAACAGGCACGGCAAGTGTGTCGGACTGCGCAAGCAATGCCGTAGAAACGATCAGGAAGACGAGCAAGGTGAGGAAGGTTCTCATGGTCGTGTAGTTGTATTCGTAGGACGGGATGCCGACCTGTTAGTTACAGCCACCAACAAAAACAGAAAAGGGCCCCGTGATAGGCCCTTCCTGTTTCGGAGAACGCGATTCAACCCTGGGTGTGCTCCGGACGGAACACGATGCGCATGTGCGTTGTGCGCCAGACACCTTCGGGGTTATCACCGATATCGATCTTGGCAAGCTTGCGCAAAACGTGCTGCTTCAAGCGCTCGTTGGACGAGTTGCATTCCAGCACTTCCAAACGGCCTTCCTTGTCGATCACGAAGCTCACGTACACTTCGCCCAGCATGTTGGTCCTTTCGGTGATGGGGAAGGTGAGGTGGCGGCTGAGCGCGCGGTCCAGGGTACGCTCCATCGCGGTGCGTTTCGTCGATGGTGCGCTCGCCCGAACAGGTTCGGCGGCTTGGGTGGAACCCACGATCGCCAATGCAGCGATCAGCAACATGGTGCGGGAGATGATGGTCTTCATGGCAGTGGTTATTGGTTGGTGTTTACAAGCATAGGACAGGGTGAGCGGGTCGGTAGTTAGAGCCCGAAGGCACGATCGTGATGAGCGGCCGGCCTGGGCGGATGAACGGCTTTTCGCTTATGGGGCAACGACCACCGTGCGCAGTTCAGGGCTCTTTGATCCTACATCGGTACGGGCGATCCCGGAACGAGCACGGCTCCCGGTGACAACACCTGGCGAGCACGCACGAAAAACGGGTGGGTCAGCGCTTGGCGCTGATGGCCAAGTTGCGACCGAGCCGCAGGTCGAAGCCGCTGAGGACACCATCGGCACCGCGCTCCACGGCAAGGCCGCTTCGTTCGCCGACCACGGTGCGAAGGCCTTTGTCCACCACGGCAACAGCATCGTCGCCATCGAGCGGACGCGCCGCAGCGGCAGGCTCATCGAGCACCCGCTCGCGGAACACGTTGGCGAGGAAACTCCGCAAGGGTATGCCGCGCTCTTCCGCCGCGTACAGCTCCTCATCAGCGACAAATTCCACCGGGGCCCAAGCGCCGTCGCGCACCGGCACCGAGACCGGTAGAAGGCCTTCGTTCGAGGTGGAATTCAGCACCGGAGCAATGGCCGTAAGCACAGCCAGCTGTTCCCGTTCCACGGCCATATTGGGGAAAGGCGCCGTAGCCGGACCTTGTTGGCCGTTCGTGTCATCGGTCATCAGGCGTTCATCCTCGTTCACGTCGGGATCGTTGTGCGGGGCGTTCGTATCGGCCCCCGACCCTTTCACCAGGGAAGGGTCCGGGGTCCCGGTTGTTCCATCCGCCGTGTCGATCGGCTGCACCGTGCTGCCTTCTTGCACGAACTGCTGTTCCGGAGCGTTTTCCCGGGTAAGCAACCAGAAGCCAAGACCGAAGAGCACTGCGACCATGGCGGCCACGCGCAAACGAACGCCCCAAGTCGATCTTGCCGTGGTCAATGCGATCACCTTAGCGCCTTTCTTCAGGCCCTGCTTGTCCGCATAGACCACAGGGTCGCGGGCAACCCGCGTCCGTTGCATTAAGGCCCAGGCCTGCTTCGCCTCCGGGTGTTCAACGAGGTACGCGACGAGCACCCGTTCCTGCTCCTCGCTCAGGTCACCTTCCAAGCGCGCGACCAGCAGGTCCTCCAGCGTGTGTGGCCCGGGCATGCCGCGTGGCGGAAGATCACGCACCAGGTCGTTCTTCGCGGTGTATGCCGTGGCATCCGGGATCACTTTGGCGATCGCGTACAGACGTTCCGAGCGCTGGTGTTCCGGGTGTTCTTTCAGGAATCCGCGCAGCGCGATAAGTTGTTCAGCGGTGAGGTCGCCTTCGCCACGGGCGATCAGGAAATCATCCAAGGAGTCCGCCGGAGCACCTGTCGGGGGCAAGGTCCGCTTGAGCGGATCCTTGTCGAATTCGGGGAGCCGTGTATCCGCAAGATCCAATGTCGGCAAGCCATCCTCGGTCGGGTCCAAGTCCGGATGAGCAGCCAGGAACGCATCGAGCATGGCCTCCTGCGTAGGATCGAGCCTGCCCTCCATGCGGTCGAGCAGCCACGCTTCGTAATTGTTATGGTCGATGCGCTCGCTCATAATACAAGGTCCAGTTGCCCGATGTATTCCTTCAGTGCGGTGCGGCCCCGATAGATGTACACCTTGACCTGTGCCAGGTTGAGCCCGGTGAGCTCGGCGATCTCCTCGTAGGTATACCCTTCGAGGTCCCGC
>JBIIYD010000195.1:0-5880 GCA_044347005.1 Flavobacteriales bacterium | reverse complement strand
GCACAGGCCCAAGGCTGCAGCGATGCGGGCGTCTGCACGGCCGGCCCGATCGGTGAATTACCCACCGATGGCGACAGCCTCTCCGTTTCAGCGGAGCGCCGACACTTCTCACGGATCACCATGAGCTTCGCCGTCGGTGAACGGAATACCACCGTCGTGCAGGGTATTGCCGAACTCGGGCTCGGCATCACGGACCGATGGAGCGTCCAATTGCGAGTGCCCTACCTCGCGGCGGATGGCGACCTGGGCAGCAACAGCAGCTTGAGCGACCCCATCATCACCAATTCACTTTCCCTCTTTCAGCGCAGTGATTCCACGGCTGTTGGGCGGTCCCGGTCCAAGACGTACAGGCGGCTTGATGCCATGATCGGGGTGAAGCTGAACGCGGGTAACGCGAATGCCACCGCGACCGATGGCCGACCCTTGCCCATGCCCTACCAGACCAGCCTGGGCACCACGGACCTGCTGCTGGGACTGAACTACCGCCATGGACGATGGAGCGCGGTACTGGCCTACCAGGCCGTACTGGCGAACTCCAACGAGAACACCTTCACCCATACGGCATGGATGGACGACCCGAAGGCGCAGGGCTATTTCGAGAGCGCCTACCTGGAGCGGGCATCCGATGCCGTGGCGCGGATCCAATATGCCTTCCCGGTCGGCGGGTTCAGTATCCAGCCCGGACTGCTCGCCATCTACCATGTAGCTCAGGACAAGCGGCAGGAGGTGCCCTTCGATGCGGCCGGTATGCCCCGTTTGCCGGAAGTGGTGGAGGTGGATGGTTCTGAAGGGCTCACGCTGAACGCCACGGTGGATGCCCGCTACAGGATCAACGAGCGCTGGGCGATCGAACTTGCCTACGGTTCCCCGCTCATCGTCCGCGAGGAACGCCCCGATGGCCTCACCCGCAGCATGGTGCTGAACGTTGGGCTGCGCTACGCATTCTGAGGGGGCTGGCTATTTTCGCAGGAATGAAAAAGCGTCCACCCAGCGGCATGGGCGGCCTGGTGTACAGCACCAACCGCGCCACGACCACCGCCAGCAACCCAGCCACGCTGCCACCCCAACAGCAGGACCTGCGCATCCACTTGGACCGGCTGAAGGGCAACAAGGAGGTGACGCGCATCGTGGGCTTTGTGGGCAAACCCGGCGACCTGGAGGATCTGGGCCGTACGCTGAAGAGCAAGTGCGGCGTGGGTGGCAACACCAAGGACGGTGTGATCCTGCTGCAGGGGGATCACCGGGACAAGGTGCTGGCGTTCCTCAACGAGAAAGGCTACAAAGCCAAGAAAGCAGGCGGTTGATCATCGCAACTGTACAGTCGACCCCAAGGGTCGAACTACCCATGGCCACCAAGAGCCCTGCTGCCAAGACCTACCGCTTCACCGCCCCGCTGGAGAAGATGCACGCGGAGATGGCCTTCATGTACGTGGAGATACCGATCGATGTGGAACGGGAGTTCGGGACCCGCAGTCGGGTGCGCGTTTTGGGCACCGTGAACGGCGTGGCGGTGGACCGCGCCCTGATACCACAGAAGAGCGGCGTACACATCATCATCCTGGGTGGCGACATCCGCAGGGCGGCCAAGATCAAGCGCGTGGGCGACCCCGTGCAAGTGGAGTTCTGGAAGCACCCCACCCCGGACGAATTGGACCTGCCTGAAGACTTGGCGGAAACGCTCGACTTCCTGCCCGAAATGAAGGCTGCTTGGGACCAGCTGAAGCCCGGCATGCAGCGCAGCATGTGTTACTGGGTGGGCAGCGCCAAGACCGAAGCCACACGGGCCAAGCGCATCGCCGAATTGCTACGCCGTTTCGAGAGCGGGAATTTCCAAGTCGGGAAAGGGCCGAACGGGCCGTGAGTCCCGGAGAATGTTCAGGAGCTCAAGGAAGATTGCACCAATACTCCGCCTTCTCGGGCTCGCACACGGCGAACAAGGGCAGTTCCATGCCCGGCTTGATCAGCAACAACTCCCACGGATCGGCCACGTGCAGGAACGCTTCACCGGCAGGGGTAAGCTCCAGATGCAATGCACGGTCGTGCGGCCGCTCCACGCGGGGCTTCACCAGTTCGAAACGCAGGAGCGCTCCTTCGCCAATGCTCGTACGCTTGGTGAAAGAGCGGAAATCCATGTAGCCCTCGAGCATCAGGCGGCGCAGTTCATCGGCCCGCTGCACGCGCCAGAGGTCCTTGCCGGCCTGCTCACGCATGTGGTGCAACAGTTCGAACTGCTCCTTGCTGGGCTCGGCATAGGTGGCTTTGAAGGCCGCCTTGGGCGCGGGGTCGTTCTGCAAGGCCAGATACAGGGATGCGCTTTTCTCGGGCCGCACCAGGATCAGCTCCTTCTCGGGGATGTGGAGGAGGAACTCATCGCCCGCACGGGTGGGCACGTAACCGTTGTAGCGCTGGAACTCCGTATTCTCTTCGCGCCTACGCAGCAGCCCCAGCCTGACCATGGGGCCCAAGCCGGCATGGCGACCCAGGAAATCGCCCAACTCTTCGTACCCCTGCTCCCTGGAGCGCAGGATGCGGTTGTACCGCGCCTCGAACACCGCTGCTGCCATGGTGCCAAGTTGAGGCCTCCCATGGGGTGTCGCTGCAGCCCGGCGTGCCCGTTTACCAATAGGGCGATGTTGATCGCAGGGCGGTGAGGCTTGGCGTACTTACGCGGACACGCCCGGGAGCGCTTTCCCCACCTAGCCGAGGATGGGGTATCGACCGATGAAGCCAAGCAGACCCCGATCACGGGACGACCACCCGACGCACCACCTGGCTCCCACCACTGGATGCTCGCACCAATAGCAATTGGCCACGCAGGGGCGCCAAGGACGGGTACCAACTCACCGAAGGACCTGCACCCGCACTGTATTCCAGCAGTTTCGAGCCGGCAACGTTGAACACTTCGAAAACGACCGGGGCCGAGCCATCACCGACCCAGTTCAATACCAACCGGTCGTTCCCAGCATCGAGCATTACCATAAAGCTGGAAGGTGGAACGACCTCTTCCAACCCGGTAGTAACACCACACGCTTCAGTATCGACGGAATTGGGTGCACCCGGGGTGCTGCAGCCTACGCGGAAATCCGCATCGTTGTTGTTGGTGTCGACCCCATCGGGCCAGCGTGCAATGCTGAGACCGTCAATGGAATTCGAATCCTCGGCCGTGGTGCCGGTACCTTCCGTATAGCCCGGCAAGCTCCCCCCATAGCTGACCACATCGATGGTATCACCAGTTACGAAGACCAGCGCGATCGCATCCATGGGACCGTTCTGGACCAGGTTGGTCGGCGGAGCAGCCTGATGATCGCAGTTCACGGTGACGGCCTGGTCCGCACAGATAACGAAGTAGCCTCCTGGCTCAAGGGGTTGCCACGAAGGGTCTTCGATGACACGATATTCCACAGCTGCACCGCTTGCTCCGTTCACCATCACCACACGCAGGTACTGCATGGGGAACAGGCTGGTACCGACATTCTTGATCTCAATGAATTCGGCGCTGTCCGTACCCGGTTGATCATAATCGACTTCGTTGATCACCACCTGAGCCAACATGAGCAGCGGTTGGGCGATCGTGACGAAGAGAAGCAGGATACGCATGTGCTCCAGGAGTTTGGTCCCAAGTTATTCGCAACACATCAGGAAAATGCAACACAGCGACCAGCCGGTCCGCACGGAATTGGCCGTTCACCTCGGTTCGTTCCCTCTTTGGCCTTCAATGCAATACAGGGTGGCAGATCCAACCCGAGACCATGGTCACTGCTTGGTGAACCGGGTCCGGACCTTACTCCCTTTGTTCGTGAGCACAACTTGATAGACGCCGGGCAACAGGTTGCCGACGTTCAAGGTGCCGCCTGCCGTGCGACCGGTAAGCACCAGCTTTCCGGTCATGTCGTACAACGCCACTTCTTCGTTCAAGCCCGCACCCCTGAGGGTGACCACGTCCACGGCTGGATTGGGATAGACCGAGAAGCCATCCTGTGCCTGCTCGCCGATGCCGGTGTAAAGCCCTTCGACCACGGTAAGGGTGCCGTTGACCGGTGGATCGGTGATCACATCCACCACCCCGCTGGGCCACGTGATCCGCACCTCCTCCACTTCCGTGTCGGCTCCCAATCCGAAATGGGGGACGATGGTGCTCATGAATTCGAACCCATCACCGCTCTTCACATCCCGGATCTGGGTGCCAAGAGCGCTCGTCACCGAAACGCGGGCACCGATCCCGTTCCTGTTGCTTTCCACCCCGATGGGGTAGATCCTGATCCAGTTGTTTTCGTTGCCTTGGTTCATCTGCGCTGACGATCCGTTCACGATATCGAGGAAACCATCGTTGTCGAGATCGCCGATGGGGCCGTTGTACGGTGCAGTGACATCGGAAGAGAAGGTCATGTTGCCGTTGTTGAAATGCATCGCACCACCACCCAGGATGTCTAGGAATCCATCGTTGTCGAAGTCGTGGGTGGTCCACTCGATGGACTGGCCGGTGAAGACGTCCATACCCGACCCGGCGGTAACGTTGGTGAACGTTCCATTGCCATTGTTGCTCATCAGCTTGTGGTATCCGCTGGAACTGGCACCGATCAGCACGTCCATGTCGCCATCGTTGTCGAAATCGCCCCATGCGCTGGACCAGCTTTGGTGATCGTCCGCAAGCCCTAAGGATGCCGCCATGCTGGTGAAGCCCACGTTGCCATTGTTACGCATGAGCAGGTCCACCGGATCGCAACCACATTTGGCCACGAAACAATCCACCATTCCGTCGTTGTCATAATCCGTCCACAACGAACCGTAGTTGCCGCAGCTGGTGCCCAAGGCGCCCTGCTGGAAGGACAAGTTGTTGTTGCCGTCGTTCATGAAGTACACGTTGGCGTCCACATCGTGGCACACGAAGGCGTCCAAGTGCCCATCGGCGTTGATGTCCACGAAGTTGGTGCGCTGGCTGAAGATGTACTGAGCGAAGGAAAGCTCGGTGTACGCGGTACCATCGGAGTTGGCGATCATGAAGGTGGCGCCACTGCCCCCTCCATAGAGCAGGTCGTTGTAGCCGTTACCGTCGATATCACCAGCAGCCATACTCCAGGAAGGTGTATTGTCCGCAGCGCTGGTACCGATGGTGGCCGTGGAATACCCACCGGCCTCGAGCTGGTAGTTGATGGTAACGCTGGATTGGTTCGGTGTTACTGCGTCGTCCAACCCGTCGCCGTTCATATCCACCACGCCCATGACGTAGCCTGCACCTGGAAGCGGAACGTTGGTGAACTCGAGAACACCAACTGGTGGCGTGGGAACAAATACTTCGCTGAGCTGGAAGGTGAAGCCGTTGGGGGTCCAATAGCTGTCGAACGCGATGTAGTAGGTGACGCCTTGCACCACATTGAAATTATCGATGGAACTGTAGTTGGGTCCGGAGTCATCGTCGCCAGCGTGGCATTGCAGCGAGCCGCATGTGCCTGTATAGACATGAAAGCGGGTATCCACATCGGGAAAGCCGTCCACATGGGTGGTCAACTGAACGGTGGTATCCAGCGTTGCCGTGAACTTGTACCAAAGGCCGTATGCCGCCGGGGTGGCGGTCCCGGCACAAATGATCGTGGGGGCCTGCCCGGTAAGGACCGGGGCCGTGTACTGGCCCAAGCCGATCGGCAGCGCTGTGGAACATGTTCCCTGGGCATGCAGTTGTACCGTGAACAAGGACAGTACGGCGCTGAAGAGTAAGGTTGGCTTCATGGATCCTTTGGGTATCAGGGGGAAAGGTAGATCGGTGGCGATCAATTGCAAATCGGCTCAAACCTGCCATGTCGACGATGGTCGGCCAGACTGGTGACCCGATCCGGCTTCCCCGGGTTGCTTGGGGCAAATACGAGACCATACAGAATTGGACTT
>JBIIYD010000217.1:0-5065 GCA_044347005.1 Flavobacteriales bacterium | reverse complement strand
TCGGAACCCCGAAGCGAAGCACCAGCCCCCTGCATGCGCCAAATATGCCTGTCCCCTATCCCCCTGAGGCAACCATGAGCGGCTCACGGTTGTCATGGAGGGGAACGATCAACGATCCACCAAGATGCCGACCCCGGTCCAGGGAATCCAAGAATCGGTAGGTGTGCTGCAGGGAATGGCCTTGGGCGTACCTACTTTGGCAGGAGCCCAAGCGGTGCTTTCGAGCGTGGACGCGGTCGGCCCATCAGAACTGTTCTAGATATGAAGGCTATTCGCATCACACTGGTCGTCCTGCTCGCCTGTATTGCCCTGCATGGCGATGCCCAGCAGATCAGCATCACTTCCGGCTCCGCGACCAGTTGTTCCGGGGTGATCGAGGATTCCGGTGGTCCCAACGGAGCCTACGGCAACAACGAGAGCCACACCTTCACGATCTGCCCGGACGTGCCCGGCAACGTGATCTACCTGACCTGGTTCGTTTTCGACCTGAGCACCACGGGTGCCGGCGACGACAACATGACCATCTATGATGGGGACAATACCAGTGCCATTTCACTGGGTACATACACAGGCAGTGGACTACAGAATCTCGTCGTAAGTGGTACCGTGTTCAACACGAGCGGTTGCCTCACCTTGGTATTCAACTCGAACGACACAGTGCCCGGCAACTTCGCAGCGGGCTTCCAGTGCACGGTGCCCTGCCAGAACCCCAGTGCGGTGGCGACCATGACCGAGGCTGTGCCCGCATTGATCTGCCAGGGTGAAACGGTCAACTTCGATGGCAGTGGATCCTTCGCGCAGGCAGGCAACACCATTGCCCAGTACTTGTGGGATTTCGACGATGGTTCCATGGACAGCACCAGCGGCCCCATCGTAAGCCACACCTTCGTCGACGATGGCGAACATGTCGTTCAGCTTTACATCACGGACGACAACGATTGCGGCAGCCTGAATCTGGTGGACCTGCAGATCCTGGTGAGTACCACGCCGGATTTCAGCCTGACCACAGCCAGTACGGAGACCTGCTTCGGTGAAACGGTCACCTTCGTCGGAAACGCCCAGCCGGTAACCTGGACCGGCATCCCCGATGCGAATTTTGGCGACGGGGTGTTCCTGCCCGATGATGTCGGCCTGCCCTTCACTTCGTCCCTGGTCTTCGAGCAATTCAATCCCGGCCAGTTGGTCACCAGCACCAGCAACATACTTTCCATTTGTGTGGAAATGGAACACACTTTCATGGGTGACCTTGTGTTGCAGGTGATCTGCCCCAATGGCCAGACGACCATCCTGCACCAACAAGGTGGTGGCGGCACCTACTTGGGAGCGCCCAACGATTTCGACACCAACCAGGATCCCATTTTCGGAGAATGCTGGCAGTACTGCTGGTCGCCCACCGCCACCAACGGCACCTGGATCCAGAACACCAACAATACCACCGTCGCAGGTACTCCCCCGAGCAACTCCTTGAACCCGGGGACCTACCAGAGCGTGCAGCCTCTCTCCAACTTGATCGGCTGCCCGCTGAACGGCGAATGGATCTACCAGAGCACCGACCTGTGGGGTGCCGACAACGGCTTCATTTGCTCCTGGTCCATCAACTTCGACCCCTCCATCATCCCGGATGTGACCCAGTTCACGCCCTCTTGGGGCAGCGGTTCCGACTCCTCTTCCTGGACCGGTGGCACCACACCCGACTACATCTCCGCCAATGGCGACACGATCATTTTCACGGCCACAGCGCCAGGCACGTACCCCTTCGAATACCAGATCACGGACAACTTCGGGTGCAGCTACGACACCACGGTATTCGTCACCATCGACGAGCCGTTCGTAGTGGATGCCGGCCCCGACCAGACCATCTGCAACGACCCGGTCCAATTGGAGGCTACCGTGGTGGGTGCTGCCACCAGTTGCACCTGGACCCTTCAAATGGACGATTCCTTCGGTGACGGATGGAACGGCGCCAACATCACAGTGACCGTGGACGGCGTGCCGACCAACTATACCTGCACCGGTTCTCAAACGATCGTGACATTCCCTGTTCAGGCCGGGGATGTGATCACCCTGAATTATTCCCCCGGGACCTGGGAAAGTGAGGTTTCCTACGAATTGATCACCGACCAAGGGGTGACGGTGCATCAGGCAGGACCCAATCCGCCGACCGGCCTGGTGTGGACCGGCAACGCCACCTGCGATTCGCAACAAGGCATGGTCTGGTCATGGTCGCCCACGGGTGGACTGTCCAACCCGAACATTGCCAACCCGACCGCGGTGGTCACCAGCCAGACCGCTTATGTGGTCACGGCCTTCATTGCCGGACACCCGGCATGCTTCGCGACCGATACCGTGGTCGTAAGCCTGGACCCCGACCTGAACCCCGGACAGGATACGCTCGTGGTGCTCTGCGCTACCCCACCGGCTTACGACCTGATCGACCTGTTGGGCGGCACGCCGCAAAGTGGAGGCACCTGGACGGATGCTTCAGGCGCACCCGTGGCCACCAACTTCGACCCCATGGTGGATGGACCCGGAACCTTCACCTATACCGTGACCTCGCCTGCGGGATGCATCGGTACGGCGGACCTCGAGATCCAGATACTGCCGGCGGACCATCCCACCTGCTGCGGCATCATCGACGCCGGTCCGGACTCGACCATCTGCACGCTCACCTACACCCTTAACGCTTCCATAGGCAACACCAATGTGGGCGTATGGACAGGGCCTGCCGGTTATGTGTTCGCGGACGCGTCCGACCCACAAACTGCCGTGACGGCACCAGGAAGTGGTGCAGCCATGTTCTACTGGATCGAGGACGATGGCGTGACGTGCTACCTGATCGACAGTGTCACGATCACCTTCACCGAACCCTTGGACGTGACCTTCACCAACACCGATGCGGTCTGTTTCCTCGCCTGCGATGGAACCACAAGTGTGGTCGTGTCGGGTGGCAATGGGGCCTTCACCTACACGTGGAGCAATGCATTGGCCGGGGACACCGCCTTCGCTGCGAACATTTGCGCAGGCACTTACACACTCGATGTTGTCGACGTGAACGGATGCAACACCAGCGAGAGCTTCACCATCGACCAACCCGTGTTGCTGGAGATCGATGCTACCACCTATGTGGAGCCCTGGTGCTTCGGAGGCTGCGATGGTTCCATTACCATCGTCGACCCGCAGGCCGTGGAGTTCAGTTTCGATAGCGGCGCCACATACACGCCGAACCCTACGCTCCTCAGCGTGTGCTCGGGCACCTTCGACATCGCCATCCGCAGTGCCGATGGTTGCATCGGTACCGGCCAGGTGTTCCTACCCCAACCGCCCGAAGTGATCGCCGCGTTCGAACACGAACCGATCCCGGCCAACGTGAACGATCCCGCGATCACGTTCATGGACGTGTCCGAGAACGCGACCGCTTGGAATTGGGACATCGCTGGACTGCTGACCACACAGGTGCAGAACCCGCAGTACCTGTTCACCAACACCGAGCCGGGGAACTATGATGTTTGCCTGATCGCCTACGACGGCCATGGCTGCGCGGACACCGTGTGCAACGTTGTGGTGATCGACGATGTGCTGTTCACCTACGTGCCCAACTCCTTCACACCGAACGGGGACGGCATCAACGACGTCTGGGGTCTGTCCAGCAACATACCCGACATCAAGGACCTCGAGTTGCTCGTGTTCGATCGCTGGGGAGCGGTGATCTTCGAAAGCACCGACCCGAACGTGGTGTGGAACGGCACCTTCAAGAACGGCGGTGGCGAGATCATGAAGCAGGACACCTACCCGTACAAGATCAAATACCGCATCATCAGCACCGGTGGCGCAAGGGAGACCTTGGGGCATGTGACCTTGCTGAAGTAGGCCGTGCTGGAGTCGGGAAGTGGCACAGCGGTCGTGAGCGACTATATGGATGTTCACCATTTCGCCGGGTTATCGGCGATGTACCGCGCGATCCGTTCGAATTCCCCGGCATGCGTTGGCCGTATGCGCCAGTCATGGAAACCCTTTTGCCAGTGGCGATGTCCGGGTGTTCCCCGCAAACGGTTCATCCGGATAGTCGTTCCGGATTTGAATGCGCCGATGATCGCCCCCAATGATCCCGGCAACGGACCATTCGCCCCATCGCGACCGTCACCCCCTCCTCTGGCAGCGTCGCTCCGATATGCATCGGAGCTCCGGGTCGACTTTCTGCCGTCCAACACGATGATCGCATGAAAATGGTCGGGCATCAACTGCACCTGATCCAGCCGGATATGCGGCAACCGTTCAGGCAACGCATACCAGTCATCTAGAACTATGCGTCCCAGTTCGTTCGGTTCAATCACGGCATCCGGTCCTGAACCAGTGATCTGTCCGAACCAATCCCTGCGTGGATCCGTGCACAACGTAACGAAATACGTCCCGTGGGTGTAATCGTGACCCGGCAAACGCGGGTGTTTGTGGAATTTGGTCGGGTATCGCACTGTCCGAAAATACGGGCAGTCAGGTAACGCGGCCCGTTCGGGTCGACCCGGAGGGTCGACGCTGCCGGCGCCACGATCACCGTCAGTGCGATACCGCCAACATTCAATACCCCGCCAACCGTTCCACCGCCGCCCTCAACCTACCCTTCGGCAGAAACCCTTGCTCCAACGGCACCGCGAAGGGCACCGGCGTATCCCAGCTGGCCACACGTACGATCGGCGCGTCAAGGTGCTCGAAGGCATGCTCAGCGATGATGGCCGCCAGTTCGCCACCGAAACCGGCGGTCAGCGTATCCTCATGCAGCAGCAGCACCTTGCCGGTCTTCTTCACGCTGGTGAGGATGGTCTCCACATCCAATGGGACCAAGGTGCGTAGGTCGATGATCTCGATATCGAGGTCGGTCTCCTTCTGCACATCCACCGCCCAATGAACGCCCATACCATAGGTGATGACGCTCATCGCTGATCCTTCGCGCACTACCCTCGCCTTGCCGAAGGGAATGCTGTACGGCTGCTCAGGCACGGGTCCGCTCACGCTGCGGTACATGGCCTTGTGCTCGAAGAACATCACGGGGTTCGGGTCATCGAAGGCGGTC
>JBIIYD010000303.1:0-3214 GCA_044347005.1 Flavobacteriales bacterium | reverse complement strand
ACCACGGCCCTGCGCACCCTGGAGAGCATCTACTGGCACGGGGTCATGGTGCTCCAAGGCAGGGCCGGCAAGGACATGGCGATCGGTCAGTGGGAGCCCTACGAACACGACGCGCTCGTGCTGCCCACTGCCCGGGAGGCCTTGCATGCCGTGATCGATCAGGTCCTTGCGCACGAGGATGGCGGCCCGCCGGGCATCGACCCACGAACAAAAGAAGCCGGGCAGCGTCTCATTGGGCGTACCAGCATCCTGTTGGCACCCGGCTACACCTTCCGTTTCGCCGATGCCCTGATCACCAATTTCCACCAACCCCAAAGCACCCTGCTGTTGCTCATCGATGCTTTCATGGGCGCTGAAAGGTCCCGCATCTACGACCATGCACTGGCCAATAACTACCGCTTCCTCAGCTATGGCGATTCCTCGTTGCTCTGGCGAAGCTCGTGATCGCGGCAGTGGTGTTCCTTCCCCCTCGGTGGTCCTTCGGCCGCTTCGTCAACAATAGAGGACCACTATCTTCGTTCCCAACCCGAATGCTGCGTTCGCTCACCTTTTTATCCCTGGCGCTCCTGGCGCCTTCCCTCTATTCCCAACTCGGTGGCGATGCTTCCTACCGTGTGCTGGACGTCCCCAGTTCGGCCCGTAGCGCCGCCTTGGGCGGCAACTACATCGCGGTCTACGACAACGACATCAACCTGGGCATCTTCAACCCGGCCCTGCTCAACAGGACGATGGGGAGCCAGGTCGCCCTCAGCTACCTGCCCTATTTCGATGGCATCAACATCGGCTACGCCGGTTACGCACACCACTTCGACAGCTTGGGCGCCACCTTCTCCGGAAGCATCCAATACGTGGACTACGGCACCTTCACCCGCACCGATGAATCCGGCGTCGAGCTGGGCGAATTCAGGGCAGGGGAGTATGTGATGCAGGTGGGTGGCGGCATTCCGGTGGACAGCCTCTTCAGCATCGGCGCCAACGTGAAGTTCATCACCAGCAACCTGGATACCTGGAACTCCACGGCCTGGGCGGTCGATCTCGGCGGCGTGTTCCACAAGGAGAGCAAGGGCATCGTGGTGGCGGCCATGGTGCGCAACCTCGGTTACCAGACCAGCTCCTTCACCGGCAACCGCGAAAAACTGCCGCTGCAGGTGCAGTTGGGCACCACCTACAAGTTCAAGCATGCCCCGTTCCGCCTGGGCCTCATGTTCGAGCAGCTCCAGCAATGGGACCTCACCTACGAAGACCCCAACGCTACCCGCCAGATCGACCCCATCACCGGGGAAGTGATCGAGGACAAGGTGACCACCTTCGAGAAGACCATGCTGCACGTGGTGCCCAGCGCCGAGATCCTGCTGGGGCAGAACTTCATGCTGCGCGTGGCCTACAACTACCGTCGCCGGCAGGAAATGGTGTTGCCCGAGAAGCCGGCGTTGACCGGTGTCAGCTTCGGCATCGGGCTCAAGGTGAGCAAGCTGCACATCAGCTACGGCTATTCCCAATTCAACCTAGCGGGCATTTCCAACACCTTCACCCTGGCAGCCCGTTTCGCGGACTTCAAGAAGGGTTAGTTGTCCGGTAGCCGCTCTGCCGCGAAGACTACCTTCGCTGCCGCAGCCAGCTCCCTGTGAACCGCATCACCATCGCCATCGACGGCTTCTCCTCCTGCGGGAAGAGCACCCTGGCCAAGCAATTGGCCGGCCACCTGGGCTACACCTACATCGACAGCGGTGCCATGTACCGCGCCGTGGCCTTGTATGTGATCGAGAACGGCCTGGTACACGATGGCAAACTGGACCGCGAAGGATTGCTGAACGTGCTCGACGGTCTGGACATCCGTTTCCAGCACGACCCCATGACCGGAAGGAGCGAGACCTGGCTCAATGGGCGCAACGTGGAGAGCAAGATCCGTGGCATGGAGGTGAGCCGCTACGTCACCCTCGTGAGCCCCGTGCCCGAGGTGCGCGCCAAGCTGGTGAAACTGCAACAGGCCTTCGGGCAGGAGAAAGGCGTGGTCATGGACGGGCGGGACATCGGCACCGTCGTGTTCCCCGATGCCGAGGTGAAGTTGTACATGACCGCCCGCCCCGACGTTCGCGCCAAACGGCGTTACCACGAGCTTAAGCTGAAAGGCGTGGAGGTGGACTTCGCCAGCGTACTGGAGAACATCGAGCGCCGGGACATGGACGATACCACCCGTGCCGCCGACCCGCTGATCAAGGCCCACGACGCCATCGAGATCGACAACAGCGACATCACCGCCGAGGAGCAGTTCCGCAAGGCCCTGGATATCGTGGTGGACGTGCTGGCACAGGTGGGGCAGGAGTAGGCTGCCCTCAGATGGTCCAGTCCTCCAATTGAATGCCTTGGATACGTTGGAAGTGCTTGGAATTGTTGGTGACCAGCGTGAGGTTATGGTGGACAGCGGTGGCGCCGATCAGGAGGTCGAAGTCGGGGAGGGGTTGGCCCGAACGGTAGAGCCGTGCCTTCTCGAATGCGAATACATCGAGCGCTTCGCGAACCGGAAGAATGGATACTCCGAGAAGGAATTCTTCCAAATGAGCTTTGTTCGCCAAGGGCCTATCACTCTTGGCCACTCCATACTTCAGTTCAGCCAAGGTCAATTCGGAAATGAACAGGTCTTGGATCCGTTCCCGACGAGTTCGTTCGGTCAGTTCAACCCTCCCCCTCATCAGGAAGATGCAGATGTTGGTATCGAGCAGGTAAGGCAAGCCGGTCGAGTTCAATCCAGCGGTTCACGCTCAGGATTCTCGGTTCGCGCATTGCGGATGGAAGCCGCGAGTTCCTCAGCAGTTCCATCCCCCTCCCAACTGCCGAAAGAAGCCCAGAATCGCTCTGTGCGCTCCTTGACAAAGTTGTCTTCAGGTTCAGGCGGGCTTTTGTATTCCATGCTGCGCATTAGGATATCCACGATCGCCTTCTTCGTGGCCGTGCTCAAGCCGAGCAGCCGCTCCACGTAGCTGTTCACCCAGGGTTCTTTGAAGCTGAGGGATTTCATGAACCCAAAGATAAACGGTTCCGGTCGCGAAGGTTTTCAAACCTCCGGAGGTCTCTTGCAGAGGCCCCGGTGTGCAGGAGCCATTCAAGAAGCTGGGCAAGTGACGGACGTAGGCGAAAACTTTGCTGAGATTTTCGGGGCCGTTGTGCAGGGTGCCGTGCAACCCTACACCATCGAGCCCGAGAACTTGCGCTTCTG
>JBIIYD010000302.1:0-3215 GCA_044347005.1 Flavobacteriales bacterium | reverse complement strand
CCGTGGAGCTACCGCCTGAGCTATGAAGTGCTTTCATAACCGGATTGATAGGTCATAGAACCTCTGTCCGAGCTCTTTCATTCAGTTCCTTTTGGAAGTATCAAGTCATGCCTTCACCACCACCTCCCCCGCTTCCCGCAAATGAGTCTTACGTGCCTTGCGGATCCTGCAGCTCACCACCTTGTACTCCGGGCACATCGCCAGTGAGTCGCTCACGCTGCTGGTGATCAGGTTCAGCATCATTTCCGGGAAGTGGAAGGTGCTGCTGAGGATGCCGGGCTTCACCTCGTCGGTGATGCGGGCCCTGATGTCCACCTTGCCGCGCGCGCTTTCCACGCAGACCATGTCGCCCTCGGCGATGCCGTGTTCGGCGGCGTCGTCGGGGTGGATCATCAGCACGTCCTCGGTGAGGATCTCGCCGTTGCCGGTGCGCCGCGTCATGGCGCCGCAGTTGTAGTGCTCCAGCTCGCGGTTGGTGGTGATGATGTAGGGGTAGTCCTGCTCGTTGGTGCGCACTTCGGGGCTCTTCTCCCAGGCGTTGAAGATGAACTGGCCGCGACCGCGCTTGAAGGTCTCGGTGTGCAGGATCTCGGTGCCTTTGCCGTCCTCTGCCACGGGCCACTGCTTGCCGTTGATGCCGAGCTCGTCCCACTTCACACCCTTGAAGAAGGGCACGATGCGGCTGATCTCGGTGAGCACCCACTCGGGATCGTAGGTGGCGCTGGCATTGCCGGAGCGGCGACCGGTCTTCGCGGCATACCGCTCCATGATGTCGCAGATGATCTGGCCATCGGGCTTGGTGCCTTCCACGGGTGGCACGGCGGCGTTGACACGCTGGATGCGGCGCTCGCCGTTGGTGAAGGTGCCGCTCTTTTCCAGGAAGCTGGCGCCGGGCAGCACCACGTGGGCGAGCTTGGCGGTCTCGGTCATGAAGAGCTCCTGCACCACGAAGAGTTCGAGGGCGCCGAGGGCCTTGCGCACGTGGTTGGTGTTGGGGTCGGTCTGGCCCATGTCCTCGCCGCACACCCACATGGCCTTGAGCTTGCCGGCGATCGCGGCGTCGTACATCTGCGGGATCTTCCAGCCGACGTGGCTGGGCACGTCCACGCCGTAGAAGGTGTTGTAGAGTTGCGCGTACTCGGGGTTGTCCACCGCGAAGTAGCCGGCGCCCTGGTGCGGCTGGCAGCCCATGTCGGCGGCGCCCTGCACGTTGTTCTGTCCGCGCAGCGGGTTCACGCCCACGCCGCGGCGGCCGATGTTGCCGGTCATCATGGCGATGTCGGCGATTTGCATCACGGTGAAGGTGCCCTGGAAATGTTCGGTGACGCCCAGGCCGTGGAAGCTCATGGCGTTCGCTGAACTGGCGTAGGCGATGGCGGCTTTGCGCACCAGCTCGCGGTCCACGCCGGTCTCGCGTTCCATGGCGGCGATGTCCACGGTGAGCAGCTCGCGCTTGAAGTCCTCCCAACCCTCGGTGCGCGTGTCGATGAACTCCTGCTTCACCAGCCCCTCGCTCACGATGTAGTGCATGAACATGTTGAGCAGCGCCACGTTGGTACCGGGCTTCAGCTGCAGGTGGAACTGCGCGTAGCGGGCCAGCTCGGTGCGGCGCGGGTCTATCACGATGAGCGTCTTGCCCTTCATGATCTGCTGCTTCATCTTGGCGCCGGTCACCGGGTGCGCATCGGTGGGGTTGGCACCGATCACCATGATGGTGTCGGTGTACTCCAGGTCGATGATGCTGTTGGTGGCCGCGCCGGTGCCGAAGGTCTTCTGCATGCCGAGGGCCGTAGGGCTGTGGCACACGCGCGCACAACTGTCGATGTTGTTGGTGCCGGCCTGCACGCGGAAGAATTTCTGCATCAGGTAGTTCTCCTCGTTGGGGCAGCGCGCGCTGCTGACGCCACCGATGGCATCGCCACCGTGCTTTTCCACGATCTCAGCGAAGCGGTCCACGATGTAGTCGTAGGCCTCATCCCAGGTGGCGGGGACCAACTCTCCGTCTTTGCGGATGAGCGGTGTGCGCAAGCGTTCCGGGTGGTCGTAGAAGCGGAAGGCGTAGCGGCCTTTGAGGCAGGTGTGACCCTGGTTCGATTCCGCATTGTAGGGCGCAGTGATGGCGGCCACGCGACCGTCCTTCACCTTCACCTCCAGGTTGCAACCCACGCCGCAGTAGGTGCAGATGGTGCGCACCACCTCATCGGCCTTGGTCTCCTTGCTCTTGAACACGTCGGTGATGGCGCTGGTGGGGCAGGCCTGCGCACAGGCGCCGCAGCTCACGCAGTCGCTGTCCTTGAAGCTCTCGCCCGTCCCCTTCGCAATCCAGCTGTTGAAACCGCGTCCGGCCATGGTGAGCACGAACTCGCCCTGCACCTCGTCGCAGGCGCGCACGCAGCGGTAGCAGTTGATGCAGCTCTCCAGGTCGCTCACCATGTAGGGGTGGCTGGTGTCCTTCGCGAAGCGCGCATCGGGACCGGCGGCATCCAGCGGATGTGCGCCCTTGGGGTAGCGCACGCTGTCCACGTCGAAGTCGATCTGCTGCACCACGTTGTACAGCTCGTTGGAACCGTGGTCCTCGGTCTTGAGCTTCTCCACCGGGTAGCTGGTAAGCACCAGCTCCACGATGTTCTTGCGCAGGCGTTTCATGCGCTCGCTGTGGGTGGTGATGAACTGCCCCTTGGCCACGGGCGTGTGGCAGCTGGCCATCACGCGGGTGGGGCCATCGGCAGCCAGGGCCACCTCCACGCTGCACACGCGGCAGCTTCCGAAGGGCTCCAGGTTGGGCGCGTCGCAGAGCGTAGGCACCGGCTCGGGACCCATGGTGCGGCGCAGCAGGTCGAGGATGGTCTCGCCTTGTATGATGGGGTGCGCTTCGCCGTTGATGTAGGCGACATCGGTGCCATTAGCGGTGGCGATGGGCGTCGCTTCGGCCTTGGGCTTGGCATCGGGCATCCGGGTCATGGGCGGGTGGTTGACGTACGAAGATAGGAAGGGTGGGTAGGGCAGCGGATGGGAAGGGGGCGCCTGCGGCGCTTAGAATGCGGCCGCAGATGACGCAGATAGCGCAGATTTTGAGCGGCTACCGCCGCTTAGAACCTGTTTGCAATAGCTCCTGTTGAGAACTGTGCTCGGAGGGATCTTGACAAGGTGGTGGATGATTGATCCATTTGCGAAGACCCAACTATGGGTCGTTCAAGGCAATGGGTTATGGAAGC
>JBIIYD010000301.1:0-3229 GCA_044347005.1 Flavobacteriales bacterium | reverse complement strand
ATCGCCAACTACGCGCTCACCCAACTGCTGTTGGTATGATCACGGTCGAAAACCTCAGTAAACGGTTCGGCGACCTTCAGGTGCTCTCCGATATTTCCACGGTCTTCAACAAAGGCCTGGTCAACCAGATCATCGGTATGAGCGGCTCCGGAAAGAGCGTGCTGGCCAAGTGCATGGTAGGCCTGCACAAGCCCGAGGAGGGAAGGGTGCTCTACGAGGGCGTTTCGTTCCACGATATGGACAATGAGCAGAAACGGACCATCCGGCAGGAAATCGGCATGTTGTTCCAAGGCTCCGCGCTGTTCGATAGCCTCACCGTGCTGGAGAACGTGATGTTCCCACTGAGCATGTTCGGCAAGATGTCGCGCAGCGAAATGAACGACCGTGCGCACTTCTGCCTGAAGCGAGTGAACATCATCGACAAGGACCACCTGTATCCTGCGGAGATCAGCGGTGGAATGCAGAAACGGGTCGGTATCGCACGGGCCATAGCCATGAATCCCAAATACCTGTTCTGCGATGAACCCAACAGCGGGCTCGATCCGCAGACGAGCATCCTGATCGATGAGTTGATCAAGGAGATCACGGAAGAATTCGATACCACCACCATTGTCATCACCCACGACATGAACTCGGTCATGGAGACCGGGGAGAACATCATTTTCATCCACAAGGGGCGGAAGTGGTGGCAGGGCGATAGAAAGCAGTTGCTCAACAGCGATAATGAAGAGTTGAACGAATTCATTTTTGCCGGGGCCTTGATGCGTGCTGCAAAACGGTCCATGTCGCAGGGCTGATCGCTCCGTTCATGGCCATCCGGCCACAAAAAAGCCCTCCGATCGGAGGGCTTCTTCGTGATACGAAAAGTTGCTCACCTGGCTACGACCATCCTACGGCTCCAGCGATCGCTGCCGGCCACCAGCGTATAGGTGTAAACACCGGCTGCAAGCTGGTCGGCATCGAACAACACACTATGCTCGCCCGATGCGAGGGTGCCGAGGTCCTGCTGGACCAACAACTTGCCGGTCACATCGCTCACCAGGAGCGAGACCTGCGTGGCAGCCTCCAGCGTAAAGGGTATGCGTGTAACATCGCTGAACGGGTTGGGCAGGTTGCCTCCCAATACGGTCCCGTTGCCGCTGAGGTCCTCCGTTCCAACGTCCGTGGAGATGACCATGCGCACCATTGGTGTCTTGGTAATGAAGAACTGGAAATCCGCGGCCAATGCCGGGTAGTGGATGTTGGAAACCTGGGGGTCGCTGATCCCGCTGGTGGCGAAATGCACGTTGTCCGGTCCATCGAAGCTGCCTGCAACAACGAAGTACGGTTGATCCGCGTCCAATTGCACCGGCGTGGAGAAGGGCATCGAAATGAAGGTGCTTCCCCCGATGGGGTTCAGGTGGGCCTGCGTGATCGTTACCGTGCTGGTGAGTTCGATCAGGTCCGGATGCTCGGTAGCCGCAGCCGAGGGGAAATAGATGGCCCCATAAACCGTACCACCGACCGGGGTGTCCTCGTGAATGGCCACCTGGATGGCGGTCAGGTAGGCGGCCTGTTGGAGCACGAAGTAGTTGCCCACCTCGAATCCTTCGCTCAGGTTGTCAGGGCCTTGGATCTGGAAATTGTCCACCACACCGTTGTCATGGGCATAAACGCTCTGAGAGACAGTGAAGCGGTTCACCACGGTGTTGTTCGAGGGAACTTCGTCCGTTTGGTCCTGGGTCACGGTGTAGGTCATCGTGTATTCGCCCAGTGCCCCGCTCGGGGTGTAGGCCGGTGAAGGCAAGGTGGTCTCTTCACCGGGCGCATAGGTGGCCGGGTTGGTCTGCACATTCACCTCATTGCCGCCCGGGCCATCCACCACCAACGATGAACGAACACCGGTCTGGGCGTTGAAACCCTTGTTCCGGAGCGTGGTGCTGGGGTTCAATTCCGCCAACTGGCTCACGGGATAAACGCTATAGTCCATGAAGTTGAACTCCGTGTTCTCGTAGTCGAAGGCGGTGTTCTTAGCGCGTACCAAGGCCATGTCGTTGGCCGGCAACTCGCGGATCGCGATGTTGTCCACCTGCCACCCATAGTCCCAGGTGCTTTGATACCTGAACCGGAGCTGCACGTTGGACGGGTTCGCCGCGACCCATGCGCTGATGTTCACATCGACCAATTCCGGGTTAGGGCGACCATCGCGGCCCACACCGATGTTGATCTCGGTCTCGTTCCAGGTAGTGCCACCGTCCGTGCTTACGCCAACGAAGGTCTGGTCCAGCTGGAATTCCTGGAAGTACTGGTCGAACTCGACCTTCAGGTTGACCGGAGCACCGCTAAGGTCGATGACCGGGGAAACGATCGAGGAGTTCGTTGAGGCCCCAGCGACCCCATCGAAGTCATCGTCGATGATCGCCCATCCGCTGGGGGTGCTTGAGTTCAGCACGGGTACAGGATAGGTCGAAGCGGTAGTTCCGGGTCCGGTGCTGGTCCATTTCCAGTTCACCGCACCCTCCGTGGTGACAACGGTCCACCCATTCAAGCTGGAGTCGAACGATTCCGAATAAAAGGCACTGCCACGTTCTCCCGATGTGGGCATGTTACGGGCCGGTGCGCGATATCCATTGCGATCCTGCGGCAATTCGGGAAGTTGGAGCTGTGCCTGGCCGGTCAAGGCAGCGAGCACGAGCAGAGCAGTGTAAGGTACTTTCATGAGGGTGAGGGAATTGGATCGCCAAGATAACCACTGGATGAATTGGCGCCGTAGCCAGTGACTTCGCCGGATACCAACAAAAAAGGGCGTGGAACCGAGTCCACGCCCTTTTGATATTGGTCCGATAGGATCAGCGCACGACCGTCATGCGTTTGGTCGCACGGGCGTCGCCCATGGTCATGGAGTAGAAGTACACTCCTTCGCCGAGGTTGTCGGTGGCGATGTCCATGCGGTAAACACCAGGTGCCCGGTTACCAAGGAACTGCTCCATCACGAGTTTTCCGGTCACATCACGCAACTCGAAGCTGACAGCACCGCCGTCCTTCACTTCGTAAGGAATGGTGGTGGTCCCGTTCGCTGGGTTCGGCATGTTCTGGCCAAGGCCCAAGGTGTTGCTGGCGTCGAATTCGTCGATGCCCACTGTGGGGTCGAAGTTCATGCGCACCATGGGAGTGGTCGTGGTAAAGTACCAGTCCAAGCCTGCCTGGCCTTCGAAGTAGATGAAGGAGGTCTGCTCCTCGCTCGTACCGC
>JBIIYD010000300.1:0-3239 GCA_044347005.1 Flavobacteriales bacterium | reverse complement strand
ATCAGGCGTTCGGCCAGCGGCGTGTCCGTGAGGCTCGGGGCGATGCAGTTGACCCGGACCGTGGGAGCGAGCTCGGCGGCCAGGCTGCGGGTCAAGCCTTCCACACCGGCCTTGGCGGCGGCCACCGAAGCATGGAACGCCATGCCCTGGCCCACAGCGACCGTGCTGAAGAACAGCATGGACGAGCCCGGGCTGCGTTTAAGCCGCTCGGCGGCGACCTGCGCGCAACGGAACGCGCCCACCAAATTCACTTCCAGGGCGTTCCGCAGGTCCTCCACGCGCATGCTGCGGAAGGGCTTCAGGTCGATGCTCCCCGGGCAATAGGCCATGCCGCTCAGGGTTTCCGGTAGCCGTTCGAGGGGCAGACCGTCATTAACCACATCCACGAGGATGTGGTCCAGGGCTCCCGCCGGTCCATCACTGCTCCGCGCCACGGTGATCACCGGCAGGCCTTGAGCGATGAGCCTTTCAGCGATGCCACGGCCTATGCCGCGACCGGCGCCGATGATGAGGTAGGGGGGGATGGTCATGGACACGGAACGACCGATGGCAGGCTACTGTTCACAGCGCGTGTGCGGCACTCGTCCGGTAAAGTCCCGTCGGGACCGAACGCTTCAGCAGGCGGTCCAGTGATCCCCAATGATCTCGATGTACGGCGAACAACAGACTTTTACCATCGCATGCCAGGATCCGCAACGGAGCCAAGCGTTCCTCGTTCGGGCTTCCCAGCGTGATGTGGCCCACGTTCGACCATGCCAGGGGCACGGCCAGGGTCTCCAGTCGGTTGCGCATCCGCACAAGGAGCCCGTTCGGGCGCATCTCCAGACTGCAGAAGCGACGGTCCTCCATGCGGTCGATCAACGCCAACACCGCCGGCGGCGCATCCACCAATTGGAAGCGTGATGACCCCGACCCTCCGCGCAGGATGGTCGCCCACAGGTCGAAGGCCGGACCACATTCGGCCTCCACTGAACGACGGACCTTCGGGTCGTTGTAGCTGATGTTATGCAGCGTCATCCGCAACGAACAACAGCTGGCACGGATCGCTGGTTCATTCCCGCCGAGAACTGCCGGCTGCAGGGAATGCGCTCGCTCCGGCGAACGGGGTCAAAGCAGGCCCGAAAGGTCCTTGTTCCAGGCTTCGATCAACGGCAGTTCCTGCTCACCGACAAGGCCCATGGCGATGAATTCCTTGTAGCAGAGCAGCATGTTAGCCCCGATGTGTTCCACACCGCGCTTCAGGTCCAATGCGATCAAGCGCTCGCAGATAGCATGGTTGTTCTGGTAGCCGATCACTTCGTCCGCGAAGTCCTTCATCAGGTTGTGCGCATTCCTTTCCTGCCATACGGTGGCGTTGTGGAAAAGCACGTCCCAATCGTTCTCCCAACAGATGCGAACCGCCACGTAACTGCGCCAGATATCGGTCATCCGGAAGCTGCAGAAGGAGGGGAGATAGAGCAGTTGGAAAGCCTCCCGGAACCAGGTGGTGTTCTGGGAATTGAAGGGGCACAATGCCCCGGTACCCAGCGCGATCGGATGCTCCCGTTGGTCGAAATCCAAGGGAAGTACACCGGTCAACCGATAGATGGCGTCCACGTCGGGGTTCTCGTCCGCAAGACCCTGTTGGATCGGGCAGTCTCGTGTGGCCATGGCAGGCGGCTCGGGAACCGCGGCCTGCAGGAGTTCCAAGGGGAAGCCGCGTGGCCAGATCGGCGCATCGCTGAAATAGCGGTACAGGTTCACCCATCCGGTCCCTTGGAACGAAGCTGCCGCATGTGCGCGCTTCCGTTCCTCCCAGAATTCGGCACGTGGAAAGTTATCGTCGTCCGATTCGACGATCACTTCAGCACCCTCTTCGATGGCTTGTAGATACCCCAGGTTCTTTCGTCCGTAATGCCGCTCCGGCAGCAGCTTGGCCAGGGCGAAGGGCATTGTCGACTGCCTTTTCAGGTCCCAGAAATCACAACCCTCCAGTTCGAAATCGGCCGGCGATGGACGGTCACCGATCAGGATGAACCCCACCCCGTTCTTAAGACACCCCTCGGCAAAGGAGCGAAGCACGGCATTGGGGGCCGAAATGGAGGTGATGACAAGGGCGGTACGCTGGGCGGTCATAGACGTTCGGATCTGAAAAGAAGACGCTGCTTGAAGTAATGGAGCAGCACATCGATGGAATTGCGGATGGCCTTCTCCGACACCCGGGGGCTGGGGGCCTTGTAGTGGATGGGGATCTCCGCGAAGCGAGTAAAGCGAAGGAGGTAGCGCAGCTCCGTTTGGTAGAAGTGCGCCTTGGAAAGCAGGGGGAAGGCCAGGAACTTGCCCACGATGTGGCGATGGAACCCTTGGTAGCCGGAGGTCATATCGTACATGCTGGTGCCCAGCATCACATTGCTCAGCACCGTACCCACCTTGGACAGTACGAGCCGCTTGAAGCTGGATTCCGTGATGGACCCGCCGTTGATGAACCGACTGCCGAAGGCACATTCGTTGCCTTCGTTCAACACCCGCAGGAACATGGGTAAAGCCCTTGGGTCGTGGGAAAGCCCTGCGTCCATCTCGATGATGAACTCGTGGCCCTGGGCGTAGGCTTCACGGTACCCGCGCAGGTAAGCGTCCACGACGTTCTTGTTCTCCGGTGCCCAAACGGCCTTGAACCGCTGGTCGCGCAGTTCCAGGTCCTGGCAAAGTTCCAAGGTGCGGTCGGTGGAGACCTTGTCCACGATCAAGTACACCTTGCCGGACTCCAACCGGTCCAGGACCGAGGTCAGCGCAGCGGTGAACATCTCGAATTCCTGCTCCTCGTTCGCCAAAGGGATCACCAGCGCCCAGTCGTTGTCGTAGTACATCTATCTGCGGAAGTGGTGTAGTTCGTAGTACTTGTGCCGTTCCACGTCCGGGGCGTGTCGATACCCTTGTCCGGTGATCCGCGCCATTACGGGCGCTGGGATCGGTGCGTCGTCCAGGGACAGATGGAGGAGAACGACATGGCCCGCACCGCCCAGGTCGGGCAGGTCCTTATCCAATACGACCACTGCGTGGTCCGCAGGGATGTGGTGCATGATCCGCGGCAGCCCGGACCGTTTCCGGTCATCGATGATCAGCAGGTCGGCATCGGCTATTTCGGAATACCAAGCCATTGGCAATGCGTTCCGCAGGTAACCCGACCCACGTGTCGCGCTGTCGAAGGCGAAGCAGAGTTGGACCATGTGTATCGTGAACAGGATGCCTTGCAATGGCGG
>JBIIYD010000087.1:0-11060 GCA_044347005.1 Flavobacteriales bacterium | reverse complement strand
CAGGCCTGCTCGAAATAGGGGGTGCCGGTCTGCCAGATGACCTGGATACCGGCTTCCTTCCACAGCGGCAATGCGGCCTCCACACCCCTGTTCACACCACGGGCGCCCAGGCTACCACCGGTGATGAAAAGGATGGGTCGTCCCTCCTCCAGACCGAACTGCTCCATTCCGCGCGGCCGTTTGCCGGTCAAGTGCACCACCTCCTGCCGCACCGGATTGCCGGTAAGGAGCAACTTCTCCTTCGGGAAGAATTTCTCCATTCCGGAGTAGGCCACACAAATGCGGTCCGCACGTTTGGCGAGGTGGATGTTGGTCCGGCCCGGGAAGCTGTTCTGCTCCTGGATCAGCGTGGGTACCCCCATGCGTTGCGCAGCGGCCAGCAAGGGTCCGCTCGCGTATCCGCCAACACCCACGGCAACGTTCGGCTTGAAGGACCTTACGAGCCGTCGGGCCTTGAACATACTACGCACCAGGCGCCATGGCAGGGCAAGGTTCTTCGTGATAGAACCCCGTTGAAAGCCTCGGATCGGCAGGCCTTCGATGGCGTAACCCGCTGCGGGGACCTTTTCCATTTCCATCTTGCCCTCCGCACCCACGAACAGGAATTGGGCAGTGGCCTCCCGTTCGCGCACCGCGTTGGCGATGGCGATGGCCGGGAAGATGTGACCGCCGGTGCCTCCACCGGAGATCATCACCCTAAGCGACTGCTGTGCGCTGGCGGAGGACATCGGTGTCTGGGGTTGATCGTTCTTCGATACTGCGGCTTACACTGAGCACGATGCCGATCGCAAGGCAGGTAAACCAAACGGAAGTGCCACCCATGCTCACGAGCGGCAGCGGTTGGCCGGTGACAGGGACGAGGTTGACGGCCACGGCCATGTTGATCATGGCCTGCAACACGAGCATGAGGCTGAGTCCAACGGACACCAACGATCCGAAGGGTTTGTCGCAGAGGCCGGCGATGCGCACGGAGCGGCGCAGCAGGATCAGGTACAACACCAACAGCCCGAGCCCGCCGAGAATACTGCCATACTCCTCGATGATGAAGGCGTAGATCATATCGGAGTACGGGTGTGGCAGCCAGTTGCGCGAGGCACCACTGCCCGGGCCATTGGGCAATAGCCCACCCGAGGCGATGGCGATCTTGGCGTGCTCCACCTGGTAGTTGGCATCGCTATCGGCCTCGCCGAAACTGGAGATGCGCTTCTCCCAGGTCTCCACACGGGGCAGCACACCGAGATCGAAGGCTTCGTTGACCATGATGAGGAGCACGAAGGCACCCACCGCAAGGCCTACGATGGACAGCAACCATTTGATGGGCACCTGGCCCACGAACATGATGATCATGCACAGCAGGAACAGCAGGGCAGCAGTGGAGAAGTTGGCCGGCAGGATCAGTCCGCAAATGGCACCCACGGGCACCATGAGCTTCAGGACCACATCGCGCAGCGTCCACTCCCGGTCCTTGTGTTTGCTGAGCACCCGGGCGAGGTAGACCACCAGCACCACCTTCGCAAGGTCACTGGTCTGGAAGCTCTGGTTGATGATGGGAATGGTGATCCAGCGGCTGGCGTCGTTGATGTTGGACCCGAGCAACAGGGTGAGCAGCAATAGCGCAACGGTAACCGGGATGGCCAGCTGGGAGAGCTTCGAGTAGAGCGTGTAGCGCAGCTTGGAGGCGTAGTACATGATCAGACCACCGGTCCCCAGCATGAGGCCGTGCTTGAACAGGAAGTGCAGGGTGCTCCCATCCTCGCGCTTGAAGGCCAGCGAGCTGATCGAGCTGTACACCGCGATCAGGCTGATCAACCCCAGGAACAGGGCTGTCATCCAGATCACGCGGTCGCCGCGCAGCTTATCGAGAATGGTGGTCATTGGTCTATCGGGTGGTCGCTTGGGGTTCGTTCAGGTCGGTCGTTCACAGTGGATACTTTCCATGCGGATCACAGGTCGCGCACGGCCCGTTTGAATTCGGCGCCGCGCTCCTCGTAGTTGGCGAATCCGTTGCCGCTGGGGCAGGCCGGACTGAACAGGACGACCTCGCCGGGCTTGGCCAGTTCACGCGCCACGAACACGGCCATGCGCACGCTTTCGGCCACGAACACATCGCCTCGGTCCAGTTGGTCCGCCAGTTCGGTGGGCAAGCCGAACAGAACGATCGCGGAGACCCGTTCGCGGAGCAGCTCCTGGATATGTCCTTCGGCCATGTCATCGCTCCAGGCACCGGAGATCCACACCACCCGTTGGTCCAATGAAGCGAAGGACCCGAGGGAGGCGTCGAGGAACGTCGACCGGCTGTCGTTGATGTAGAGAACGTCCTCGATGGAGGCCACGGGCTCCAACCGGTGTGGTCCAACGGCCTGGCCCGCCAAGGCGGCCCGTCGTGCTTCGAGCAACTGTCCCCCCACCATGCGGAGCGGGGCTGTGTTACGGTCGTTCATTTCGCTCATGGTCGTAGGGTTAGAGTCCTTTTACCGCCGCCTTGAAGCGACGTCCACGTTCCTCGTAATTCTCGAACAGGTCGAAGCTGGCGCAGGCGGGGCTCAGCAGCACCACATCGCCGGCCTCGGCCAGGGCGTAGGCGGCTTGCACCGCCTGGTCGGCACTGGTGGTGTCGAGCACATCCTTCACCACCCCGTCGAAGGCCTTGTGGATCTTGCTGTTGTCGACACCCAGGCATACGATGGCCTTCACCTTCTGCTTCACCAGATCGAGCAACTGCGCGTAGTCGTTGCCCTTGTCCTGGCCGCCCATGATCCAGATCACGGGTTTGTCCATGCTCTCCAACGCGTACCAAGCAGAGTTCACGTTCGTGGCCTTGGAGTCGTTGATGAACTCGATGCCATGAACGGACCCGACGTGCTCCAGGCGGTGCTCCACGTTCTGGAAATCGCTGAGGCTCTCCCGCACCACCTCCTTGCGAAGCTCCAGCACGCGTGCCGCGATACCTGCCGCCATGGAATTGTACACGTTGTGTTTGCCTTGAAGGGCGAGTTCATGTATGGACATATGGAACGTGGTTTGGTCGGTGGTGATGTGGATGAGGTCGTTGTCGAGAAAAGCACCTTGGGACAAGGGACGTTGTATGGAAAAGGGCCACTGGCGCGCCTTGGAGGGGTGGATACGAAGACCTTCGGCGATCTCCGGATCGTCCGCGCAGTGGATGAAATGGTCGCCTTCGCCTTGGTTCATGGCGATGCGGAACTTGCTCGCCACGTAGTGCTCCATGCGGTAGTGGTAGCGGTCCAGGTGGTCGGGAGTGATGTTGAGCAGGATGGCCAGGTGCGGCTTGAAGTCGATGATCCCATCGAGTTGGAAGCTGCTCAGCTCGAGCACGTAGAACGCATTGTCGCCATCGGCTACCAGCCCTGCGAAACTGGTGCCCACGTTGCCGCCCACGGCCACGTCCAGACCGGCACGCTGGAGCACATGGTGGGTGAGCAGCGTGGTCGTAGTCTTGCCGTTGCTGCCGGTTATGCCGATGATGGTGCCTTTGCAATAGCGGTAGCCCAGCTCGATCTCGCTGATGACCGGGATGTTGCGTTCCCGGGCCGCCATGATCAGCGAGGCGGTATCGGGCACACCCGGGCTCTTCACGATCTCGTCGGCGGCCAGCACACGTTCCACGGAATGGCCGCCCTCCTCGAAGTCGATTCCCTGCGCCACGAGTTGTTCCCGGTATTTTGGCTTGATGCTGCCGGCATCGCTCACGAACACGTCGAGCCCGCGCTGTTGCGCGAGCCGTGCAGCACCCACGCCGCTTTCCTGTGCTCCTATGACCACCAGCTTCTTCATCGGAGCTTGAGGGTTACGATGGAAAGCACGGCCAGCATGATGCCCGCGATCCAGAAGCGCGATACGATCTTGCTCTCGTGGATGCCCTTCTTCTGGTAGTGGTGGTGCAAGGGCGACATCAGGAAGATCCTGCGGCCTTCACCATATTTCTTCTTCGTGTATTTGAACCAGGACACCTGCAGCACCACGCTCAGGTTCTCCACCAGGAAGATCCCGCAGAGCACGGGGATCAGCAATTCCTTGCGCACCAGGATGGCCAGCGTGGCTATGATGCCACCCAATGCCAGGCTACCCGTGTCGCCCATGAACACCTGTGCAGGGTGGGCATTGTACCACAGGAATCCGATGCAGGCCCCCAACAGCGCACCCACGAACACGGCAAGCTCGCCGATGCCGGGGATGTACATGATGTCCAGATAGTCCGAGAAAATGATGTTGCCGGACACATAGGCCAGGATGCCCAGGGCGCCCACCATGATGGCCGAAGTCCCCGTGGCAAGACCATCGAGGCCGTCGGTGATGTTGGCGCCATTGCTGACGGCCGTAATGATGAAGATGACCACGAGGATGTAGATCACCCAGGTGTACTTCCGGGCTTCGCGCCCGAACACGCCGAGGATGGACGAATAGTTGAACTCGTTGTCCTTGATGAAGGGGATGGTCGTGTTCGGCGATTTGCGGTCGAGCATGTAGTGCACTTCGCCGCTCTCTTCCGTGATCGTATGGATCTCCGCAGGGTCAAGCTGCTGTGCGAGCACTTCGGGCACTTCCACCCGTGTCCGTATTTCAGGATGGAAATACACCGTGGCACCCACGATGAGGCCCAGTCCCACCTGGCCCACCACCTTGAACTTTCCGGCCAGTCCACGCTTGTCCTTCTTGAAGACCTTGATGTAGTCATCGAGGAATCCGATGGCTCCGAGCCACACCGTGCTGATCAGCAGCAGGATGATGTAGATGTTGTCCAGCTTGGCGAAGAGCAGTGTGGGAACGATGGTGGCCGCGATGATGATGAGCCCGCCCATGGTGGGTGTACCCTGCTTGCTCAACTGCCCTTCCAGCCCAAGGTCACGCACGGTTTCACCCACCTGTGCGCGACGCAATGCGTTGATGATGACCTTGCCGAAGAAGAGGGAGATGAGCAGCGAGACGAACACGGCCATCGACGCCCGGAACGAGATGTAGTTGAACACACCTGCTCCGGGAATGCTGGGACCGATCGCTTCGAAGAAGTGGTACAACATTACTTGTGGAGGAGTTCAAGGGTTTCCTTCAGCACGGCCAAATCGTCGAAGGGGTGCTTGACCCCGGCGATCTCCTGGTAGGTCTCGTGGCCCTTGCCGGCCAGCAGCACCACGCAGCCCGGTTTCGCCATGCCCACGGCCTGGCGGATGGCCTCGCGCCGATCGGCATTGACCCAGGTGCGTTGCACATCGCTGGCCGTAAGTCCTTCACGCATTTCGTTGAGGATCGCCATCGGGTCCTCGCTGCGCGGATTGTCGCTGGTGAGCACGAGGCTTCCGCTGAGCTCCGCCGCGATGCGCGCCATAATGGGGCGTTTCGTGCGGTCCCTGTCACCGCCACAGCCCACCACGGTGATCACCTGATCACGCCCGCCGAGCACCTCGTTCAGCGTGGCCAGCACGTTCTTCAAGGCATCGGGCGTATGGGCGTAGTCCACCACGCCGATGATGCCCGTACTGCTGCGCACCAACTGGAAACGACCACGTGGAGGTTCCAGATCGCTCAAGGAGGTGAGCACGTTCAGCGGTGCTTCGCCCAACAGGATCGCCACGGAATACACGGCCAACAGGTTGCTCGCGTTGAACTCACCGATCAAGCGCGAATACAGGTCGTGGCCGTCGACGTTCAAATGCAGTCCGCTCAACTGGTTCTCCACGATCCGCGCCCGGTGGTCGGCCATGTTGCGCACGGCATAGGAGCGTTTGGTCGCCTTGGTGTTCTGCAACATCACGGCACTGTTCGCATCATCGGCGTTCACCAGGGCTATGGCGCCGGCAGGCAGGCGATCGAAGAAGCGCTTCTTGGCCTTGATGTATTCGGCGAACGTTCCGTGGTAATCGAGGTGGTCGTGGGTGATGTTCGTGAACACGCCGGCAGCGAAATGCAAACCGGTGACACGGTCCTGCATCACACTGTGCGAACTGACCTCCATGAAGCAATGCGTGACCCGGTCCGCCACCATTTGCGCCAGCAACTCGTTGATGCGCACTGCATCCGGGGTGGTGTGCGTGCTGCCGATGGTGCGCTGTCCGATCCGGATCTCGACCGTGCTCAACAGGCCGCACTTGTAGCCCAGGGCGCGGAACAAGCTGAACAGGAGCGTGGCCACACTGGTCTTGCCATTGGTACCCGTGATGCCCACCAGTTTGAGCTTCCTGGACGGGTGGTCGAAGAAGTTGGCCGCCACGATGGCCAGGGCCTCCGAAGCATCGGCAACGCGCACGTAGGTGACACCTTCCTTCTGCTCGGCCGGCAACTCCTCGCAGATGATGGCGCTGGCCCCGGCTCCGATCGCATTGGGGATGAACGCATGACCATCGACCTGGCTGCCTCTGACGGCCACGAAAAGCGTAAAGGCCACCACTTCGCGACTGTCGAAGGCGACCTTTTCGATGGCGGTGTTGGTACTGCCCAGCACCTGCTCGATGCGCACCCGGTAGAGGATATCCTTGAGCAGCTTCATGCCAGTTCGATCACGATCATTGAACCCTGCGATGCACGGCTGCCCGGTGGCAGCGATTGTTGCTTCACCATGCCACTGCCTTGGAAGCGCACCCGGAGCCCACGGTTCTCCAGGATGAAGAGCGCGTCCTTGAGCCCCATGCCGAGCACGTTGGGCACCATGTTCATGGCGTCGGTGGGCACGCCACGTGGCACGAGCGTTACCACACTGTCCCCGGCCTGGGTGGTCATCCACTCCCCTTCCCCACGCTCTTCCATGGGAATGTTGAGGCCCTGGAGCGCCAGGCGCAGGTCGTTGGCATTGCCGCTGAGGCTTACCGGGGTGCGCGGACCCTCCACCTCGGCCAGGCGCGTTTCCTGTTGCAACTCCAAACGGTTGCTGTAGATCTTGTCCGCGATCTCCTTGAAGATCGGCCCGGCCACCACGTTGCCGTAATAGCCGCTCATGGTGGGCCCGTTCACCACCACGATGCAGCTGTACTTCGGTGCATCGGCCGGGAAGTAACCCACGAAGGATGCCTGATAGCTTACCCCGGCCCCCTTGTAACCGGCGCTGGCCTTGGCGATCTGGGCGGTGCCCGTTTTGCCGGCGATGGTGAAGTGCGCCGCACGCAGGTTGGTGGCCGTTCCGCTGTCGACCACTCCTTGCAGCATGCCATGCACGATGTCGATCGTCTTCTTGGAACAGATGCGCTCCTTGAGCACTTTCGGCTCGAAGCGTTCGATGGTGCGCCCGTTGCGCGAAACATGGTCCACGAACTGGGGCTGCATCATGCGCCCATCATTGGCCACCGCATTGTAGAACGTGAGGATCTGCAGGGGTGTCAGCGTCAACTCGTACCCGATGCTCATCCACGGCAGGCTTACGCCGCTCCAGCCCTTCTCGCCCGGCCCACGCAACGTGGGAACGGGCTCGCCGGGGATCATGACACCGCTGGCCCGATCAAGGCCCATACCGCGCAATCCCTCGATGAACTTCTTCGGTTCCTTCTGGAAGGCCTTGTGCACCGCCAGGCTGATGCCCGTGTTGGAAGAGAGCTCGAACGCACGTTGCACGGTGATCCGGCCATAGCCACCTTCATGGGAATCCCGCATGATGCGGTCGTGGAAACGCACTTCTCCACGGCGGGTATCCACCGTGTCCGTGGGTTCCACGAGACCTTGCTCCAGACCCACCATCAGCGAAGCCAGTTTGAAGGTGGACCCCGGCTCCGTGGCATGCCCCACGGCGTAGTTCAAATTCTCGACGTACGTGCTGTCGGTGGTGCGGGTCAGGTTGCTGATGGCCTTGATGTGCCCGGTCTCCACTTCCATCACCACCACACATCCATATTGGGCGCCGTGCTTCCGCAGTTGTGCTTCGAGGGCCGCATCGGCAACGTCCTGCAGGTTGATGTCGATGGTGGTGTGGATGTCCGAACCCGTTACCGGGTCCACGCCCTCTCCATCATCGATCGGCATCCATACACCACCCGTAAGCCGCCTTTCCAAGCGGCGGCCCGTAGTGCCCTTGAGCCAGTGGTCGTAGCCGCCCTCCAAGCCAATGGCCATGGCCGCGCTGTCGCGCAGCACATAGCCCACCGAACGGGCGGCCAACCTGCCGAAGGGCCTCACACGCACGGTGCGCTTTTCCGCGATCAGCCCACCCTTGTATCGTCCGGTGCGGAAGATGGGGAAGGTGCGGAGCAGCTGCACCTGGGTATGGTCCGCCTTGCGCTGCACAAGGTGGTAGCGCTCGCGACGATGGCGCGCATCGCTCAGGTCGCGCTTGTACTCCAATGCGGTGCGGTCCTTGAACAGCTCCGCGAGATGCCATGCCAAGCTATCAACATTGGCGCGGAACACTTCGTCCGTAAGGCCATCGGGCACCATGTCCATCCGCACCTCGTATTCGGGCACGCTGGTGGCCAGCAGACGGCCGTCCTCGCTGTAGATGTGCCCACGGTCGGGTTGCACGGTGCGGTAGGCCGTCGCCACGGTGCTCGCTTTCGCCAGCCACTTGTCCCCTTCCACGAACTGGATGGTGAATAGCTTGACGGCAATGGCCAATGCGAAGCCCACTATCAGCAGGTAAACGAAGTAGGCCCGGGCCCTGAGCTGCTTGTTGTCGCTCATGGCTTCCGGGTGCGTTCGAGTTCCTTCTTGTCCACGGTGATCTTCAGCGGTGGCACGCGGCTTTCGCGCAGACCGAGTTCGCCGATGCCGACCGCCACCTGGCTCTGCTGCTCCTGCTTCTCGAGCTGGGCCCGCACGGTGATGTACTCGGAACGCAACTCCTTCAGCTCCGAACCGGTATGGTCCAGGTCGCGAACGATCCGCTCCGTGGTGTACCCATAGGAGATGTACACGATCATGAGCACGGCACAGTAGAGGATGAAGGGCATGTTGCCCAACACGTTCTCGCGCGTAAGGAAGGAGCCGTTGAGCAGGCTGACGAACGCCGTTGGGATACGGTTCGGCTTACCGGCGGCTTTGGGCTGCCCGGCACTGGTACCTGCTTTATCCTCGCGCAACTTGTTCACGTGCGTACTGCTATTCTCAAGCGGGCACTGCGTGCCCGCGGGTTTTCTGCGATCTCGCGATCCCCGGGTTGGATCGCCTTGCTGCTCGAAGGATCGAAAGGGCGTGTGCGGTTGCCGTAGAGGTCCTTGGTCTCGATGCCACCGAGGTCACCGCTGCGCATCCAGTTCTTCACGAGGCGGTCCTCCAGGCTATGGTAGCTCATCACCACCAGTCTGCCGTCGGGCCGTAGCACCTCTGCGCTCTGCTTCAGCAGTACTTCCAGGGAGCCCAGCTCGTCGTTCACGGCGATGCGCAGGGCTTGGAAGACCTGGGCGAGGAAACTGCTCTCCTTGTGCCGCGGGGTCACCGGCTTCAGGGCATCCACCAACTGGAAGGTGGTCCCGATCCGGGATGTGGCATTGGCGTTCACCAGTTGCCGCGCCACGCGGTGTGCGCCATCCACTTCGCCGTACTTGCGCAGCAGGTCGGTCAACGCCTGTTCGTCCAGGTCGCTCAACAGCTGCGATGCCGTGCGCGTGGCGCGATGGTCCATCCGCATGTCCAGCGGACCGTCGAAGCGGAAACTGAAACCGCGCGCACCGGTGTCGAACTGGTGGCTGCTGACGCCAAGGTCGGCCAACAGGCCATCCACCGGCAACACGTTCAGGTAGCGGAGGTGGTTGCGGATCCAGCGGAAATCGGACCGCACCAGGGTGAAACGCGGGTCGTCGATGGCATTCTTCCAGGCATCACGATCGCGATCGAAAGCGATCAGCCGTCCGAACGGGCCGAGCTTCTCCAGGATGGCCCTGCTATGGCCGCCGCCGCCGAAGGTGACGTCCACATAGACGCCATCGGGGCGGATGTTCAATCCTTCGATACAGGCTTGTAAAAGAACGGGAGCGTGGTAATCACTGTCCATCCGCATTGCCTAGGCTGCCCATGACATCCTCGGCAAGGGCAGTGAGGTCCACTTTCTCGCGCATCATCCTGGCATGCTCCTCCTTGCCCCAGATCTCCACACGGTCCATCATGCCCACCAGCTTGATGTCCTTGCCGATGTGGGCATGGTCCATCAAGGCCTTGGGCAGGAGCAAACGATCGCTCGCATCGAGTTCCACCTGCGTCGCTCCGTTCATGAAGCGGCGGATGAAGTCCACGTTGCGTTCCACGAAGCGGTTCAGCCGCCGCATCATGGTTTGCGTTTGCTCCCATTCGACCATGGGGTACAGGACGAGGCAGGGCTTGAACACGTCGCGGTTCACCACGAAACCCTTCTGGAGCTCGCCATCGAGCTGCTTGCGCAACCCCGCAGGGAGCGACAGGCGCCCTTTGGCGTCCAGACGGAGATCGTATTCACCGAGGAGGTTCAGCATGCCAGCGTGACTGCGCGGAATGAACGCGAAAGTAGGCCTAATGCCCCACTTTCACCCACGTTCTCCCACTTTTGTGCTCTTTGTTGATAATTTTTCAACGGCCAAGCTAGCAATATGTTGCAACGCGCCGCATAAAGTCTAATGAAACCCGAAAAAATGACCGTGGGACAAAGTGGGAGATTTGAACAACCCGGAAGTCCTTTCCCAGCCCTATCGATGCCCGAGGGCTTCGGTGGAAAGGTGGGTCGGCCGAGCGGGGGTGCCGGCGAGCGGAAGTCGTAAAGCATCCACACCCCACTGTGAAAAGCCTTGGTGGGCGCGGCATTCGCAATACCCCTCGCCACATACCTTTGGAGGGACCGCTACATCCCATGGGCATCGACCGATCACTGAAGGAAGAAGGAGAGTTCAGCTACCTCGAGGCTGGAGAAGGGCAACCGCTGATCCTGCTGCACGGGCTCTTCGGTGCGCTCAGCAACTTCGGCCCGCTGTTCGCGCATTTCACACCGAAGTACAAGGTGCTGGTGCCCATGTTGCCGCTCTACACCATGCCGATGCTGAGCACCAACGTGGACAACCTTGCCCGGTTCTTGGAGCGCTTCATCCGGCACAAGGGCTATCCGAGGGTGAACCTCATCGGCAATTCATTGGGCGGGCACGTGGCCCTGGTCTACTGCAGCC
>JBIIYD010000299.1:0-3245 GCA_044347005.1 Flavobacteriales bacterium | reverse complement strand
AGATCCTGGCGGATACGGTGGGCTGGACCTTGGTGAGCGGCAGCTTTGTGGCGGACAGTGCCTACCAGTACCTGATGATCGGGCAGTTCTTCAGCAATGCATTGACGGATACACTGCATTTTTCGCCAGAGGGCGTTCCTTGGTACTGGTTGCCGCGCGCGTACACGTTGGTGGATGCGGTCTGCGTTACACCATACCCGGATGGTTGTGATCTGGGGCAAGGGTTGGGCGAGGTGCAGGGTAGCAACGCTGTGCTGTTCCCGAATCCGGCACAGGACCAATTGATTGTGGCGCAACGGGGCGGGGCTGAAGCGCAGGTGCTGGATGCCGTGGGGCGTTTGCTTTGGCAGGGATTGGTCACGAGCGATCGTTGGATGCTGGAGGTGGGGTCTTGGGCCCGAGGTGCATACATGCTACGCATGGCGCACCGCGGCAGGGTGGAATCGTACAAGTTCGTATTGACCGAATGAACGCATCGTTCCGGTTCTTTCAGTGAACACTAAACACGAAAGGACATGAGAACGAAGAATTTCTTACAGCACCTGATCCTGGGTGCGCTGTTGCTATCGGCCGGCAAGGTGGTAGGGCAGTCCACCACACCCGGCAATGTGGCTGGCGCCGGAACCGATTTTCTAGGCTGGAATAACAACGGGGCCAATAATTTCCCGCTGCGTGTTCGGCATGATGGGAATTGGCCAATCGAGTGGTACACCGATGCGCGTCGGCGGATGCAGTTGTACCAAACGCTCAACAATGTGTCACTGAATGGTTTCAATGGTTTGAACCATAGTGGCTATTTGGGCTTAAGCGGAAATCCGGCCTTCTTCACCTTCTCGCTCCCCTTCAGCCGCCTGCATTTGGCCGACACTTCTCAATTCACGGGTATCAATGCCCAAGCGCTTGGGTTCAGGCCATGGCAACGGAACGGAATTACGTTTACTGGCAATGGTGATCATGGTTATTTCGGCCAAGAGCACAATGGTCAGGACACCACTGATATGGTGCTGGCATGGAGCAATGATTTCGGTATTGATGAGTTCTCTCCGGACCATCTGAGCATCCGCTTTATCAGTAACCGTACCACAGCTGCCAGTGGAGCTAATAGTATGAAGGGCTTGGAAGCCATGCGTTTTTTCCCAGTCGATCGGGAACGTGTTAATGTGGGCATTGGCGATTGGTTTGCTGGTAATATCTCCGACCCTTCTATAACCGAACCGGCCGAGATACTGGATGTGCTTGATGGGAGGGTGCGCATACGGCAATTGCCAACCGAGGATGTCATGGACAGCGTTGTAAAAGTGGTTGCAGTGAACGAGGATGGAGTATTGGGCTGGCTGGATGCGAGCGGAGTTCCAACACAAGACGAGGTTTGGCTTACGCAGGGGAACGACAACATCATAGCGGGCACGCATTTCCTGGGCACTACCACCACTGCTCCATTGGACATTCGCACGGACAGCATCCAGCGCATGCGGATCTTACCTGATGCCACATACGACATTGGAGCATTCACCAACCAGGTAAAGGATGGCCATATGCTCTTGAGTGGGCAGCCTGATGCCTTCACCAACGGAAGTAGCCAAGCACCCTTCAGCCGTCTGCACTTGGTGGATGGAGTGGGTAACGTGGCACCCTTTGATTATGCCCAACCTGTGGGTTATAGGCCGTGGATGCAAAACGGGGTCACCTTCACCGGCAACGGCGATCAAGCCTACATAGGCCAGCGCTACTACGGTAATGACAGTACAGACATGGTGTTCCAATGGAGCGACAACCCCGGCACGGGAAGCTACACTCCAGATCGGCTGCGCTTTATCTTCACCGGTAACTATGCCACAAGCCAGGACAGCGGCGCGCGCAGTATGGAAGGTTTGGAAGCCTTGCGCATGTTCCCAGTGGATAGTTTCAACGTTAACGTGGGCATCGGCGATTTCAACAAGGCGAGCGTGTTTGCTGGCACTCCGCAAGATCCCTCCGAACGCCTGGATGTGTTGGATGGCCGGGTGAGGATCCGGCAGTTGCCAACGGAAGCGGAAATGGATACGACCTGGAAGGTAGTTGTTGTGAACGACGATGGCGTTCTCGGTTGGCGCGATCCCGGCAGCGTTCCGGTCGGGGATTGCGATTGGGAAGTGGGAGTAACTCCGAATGAACCACACATTACTACTGCACATTCCAGTGGAAGTTGCGATTGGGACAACCGGCATGGTGTCGGCATCGGGGTCGATATTCCAGAGCATAAGCTTACGGTGTTCCATGACGACATAAGCGTACTGGGTAACCCGATCGCCATTCATGGTAAGACCCGGATAGCAGTGGATACGCCAGGAAATGTGGTGGGGGTCGATGGTGATGCCGCTCCTCCATCCAACGTGGTCGTCGATCAACTTACTATAGGCGTGATGGGACAGGGCAGCACAAGTCGTGTGGCTGCCGGAGTTCTGGGCATTGGAGCGCTATTGCCAGGCGATGTTGGCCAGTCCGATCTGGTGGTCGGTGTGGCAGGATTCGCTCAGGGCACTGATAATGTCGATATGGGATGCGGTATCTATGGAAGCGCATCGGGATCCGCGAACGACTGGGCGGGCTACTTCGTTGGTGACCTGAACACTACCGGCACGGGGTACTTTGTGAATGGCACCTTTATCGCAAGCGATGCCGCATTCAAGACCAATGTGGAGGAACTGGAGGACCCGCTCTCGGTAGTGATGGAATTGCAGCCCCGGAGTTATGACCACTTGGTCGATCAGTATGATTTCCTGGACCTGCCAGAAGGCCGTCAAGTTGGATTGATCGCTCAGGAGTTGGAGGCGGTGGTCCCGAATCTGGTTCGCGAAACACGCATTGCGCCCGAGCTTGACCGGAACGGGAATGTCGTTGCGCCTGGGGTGGACTACAAGGCCGTCAATTACACGGGTCTGGTGCCCTACCTGGTCGGCGCGGTACAGCAACAACAAGCGCAACTGGCAGCAGCGCAAAGCACCAACGAGTCTTTGGTCGACGCCATGGAGGAACTCCGCGAACGCATGGACCACATGGAACAAGCCCTGGCCACGTGCTGCAACCGTGCTTCCGGCGCCGAAATGCCCCTGGACCCTGATGAAGGCATGAAGAGCACCGAGCAGGGCGAACGCCTGCTGCGCATAGACCCCAACCCCTTTACCGACCGCACCACCTTGCGCTACACTCTGGAGCGTGGTGGCCGCACCATGCTGCTGGTGAACAGCAGCGATGGTAAGCAGTTG
>JBIIYD010000298.1:0-3253 GCA_044347005.1 Flavobacteriales bacterium | reverse complement strand
GATCAAGCTCGCCGCCGAACTGAGCAAGCGCGATACCGGCAGCACCTTCTACATCCTGGACGAGCCCACCACCGGCCTCCACTTCGACGACGTCAAACAGCTGATCGTGGTGCTGGACCGTTTGGTTGATGCCGGCAATACCGTACTGGTGATCGAGCACAACCTGGACATCATAAAAGTGGCCGACCACGTGATCGACATGGGCCCCGAGGGTGGCAACGGCGGCGGCACCGTGGTGGCCCGCGGCACGCCCGAAGAGGTGGTGCTTATGGGCCGGGGCCACACCTACCCCTACCTGAAGGCCGAGCTGGACCACGCCCACGCGATCGGGTAGCGGGGCGCACACAGTGCTGCCATTTTGAACCCGCGCAAGCGTGCATGGTGGGGAGAGCCGTATGCGGTCCGGTGGTCATTGGACCTAAGGGATGCGTGTGTCACGCAGGGCCGCTCATGTCTACGGCAGACAAGTTCGTGCCTCAGGAGGCCCGATAGGTATCGGACCGGCGGAGGTTCGAAAGCGGTGGCGGTGCAGCCCTAAACAGCGCCTATCAAGCGCGGCTGCCAGCACGAAAACAGTGGGTAACACACCCTGCGGAATGTGTGGCAGCAGCCCGGCGAACGAGCGGCCAACGCGCGCTTGCGGCGGGCTTACAGCGAAGCGCTGTAGGCCACCGCCGCGAAGGCGATGATGGCGACGTAGAGCACGAGGACCAAGGTGGTCGGGGGCATACGGCGGATGAAGGAGGTCATGGTAGTTCGGTTGGACATAGGGATGACGCGGCATTTTAGAAGGGGTTGCTCCCCCGCAGCAGGTTTAACAGCATTTTGGGAAATCACACCTCACTGATGTGTGAAGTGTGAGTGCGGAACTGTGAAGTGTGAAGTTCAGGCCCCCCACACCTCAGCTATCGCACTTCACACCTCACCCCTCTCCGATCATGCCCCTGCTTTCCGGCAGCACCAATACCCGGCCGTTGAAAACGTGGCGGCATGCGCGGTGCAGCGGCCCGGTGGTGGCCGTTCCTTTGGGAACGAACCGAACCGGAACAACACCATGGCCAAGAGCCCCAAAGCGCAGGAAGACAGCGAACGCCGAATCATGAAGGCCTTCAAGAGGAAGGGCTGGAGCGAGGTGAAGGCGAACGACAGCTGGGCCATTTTCAAGATCATGAGCGAATTCGTGGAGGGCTTCGAGGCCATGCAGCGCATTCGCCCCTGTGTGAGCATCTTCGGCAGTGCCCGCACGAAACCCGAAGCCCATGAATACAAGCTGGCGGAAGAGATCGCCTTCCAACTGACGGGCAACGGCTACGGCGTGATCACCGGCGGTGGACCCGGCATCATGGAGGCGGCCAACAAAGGCGCGCAGCGCGGTGGCGGCACCAGCGTGGGCCTCAACATCGACCTGCCCTTCGAACAGCAGCCCAACCCGTACATCGACAAGGAGAAGAGCATCAACTTCGACTACTTCTTCGTGCGCAAGGTGATGTTCATCAAATACTCCCAGGGCTTCATCGTGCTCCCCGGCGGGTTCGGCACGCTCGACGAACTCTTCGAGGCGCTCACACTGATCCAGACCCAGAAGATCGGCCGCTTCCCCATCATCCTGGTCGGCAGGAAGTATTGGCAAGGGCTGTACGATTGGATCAAGCAGACCATGGGCGAAAAACACCACAACATCAACCCCGAGGACCTGGACCTGTTCAGCCTGGTGGACAAGCCGGAAGAAGCCGTGGCGGCCATCAACGCGTTCTACAGCAAGTACATGCTGAAGCCGAACTTTTGAGCACGGAGTGCTGCGGATGTGGGCGGTGAGCAATGCTCGTTCCTGGTCATTGCGCGTAGCCTTTGGCTACGCGCGATACGCTCGGCATTGGGTAGCCTAAGGCTACTATGTTCCTGTACATATCGAGCGTAGCCACAGGCTACGCTCAGGTGGTATCGGACCGGTGGAGGTTTGACATCATCCCATCTCCACATCATCCCATCTCCACATTCTCCTATCCCCACATTCTCTCATCCCCACATCATCCCCCCTTCCTTAACACTGCACTGTTGGCAATACCCCTGCCCTGCTCGCCGACGACCCTAGAGGCTACTGATACTTTTGGCAGCACACGTGCACTTGCGTGTATTCCTTACCGCAGCTATCCATGGTGAACAATATAGTCCTGTTGATCAATCTAGTGGGCCTGCTCCTGGTCGACTCGTTCTTCCTGGCCGACCTGAACATCACGCAGAACATCCCCGCCGCCATGGAGGCTGGCACCGAAGTGCGCGTTACGGTCAACATCGAGAAAGGCGAGCTCGCCGGGTTCGCGAAACTCCAGTTGGACGTGCCTGCGGGTTTGCACATCACGGCCATCGAAACGAAGGGAGCCTCCTTCACCTTCGCCGAGCAGAAGGCCAAGTTCATCTGGATGGCCCTGCCCACCACCCCCACCTTCAAGATCACTTACACGCTTAAGGCCGATGCGGGTGTATCGGGCGCCAAGCGCATCGAAGGCCGCTTCTCCTTCATCGAGAACAACGAGCGCAAGACCTTCGAACTGGCCCCGGCATCGGTGGCCATCAGCAACAACGGCGCCACGCCGGTGGCCGTGGTGGAACTCGAGGATGACGAGGACATCTCCGCCGGCGACCTGGTCTCGGCAGGCGGTGGAGCGCCCGTTTCCAACGCCATCGCCATGGCGGTGCTGGACCGTGCACACGGCGTGTCGCCCATACAGGGTGCAGGCGGCGTGAACGGCGAACGGACCATAACCCCGATCACAGGAACGGAACTGATGGTGGAAGTAGTCGTGAAGAAAGGCGACATCCGCGGTTTCGGGAAGCTGCAGGAAACGATCCCACTGGGCTTTACCGCGGTTGAAAAAACCAGCGACGAGGCCATCTTCACCACGCAGGACCGCATCGTGAAGTTCGTTTGGTTGAACCTGCCAGCGCGCAACACCGTAACGGTCACGTACCTGATCAGGGCGAACAGCAAGCCGGACGGGGAGTACAGCATCGATGGCGAGTTCGGCTACCTGCTGAACGACGAAACGCAAAAGGCCGTGCTTGGCACCAGCAAATTCTTCACCGGTGCCAAGGCCCTGGAACTGTTGGCGCAGGACGAGTCTAACATGACGCCACAGGATGGCGTGGACGGCGAGTTGGCGCTGCGCGAGAAAGCCCGCTTGGAGGCAGAGGCACGCGCACGCGATGAAGCGCTGGCCCAACAGGAGAAGGAAAAGGAAAAGGAAAAGGAAAA
>JBIIYD010000085.1:0-11112 GCA_044347005.1 Flavobacteriales bacterium | reverse complement strand
GCGTTCTGGCCCACATCACCGATCCACAGGTCGCCGGTCAATGCGTCGAAACCGAAGCGCCAAGGGTTGCGCAGGCCGGTGGCCCAGATCTCGGGAAGTACGGTGGTGCTGCCCGCGTACGGATTGTCCGAGGGAATGGCATAGGGGCTGCCACCGTGCACATCGATCCTGAGCATCTTGCCCAGTGTGGTCGTCATGTTCTGGGCAAAACCTTGGGGATCGCCGGCGTTGCCGCCATCGCCCAGGCTGATGTAGAGGTAGCCGTCCGGACCGAACTCCAGGTCGCCGCCGTTGTGGTTCGAGTAGGGCTGTTGGCGGGTAAGCAGAATGACCTCGCTGTTGGGGTCGGCCACATTGGGGTCGGCCGTCACGCTGAAGCGCGAGACCCGGCTGGTGCCGCTGCCCGAACCGTTGATGTAGTACACATAGAAGTAGCCGTTCGTGGCATAGTCGGGGTCGAAGGTCATCCCCAGCAGCCCTTGTTCGTTGCTGGCGCTTTGAACGCGGCTGGTGATGTTCAGGAACGGCGTGGGCAGCACCGACCCATCGGCCTGTACGATGCGGATGGTGCCGGCCTGAAGCACCGCGAACAAACGGTCATCATCGGTATGTACGATGTCCGTGATGCGGGTCAAACCCGTAGCGAACTGCTGCAGTTGAATGCGCACCGGGCTTTGGGCCGGAGTCGTCAACGTTACAAGGGGAAGAAAAGCGATGAGTACCAGACGTCGTATCATGATGCAGGGCAGGTTTGTACCAAAAGTACATGATCGTGCACCAAGTCGCCCCCGGGCCTGGCCAAGATCCCACGCATCACGCTACTTTTGCCGCCCTTCGCCGATGCGAAGGACCGCAGCGACCATGGAACTATCGGAGGAGATCGAAAAACGACGCACGTTCGCCATTATCAGCCACCCGGACGCCGGTAAGACCACCCTCACGGAAAAGTTCCTGTTGTACGGTGGGGCCATTCAAACAGCAGGTGCGGTCAAGAGCAACAAGATCCGCCGGGGTGCCACCAGCGACTTCATGGAGATCGAGCGCCAACGGGGCATCTCCGTAACGACCTCGGTCATGACCTTCGCCTATGGCGGCAAGCTCATCAACCTGCTGGACACCCCCGGTCACCGCGACTTCGCGGAGGATACGTACAGGACGCTGACCGCAGTGGACAGCGTGATCCTGGTGATCGACTGTGTGAAGGGCGTGGAGGCACAGACCGAACGGCTCATGGAAGTGTGCCGCATGCGGAACACCCCGGTCATCGTCTTCATCAACAAGCTGGACCTGGAGGGTCGGGATGCCTTCGACCTGCTGGACGAACTGGAGGAGAAACTCTTTATCAAGGTGCGGCCCATGAGCTGGCCCATCGGCATCGGCGCAACGTTCCAGGGTGTCTATGACCTCTACAGCAAGAGCGTTCGCCTCTTCGACCCCGGCAAGACCAAGGTGGAGGAAAGCAGCATGCACATCGACGACCTGGCCGACCCCCAGTTGGACAAGGAACTCGGTGAGGACGCATCCGCACAATTGCGGGAGGACATCGAGCTGATCGAAGGGGTGTACGAACCACTGAGCACGGAAGCCTACCGGGCAGGACGCATCGCCCCGGTGTTCTTCGGAAGCGCCTTCAACAACTTCGGCGTCAAGGAGGTGCTGGACGCCTTCACGGGCATCGCCCCGCCGCCCGGCCCCCGCCCCACCGACCAGGGTGAAGTGCATCCCGAAGACCCCAAGTTCAGCGGCTTCGTGTTCAAGATCCACGCGAACCTGGACCCCAACCACCGCGATCGGATCGCCTTCTTGCGCGTGTGCTCCGGCAAGTTCGTCCGGAACACCTATTACCACCATGTGCGGCTGCACAAGCAGGTGCGCTTCGCCACGCCCACCAGCTTCCTGGCCGCGGCCAAGCAGATCGTGGACGAAGCCTGGCCCGGCGATGTCATCGGCCTGTTCGACACGGGGAACTTCAAGATCGGCGACAGCCTTACGGAGGGCGCCGAGTTCAACTTCCGCGGCATTCCGGCCTTCAGTCCCGAAATGTTCCGCGAGCTGGTGAACATGGACCCGATGAAGACCAAGCAGTTGGACAAGGGCATCCGCCAATTGACGGACGAGGGCGTGGCCCAGCTCTTCACCCAACAGCCGGGCAGCAAAAAGATCGTGGGCTGCGTGGGAGAACTCCAATTCGAGGTGATCAGCTACCGCCTGGAGCACGAGTACGGCGCCAAATGCGCGTTCCAGGCCATACCCGCGCACAAGGCCTGCTGGATGACCTCCACTTCGGAAGAGGCATTGCAACGCTTCATCCGCACCAAGGCGCAGCAGATCGTGGAGGACAAGGACGGCAACCCCGTCTACATCGCGCCCAGCGGCTACATGCTGGAACTGGAGAAACGCGAGAACCCCTCCATCACCTTCCACACCACCAGCGAATTCAAGACCGCCACGGTGTAACCGTGATGCGGATCGGAATGGTTCTTGAAAGAGGCAGCACCGCTTCCCGCTAATTTTGCCCCATGATGTCACGGACTTTCCTCCTTACGATCAGCTACCTCGCTGCATTCGCCAGTGTTGCACAGGACAAGGCGGCTCCGGCCGATCCGCGAAGGCACATCGAGGTACACATCGAAGGCACGGCCAACGACACCATCTACCTGGCCAACTACTACGGCAACAAGCTCTACTACTCGGATACGGCCATCGCCGACCCGAAAGGCAAGGTGGTGTTCAACAAGCCCCGCGGGTACAAGGGCGGGGTGTATGCCGTGGTCGTGCCCGGGCCCAAGTATTTCGAGATCATCCTGAACGAACCGAAGCTGGTGCTGTCCACGGACAAGAACGACCTGGTGGGCAAGTTGGTGGTCAAGGAGTCCAAGGAGAACAGCATCTTCACGGAGTACATCCGTTTCCTCAATGCCCGCAAGGGGGAAAGCGATGCCATCCGCTCCCGCATGGAGGCCGAGGAGGACCCGATCGCGAAGGCGCGAGCGAAGGCCGAACTCGAGGACCTGGACAAGGTGGTGAAGCAGTACCAAAAGGACCTGGTGGCCAACAACCCCGGCACCTTCGCCGCCGACCTCGTACACATGAGCCTGCCGGTGGAATTGCCGGAGCTGCGCAAGGCCGATGGCAGCTTGGACAGTGCTGCCGCCTACTACCAGTACAGGGCCCATTTCTGGGACCATTTCAACCTGACCGACGACCGCATCGTGCGCACGCCGATCTATGCCAACAAGCTGGAGGAGTACCTGACCCGCGTGGTGCCGCAGACGCCGGATACCATCGCCGTTCTCGTGGACCGGCTGATCGCGAAAACGGAGAGCAGCGAGGAGGTCTTCAAATACACGGTACACACCATCACCCACAAGTACGAGACCAGCGACATCATGGGCATGGACGCCATGTTCGTACACATGGCCCAGACCTACTACTGCCCGCAGGCCGGCAAGGCCAGTCGCGCGCCGTGGATGGACGACGAGAAGTTGGAGAAACTGTGCGAGCGTGCGCGGAAGATGGCACCGTTGACCCTGGGCAGGAAGTCCACCAACATCATCCTTACCGACAGCACGGAGCAGAACTGGATCAGCCTGCATGGGCTGCCCCAGGAGTATGTGGTGGTGGTGTTCTGGGACCCGCACTGCGGGGTGTGCAAGAAGGAGCTTCCGGAGATCTACAAGGTGTACCAGGAAAAGCTGAAGGGCATGGATGTGCAGGTGTACGCCATCGCCAAGGCGGTCGACGCCACCTTGATGAAGGACTGGAAGAAGTTCATCCGCGAGAACGGGCTGGATTGGGTGAACGTGGGGCTGACCCAAACGGTGTACGAACAGGCCAAGAAGGATCCGCGCTTGTTCATCCCCAAGTTCACCACGATCGAAAGCCTGAACTACGCCGAGACCTACGATGTGTACAGCACGCCCAAACTGTTCCTGTTGGACGGGGAGCGCAAGATCGTTGGCAAGCAACTGGCTCCCGAGCAGATCGAGGACCTGGTGAAGAAGCTCAAGGAGCGCAAGGCGAAGTGATCCTTGCGGGGCCGGCTTGAGGCAAGGATGCGGCGCGAAGTGCGGTAGGCAATGGGGCGCGCATGGAGTAGCTCGATCCTAGCGGCATGTGCGATCCCGGTCCGATGCATATCGGACCAAGCCCGGAATGACCAGAGGTGGTACGATCCCGGTCCGGTGCATATCGGAAACCAATCCGGGGATGACGCAAAACCACATTAACGCGATTCCGGGTCAAGCCCGGAATGACCTAAGGGTGGTGCGATCCCGGTCCGATACATATCGGAACAAGCCCGGAAAGACCGGATGGTGGTGCGATTCCGGTCCATTGCATATCGGACAAGGACCGCCTATGGCAGTCGATTGAATTTGAACCGCAGGTGGACGCGGATGGACGCAGATAAATGCCCGCTCAAGATAGAGATGGTAGTGCGAGGGGGGGCGCGAAGTGCATCCCCCCGTCGAGGGCGGGCTCGTGGAACGTTCAGCACGCCAACGGAAGCCCCATCAGCCTTCTGTTTCGCGGCTCCAGATGGACTCGGTGATGCTTTGGCCGTTCTTGAAGTAGAAGGTGCCCCATTTGGCGATGACCTTGCTGTACTCGTCGGCACGGTTGCCGTTCACAACGACACGGCGGATGATCACCTTGTTGCCCTCGGTGTAGCTTTCCTCGGTGACGCCCGGTGGATAGTCCTGCGCCAGTTTCGAACGGTTGAACTCGGCTGCCGTGCGGGGCTGGCCGGTCTGCACGCTCTGTAGCTTTTCCTGGTTGCCCATGCGTGCTTGTTCGCTCTGGCGCACGTAGTTGGCCTCGTGGGCTTGTTGTGCACGCTTTTCGGCTTCCACGGCGCGGCGCTTCTCCTCCACCAGCGCAGCGGAACGCTGCTCCATGGTCATGGTCTGGGTGGCCACGCCGTCCAAGGCGGCTTTGTTCCGCTCGGTCTGCTCACGCCCGGCTTCCACCCGTGCGGCTTCGGCAGTGCTCAGGTCGTCCTTCGCGGTGACCATTTCTTCGGTGCGCTGGGCGTGCAGTTCGTCCCAGGTCTTCTGGCGGTCGGCCACGGCTTCTTCCGTCGCGATCTTGTTGCCGTAGTTGCCGTCCCGCACCTCGGCGGCCCGCTGAACGCGCTCCTGCTCGGTCTGCTGAAGGGCTTCTTGGTAGGCGATCAACTCCTGGGCATTGCGTTCCCTGCGCGACTCATCGCCTTCGTACAGTTGGGCATCCCCTTCCTGGTAGCGCTGCTTCTGGGCCACTGCCCCATCCCGGCGCTCGGCGGCGGTGCCTGCATTCTCGGCCTCTTCGCGGTCCAGCTCCGCGCGCATCTTCTTGATGCGCTCGTACTTCTCGGCCTCTTCCCGCTCGCGGGCTTCGCGCATGAACTGTTCGGCTTCCTGCTCCTTGCGGATGTCGATGGTGGTGTTCTGCCGGGGCTGTTCCTCCGAACGGGCCTGTGCTGCGCGTTGGGCCGCCAATTCCGCTTCGGCACGCAACCGCTCCAGCTCTGCAAGCGTTTTGTCGATCTGGTCGATCTTGCTCAGCGGGTAGGTCTCCGATGGTTTCAGATCGCTCGCTTCGGCATACAGTCCGCGTGCCCGTTCGTAGTCCTTGGCCGCCAACGATTCGTCGGCCGATACGATGGCGTTGCGGTAGCGCTCTTCCAGGGCCTTCGAGCCTTCGCGCAACATGCGCTCCCGCTCCTCCTCCGCCCGTCGTGCCTCGGCCTCCTCCTGCTCCTTGCGCAGGCGTTCCTCCTCCGCTCGTTGCCTGTCGCTCATCTCCGCCAGCCGGGCCGCTTCGGCCGCCTCCTGTTCCTTGCGCAGGCGCTCCTCTTCGGCACGGCGCCGTTCCGCGGCCATGCGTTCGGCATCCGCATCGGCGGCAATGGCCTGCTCGATGGCGGCGATGCGCTCTTTCGGGTAGCTCTCCTGCGGCTTCACCCCCAAGGCCGCTTGGAACCGGTTCCTGGCCAGGTCGTAGTCCTTGGTCTTGAAGGCCTCATCGCCGGCCGACACCATTTCCCGGTAGCGGGCATCCTGTTCGGCGAGCGATGACCTGCGCAAGCGCTCTTCTTCCTCCAGCCTCGCTTTTTCCGCTGCTGCGGCTTCCGCTGCCAGACGATCCTCTTCCGCTTTGCGCGCCCGCTCGGCGGCCTCACGCTCGGCGGCCAGTCGTTCCGCTTCGGCCTTGCCCATCAACTCTTCCTGTATACGGGCGATCTCCACCAGGCGGGCCGTCGGATGGGCCTCCCCGGCTTTCACCTCCAGCGCCTCCTTGTACTTGCTCTCGGCCGCAGTGTAGTCCTTGCCGCCGAAAGCCTTGTCGGCCGCGGTCACGAGGTCGGTGTAGCGCTTGTCGCGCTCCTGTGCCTCGCGCAGCAAGCGCTCTTCCTCGGCCTTGGCCTGGGCCGCGGCGTCCATCTTCTGCTCGATGGCCCGGATGCGCGTCTTCGGGTGTACTTCCTCCGGTTTCAATTGGAGGGCGTCCTTGTAGTCGTTGAGGGCTGCCGACCACTGTTCGCCGTCGAAGGCCTTGTCCGCCCGGGCAATGAGTTCGGTGTAGCGGGCGGCCAGCTCCTTGGCCTTGCGCTCCTCCTCGGCCTTCGCCGCCAAGGCCGCTATGGCGGCATCGGCCGCTGCGATGCGGTCCTTCGGATACTTCTCCGTCGGCTTCACCTGCAAGGCCTCCTGGTACTTGGTCTTGGCAGCAGCGAATTCCTCCTTGGCGAAGGCTGCGTCGGCAGCGGCAACGATGCCGTCGTACCGCGCTTTCAGTTCCTCCTCCTTCTTCCGGGCTTCGGCCTCGGCGATGCGCTGGGCGATGGCCGTGATCTGGTCCTTGGGGTAGCGCTCCGTGGGCTTCATGACCGCGGCCTCGGTGTACTTGGCCTTGGCCGCATCCCACTCTTCCTTGCCGAACGCAGCGTCCGCGGCGGTCAGTGCGGCTTGGTAGCGTTCGTCCAGCTCACGCTGCTTCTTCTCGTCTTCGGCCTTTTTCGCCAGCTCGTCCTTCTTCTTCTGGATCGCTGTCAACTGGTCCTTCGGGTACTTCTCGGCAGGCTTCACGGTACCTGCTTCGGTGTACTTGCCGATGGCATCGTCCCACCGCTCTGCAGCGAAGGCGGCATCCGCTTCCGACACCAAGGCCTGGTAGCGTGCGTCGATCTCCTTGGCCTTCAGTTCTTCCTCGGCCTTCTTCGCCAGTTCGTCCAGCTTCTTGCGGATGGCTACAAGCTGGTCCTTGGGGTACTGCTCCGCCGGCTTCAGCGTGCTGGCCTCGTTGTACTTGGTGGTGGCCACCTCGTACGATGCGCTCTTGAACGCTGCGTCCGCTTCGGTGATGGCGGCCTGGTACTTGGCCTGCAGCTCCTTGGCCAGGCGCTCCTCTTCGGCCTTCTTGGCGGCTTCGTCCTTCTGGACGAGGATGGCCGCCAACTGGTCCTTCGGATACTTCTCTTCCGGCTTCAGCGCCAAGGCCTCGTTGTACTTGGCCGTGGCATCGTCCCACTTCTTTCCCTTGAACGCTGCATCGGCAGCTGTTATGGCGGCCTGGTACTTGGCTAGCAGCTCCTTGGCCAGGCGCTCCTCCTCGGCCTTCTTCGCCGCTTCGGCCTTTTTGGTGGCAATGTATGCCAACTGGTCCTTGGGGTACTGCTCCTCGGGCTTCAGGCCACTGGCCTCGGTGTATTTGGCCGTGGCATCGTCCCACTTCTCGGCCTTCATGGCGGCATCGGCGGCCGTAATGGCGGCCTGGTACTTGGCCAGCAGTTCCTTGGCCTTGCGCTCCTCTTCGGCCTTCTTCGCCAACTCCTCCAAAATGGTATCGATCTCGCGGATGCGCTGCTTCGGGTAGGCCTCGGCCATCTTCAGGTCGCTGGCCGCATCGTACTTGGCCTTGGCCTCGGGGTAGCTCTTCTTGGTGAACAGGGCGTCGGCTTCCTTGATCAATGCCGCGTACTGCTCTTCCAGCTTACGCTCGCCCTCCAGGCTCTCCATCTGCATGCGCGCATCGCTGAGCTTGGCCGTGGCCATCGGGTCGGCGGGTTTCATTTCCAACGCGGTGGTGAAGGAGGCGATGGCCTTCTTGAAGTCCTTGGCGGTCATGGCCGCCACACCCTGCTCCATGGCCTTGGCGTATTCGGCCTCGGCATTGCCTTCGCGCTTCTTGCGGTCCTCGTACTCCTTCAGCAAGCGGGCCTGGGCGTCGCGCATGCGGGCCGTGTACTCCATGTCCCACTCGAAGTTGCCGCTGGCCGATACGTACTTGGCCTTGCCGAAGGGTTCGTTCAGGATGGAGTAGTCCACGCCCTGGATCTCGGCCATCATCGTGAAGTCGATGTTCATGCCGTGGCCGCCCAAGCGCTCCTCCTCCGGAATGTTGCGGGTATCGATGGTGATGTTCTTGCCGATGAATCCCGGCTTGGAGCACTGCACCTTGAACTCGGCACCATAGTCCAGGCTCACCTCGTACTTACCGCTGGCATTGCTCATGGCGTCCATGAGCTTGCTTCCGTTCTTGAACACGGTGATGGTGACCCCGTCCAGCTTCTTCGCGGTGGACATGTCCTTCACCGTGCCGTACACCATCACGTTGTCCAGCTGCGCCCACAGGGGCATTGCCAGAAGGGCCGGCACCAGCAGCAGCAGCGTGCGAAGGGTCCGGATGCCGGTCGTAAACTTGACCGGAATGCGCTTCGGGTACTTCAGGAGCCTCATAGATGATCGCAAATTAAGGGATCTTTACCGGGTCGGTGTGCCAACCGCCCCATCGACCTGTTTGGAACATGTGGAGCATCTGGGAACAACGGCACTTCCATGGGCATTGTGATGTGGTCGTGGTGGGCGCCGGCATCACCGGCCTTTTCACGGCCCTGTTCCATAAACGGCGATACCCGCATCATCATGTGTGCGTGCTGGAACGGGGGGCATTCCCCGCCGGTGCCAGCGTAAAGAACGCGGGTTTCGCCTGCTTCGGCAGCCCCAGCGAGTTGCTGGCGGACATCGACAACGAGGGCTTGACCCGGGCGCTGGAGCGCGTGGAGGAGCGCTGGACGGGGCTCCGCGAGTTGCGCGCCGAGCTGGGCGATGCCGCCATCGGCTTCGAAGCCACGGGCGGCCATGAGGTCTTCCCAGCGCATGATCCTACGTACACGCTGGTGGCCGAAAGGTTCGATGCCCTCAACGGCGCCTTGCACGACATCTTCGGCAGCACCGTGTTCCGCTGGGACGATGACGGGGTGGCCCGCAACGGACTGGGCGGCATCGGGCATCTGGTGCGTACCGAGCTCGAAGGTGCTTTGGACAGCGGGGCGCTCATGCGCACGCTGCTGGGCAAATGCCAGGGCGAAGGGGTGCTGGTGCGAACATCGGCGGAGGTCAAGCAACTTCAGGAGAACGGGCAGGACGTGGAACTCGCGCTTGCCGATGGAAGCAAAGTGCGCGCCAGCCAGGTGCTCATCGCCACCAACGGACTTGCTCCTGCCCTGCTGCCGGGCATCGATGTGCAACCCGCACGCGGACAGGTGATGGTGACCACCCCCATCGATGGTTTGCGTTTGCGGGGCACCTTCCACGCTGACCAGGGATTCTACTACTACCGCGACTACCAGGGCGCCGTGCTCATCGGCGGTGGCCGCAACCTGGACTTCGCCGCGGAAAGCACAGACCGTGAGGCATGCACCCCCGTGATCCAGGAGGCCTTGGAGAAGATGTTGCGCGAGGTGATCCTGCCGGAAAGTTCCTTCGGCATCGCACATCGGTGGAGCGGTATCATGGGTTTCCGCAGTGCGGGTAAAACACCCTTGGTGGAGCGGAGAACGGAGCGGGTATCCGTCGCGGCGGGGCTGGGCGGCATGGGCGTGGCCATCGGGATACGGGTGGCGCGGAAAGCGGCGGATGTGTTGGGGGACAGGGTTTGAACGGGGGATGCGCGCCCTGCGGGCGTGGATGTGATCGGGATGCGCCTTGCGGCGACATCAAATGCGAAATGCGAACCGCAGATCTCTCCGATGAACACCGAATAATGCGAAATGCGAACCGCAGATTGCGCAGATGGACGCAGATAAATGCCGTTGCCCAAGAGAGTCCCGGAGGGACGACATGTGGGTAGAAGCCGTTAGGGACGGCATATGGGTAGAAACCGATAGGGACGTGACATGGTCAGTCCCGTTAGGGACGGCATGTGTGTAGAAGCCGTTAGGGACGGCATATGGGTAGAAACCGTTCGGGACGACCTATGGGTCGAAGCCGTTCGGGGCGGCATTGGGGGCGAAGGCTGTCTTTGCCCTTTCTTTGCGGCCCCATGGCAAAGAAGTACGAGCGGCGTAATTCGCCCATCCACGGCAGCGGTGTGTTCGCCACCGAGGCCATCCCGAAAGGGGAAGCGATCGTGGAATACAAAGGCAAGCTGATCAGCCATGCCGAAGCCGACCGCAAGCATTACAAGGACCTGGAAACGGGCCACACCTTCCTCTTCTCGCTCAACGAGAAGTGGATCGTGAACGCCAACGAGAAGGGCAATGCGGCCCGGTGGATCAACCACAGCTGCGCGCCCAACGCCATCGCGTTCGTACACGCCCACAAGAGCGGCAAGCTGAAGAAGGACAAGATCATCATCGAGGCCCTGCGCAACATCGAGCCCGGCGAAGAGATCACCTACAACTACGGCTTCGAGTTCGATGTGCCGTACACCAAGAAGCTCCTGAAGATCTGGGCCTGCAAGTGCGGCATGCCCAACTGCACCGGCACCATGCTCAGCCCCAAGCCCGCCAAGTGACGGGGCAGCGCATCCCTGGCCCCGCTACCGGGCACATCGTACCCACCGCACCCCGACGATCGCCCCTTTTGCTGCGCGGCACACATCCGGCACATGCTTTGCCAAGCGACGACCAAGCTACCTTAGCACCATGACCAAGCACCTGTTCATCCTCCTCTTCGCCGTCCTTTCCACCGCCCTCACCGCCACGGCCCAGGACGACCCCAAAAGCAAGGCGATCGTAGACAAGCTGATGGCCCAGGCCAAGGGCTGGACCAGCTTCGAGGCCGAGTTCACCAGCCGCCTGCAGAACACCAAGGACAAGCTGGACGTGAAGCAGGAAGGCAACATGAA
>JBIIYD010000084.1:0-11240 GCA_044347005.1 Flavobacteriales bacterium | reverse complement strand
ATCACGGTGCAGCCCACCTCGGCAAAGCGCGGAGCCCATTCCAAGGAGGTGGCTCCACCCGCCGAGAACAAGGCGATATCGGGTTTGCGGGCGATGGCCTCTTCCATGCCGACCACCGGGATATCGCGCCCTTGGAAACGCACGGTGCTACCGACGCTGCGGGCACTGGCCACAGCGATCAACTCCTCCACCGGGAAGCGGCGCTCTTCGAGCACTTTCAACATCACACCGCCGACCAGTCCGGTGGCGCCCACAACAGCAACTTTCATGACCTTGGGTTAACGTGGTACGGGAGCCGAAAGTACTACCTTTCACACCCTGACCCCAGCTATGCCACGGCTACTTCGAACCCTCGTCCACATTTCCTTTTGGGCAGGCCTGGCACATGCTGCATCGGCCCAGTTCACGGACGGTTTCAGCGATGGCGACCTCACGAACGCCCCCGCCTGGAGCGGCGACAATGGCTTGTTCACCGTGGTCGACGACAATGGCGACCAACGCCTGCGGAGCAACAGCCCCGGCGCCGCCAACTACGCACTGAGCACGGCCAGCACACTGGCCTCCGATGCCCGGTGGGAATGGTACATGGACCTTCGCTTCGCCACCAGTGGGGCCAACTACGTGGACGTGTACCTCATCGCCGATAATGCGGCCATCGCAGCGGTCCAGAACGGTTGGTTCGTGCGGGTCGGGGGCACGCAGGACCGGGTGGAGCTGTTCAAGCGGGTGAGCGGTGTGAACACCTCCGTGATCGCCAGCCCCGATGGCATCGTGAACAGCAGTTCCAGCAATCCGTTCCGGATACGTGTGGAGCGCAGTACAGCCAACGACTGGACACTGCTCTTCGACGACGGCGCTACGGGCTCCTTCGCCGGCGCGGGCACGGCCAACGATGGCGCAGTGCCCACCGGTACGCACTTCGGCCTGTTGGTGGTGCAAAGCACGGCCGCGTCCGCCGTCAACAACCACTTCTTCGACGACTTCAGCGTGGGTACCATCCCGGTCGACCTATCGCCGCCCGCATTGTTGTCGGCCACCGCGGTTTCAGCCACCGAAGTGGACCTGCTGTTCAATGAGGCGATCGACCCCGGCACGGCGACCAACGTTCCCAACTATGCCCTAAGCGGCGGCTTGGCCGTGCAGTCCGCTGCTGTGCTGGGCGCCGATGGCGTTCGCCTCACGAGCACGACCGCGTTCATCAGCGGCACGCTCTACACCATCACCGTGAACGGCGTAGAGGATCTGGTCGGTAATGCCTGCGTGAACGCCCAGGCGGACTTTTCCTTCTTCATCCCCGAAGTGCCGGCATTCCGCGATGTGGTCATCAACGAGATCATGGCCGACCCTGCACCACCGGTGGGCCTGCCGGACGTGGAGTTCGTGGAGTTGTACAATGCCACCACGGACAAGACCTTCGACCTGGCCGACTGGACCTTCAGCGATGGTGGCACTCCCGTGGCCATGCCCTCCTATGCCCTGTTGCCCGGTGCATATGTCCTGGTGACGGCGGCATCCAACCTGGGCTTGTTCCCGGCCATCACCAACAAGCTGGGGCTGCCAAGCCTGCCCGCGCTGAACAACGAGGGGGATGCCTTGGACCTGCGCGACAACAGCGGTGTGCAGGTGGATGCGGTGACCTATGGCGTGACCTGGTACCAGGACAACATCAAGGCCGATGGAGGTTGGACCTTGGAACAGATCGACCCCACGGCACCGTGCAGCGGGGCTTCCAACTGGAAAGCCAGCAACGCTGCAGCGGGAGGAACCCCGGGCGTGCAGAACAGCGTGTTCGCCATCGTTCCGGACGTTTCCGCACCGGCGCTGGGCTCCGTGGTGGTCAACGGCCCCACCACCATCGGGCTGCTCTTTACCGAGTCCATGGATGCCTCCAGCCTATCGAGCGCCACGTACGACATAGCACCCTTCGTGGAGGTGACCGGCGTCGCCGTTACGGCCCCCAACGGTGTGGCGCTGACCTTGGGAACGCCCTTGGAAGTGGGCACCCTGTACACGATCGTGGTGGAGGGCGTTAGCGACTGCGCAGGTAATTCGATCGGCAGTGCCAATACCTTGAGCTTCGCTTTGCCCGAGCCTGTGGAGGTGGGCGATGTGGTCATCAACGAAGTGCTGTACGACCCCATCGGCAGTGGCAGTGACTTCGTGGAACTCTACAACCGTTCGGACAAGACCCTGAGCCTTGCCGGATGGCGGATGGCGAACGAAACGGACGGGGTCATTGCGAACGCCACACCGATCACTTCCGCCCTGTTGCTGCTGCCCGGCGAGTACGCACTGCTGACGGAGAACGCCCAGAACACCGGTGCGACCTACCCGCGAAGCCGGAGCGATCGTTTCGTGGAAACGGACCTGCCCAGCTACAACAACGATGAAGGCACGGTGGTGCTGCTGGCACCCGACGGCAGCACCTTGGACCTGTTCCGCTACAGCGACGACCTGCACTTCACCCTGGTGAACAACCCGGAAGGATACAGCTTGGAACGGGTGGATCCCGAGCGGCCGAGCAGCGACGCCACCAATTGGCAGACCGCCTCGGACCTGGCCGGCAGGGCAACCCCGGGCTACCTGAACTCCCAGTATGCCAGCGCGCCCGAGCCTACCGGCTCGCTCACCATCGATCCTGCCATCTTCTCGCCGGACAACGATGGATACCAGGACGTGCTCACGATCGTGTACCGCTTCGATCAGCCGGGCTTTGTGGGGAACCTCAGCATATTCGACGCCACTGGGCGCGAAATGCGGAAGCTGATGGAGAACCTGCTGCTCGGCACCGAGGGGGCCATCGCGTGGGACGGGCTTATGGAAGGGGGCGGAAAGGCCCGTGTGGGCGCGTACATCGTATTGCTCGAGGTGTACGATCTGGCGGGCAATGTGGAGACGTACAAGAAGACGATCACCCTGGCCCATCCCTTGGGACGCTGATCGATCCACTGGGAAAGGACCGGTTCACGTGAACAGCCGATCGTGGACAGATGAGCGTCCAAAGCCACGGCACAGCCGATCCCATGGGGTTTTCTTTGTAGTGTGCTCGACCATATTGGCATGAGATCGGCTAATGGCCGGGTCGGGCATCACATTCCGGCACCGCAAGGCCATACCGTGCACAACAGGCTGTCACGCATACTTCGCATGGCCTTGGTCATGGCGCCCCTGCTGCTGTGCTCGGTACAGCAGCAGCGCGATGTGGACAAGGACACCACCGCCATCCTGCAGGCCAACTACCTGTACAACATCGCCAAACTGGTGGAGTGGAAGGACCAAGGCATGCGTGAGGGCAACTTCATCATCGGCCTGATCGGCGGTCCCAACCTCTACCAGGAACTGATCAAGCAGTATGCGACGCGGACCATCGGCAAACAGCCGATCGAGATCCGGAAACTGCGCCGCAGCGCACAGGTCGAACGTTGCCACATCCTCTTCGTGGGCCGCACGGAACTCCCCCTGCTGCCGGAGATCTACAAGAACCTGCAGGGCAAGCCCACCATGGTGGTGACCGAGTATTCCGGCGCACTGGACGATGGCGCCATCGTGAACTTCGTGAAGATCGACAACCTGCTGAAGTACGAACTGAGCATGGGCAACGCCCAGAAGCACGGATTGGTGGTGGGATCGACCCTGAAGAACCTCGCACACCGCGTGACCGATTGAGATGATCGTACGCATCGTCATAGCCGTCCTTGCAGCGCTGAGCACAGCGCTGCTGCCCGCGCAGACCGATGCGCTGGTGGAGGCCTTGCGCAGCTACCAGGCCGGGGACCTGGTCACCGCACGGACCGCCATCGACAAGGCCGTGCGCAGTGCGGACCACATCGAGGACCCCGATGCCTGGCTGGTGCGCGGATACATCTACAAGGACATCTACAAGGCCGCACCATTGGGGCCCGATGCGGACGTGTTGCGCGATGAGGCCGTGGGCAGCCTGTTCACCTGCATCACCTTCGACAAGGACAGCACCTACCGCGAAAACGCGTTGCAGGCCTACGACTACCTCACGCGCACCTACTTCAACGATGCGGCCAAGGCGCTCAACGAACTCAACGACCAGCGGGCACGCTCGCTCTTCGCCAAATACAAGGAGGCCACCTTGCGCGTGGACCCCGCTGCAAAACTGGACACCCGGGAAGTGGAGTTCAACAATGCGCTGGGCACCCTGTACACCAAGCGCTTCGGCCAGGACCGCACCGATACCACCTGGTTCGAAAAAGCCGTGGCCACCTTCAAGGTCGTGTTGGAACTGGACCCCGAGAACTATGGCGCCAACTACAACCTGGCGACCCTCTATTACAACCGTGGCGTATACCGGATCCGCAGCATCAGTGCCGATGACGACATCCCCAGCATCCAGCAGATCCAGGAAGCGAGCCGGGAGTTCTTCCAACTGGCCCTGCCTTACATGTTGAAGGCCCATACCATGAACCCCGGAAGGCGCGAAACGCTGCTGGGGCTGGAAGGGATCTACTACAGCCTCCAGGACCAGGAGAACGCCGACCGTTACCGCCAGCTCTTCGAAGAGCTGCCCGGCGACGAAAAAGACCGATAGCCGAAGGCCATGGCGCTAAGAATGACCATCGGACGCAAGATCGGGATGGGCTTCGGCCTGTTCATCTTCTTCGCCTTGGTGGTGGTGCTGCTCACCAACCGATCGCTGGAAGGCAGCCGGGAGATCAACGAGGAGATCAACGAGGTCTATTCGCCTTCGGTGGATGCCTTGGTGCGCTTGCGAAACCTCACGGTGAGCTCGCACATGCTCATCAAGCACTGGGCCTTGCTCGAAAGCCGGGCCGATGCGCCGGAAAAGACCTCCTTGGTGGACCTGACCACGCAGGAGCTGCCCAAACTACTGGACCGGATCGATACCCTCATGGTGGGCTGGGACCAGGAGGAAGTGGCCTTGATGAGCAAGGTCACTGCGGACATGCAGGAGTTGTTCGTACTGCACGAGCGGATCAAGGCCCTGTTGCCCGACCTGGAGAGCTACAGTGACCCTTTCATCCACATGGAGCGGAACGACCTGGCGGAGGAAGGAGGGCCATTGGACCAACAGACCTCCAAGGTGCTTGCGGACCTGGATGCCTTGCTGGACCTGCAGGAACAGAAACGCAAGGCATTGGGCGGAAGCATGATCCGAAGCTTCGACTCCTTGAAGTTCTTCGTCCTGTACCTGGGTATCGGTCTGGTGGTGGTGGGTCTGTTCGTGGCCATCCTGATCGTGCGCGGCATCGTTACCCCCGTTCAACGGCTGCGCAGCGTGCTCCTGAGCCTCGGCCGGGGGATCTTCCCCAGCACCACCGTGCGCACCACCAACGACGAGATCGGCGATATGAGCAAGGCGCTGACCTCCCTGGTACAAGGGTTGAAACGCACCACGGAATTCTCGCACGCCGTGGCCGCCGGTGACTTCGAAGCCGACTACCAACCCATGAGCGAGGAGGACGTGCTCGGGCATGCCCTGCTGAAGATGCGCGACGAGCTCGGCCAACGGGAACGCGTGCTGGAAATGAAGGTGCTGGAGCGCACCGAGGAAGTGGTGCGGCAGAAAGAGGAGGTGGAACGGCAGAGCCGCAAGGTGGTGGAGCTCTACAACAACGTCACCGACAGCATCCGCTACGCCAAAAGGCTGCAGGAATCCATCCTGCCACCGGACCGGCGGATCAAGGAGCTGCTGCCCGAATCTTTCGTTTACTACCGGCCCAAGGACATCGTCAGTGGCGACTTCTACTGGGTGGACCGAGTAGGATCCAAGGTCCTGTTCTCGGCCGTGGACTGCACCGGCCATGGGGTGCCGGGTGCGTTCATGAGCCTGATCGGATACAACGGGCTCAACCAGGTGATCAAGGAGCGCGGGCGACATAAGCCTTCGGACGTGCTCATCGAACTGAACCGCATCGCCTACGATGCGCTGCACAAGGACCGCGAACAATACCTGGTTCGCGACGGCATGGACATGGCCCTGTGCGTGTTCGACCCGGCGACGCTCGAACTCGAATTCGCCGGTGCCAACAACCCGCTCTATATCGTTCGTGCAGGGCAGTTGATGCGCTTCGACCCGGACAAGAACGCCATCGGCAGCATGGCCTTGGAGCCAGGCTCGTTCCACGACCACGTCATCCAACTGGAGCCCAACGACATGGTGTACATTTTCTCCGATGGGTATGCCGACCAGTTCGGTGGTCCCAAGGGCAAGAAGTTCATGTACCGCCGATTCCGGGAACTGCTCGTGGAGATCAGCACCCTGCCGGCCGAAAACCAGCGCAAAGGCCTACAGGAAGCCTTCAACCATTGGCGCGGCGCCCACGAACAGGTCGATGATATCCTGGTGATCGGCATGCGGGCCTAACGGCCGCTGTCCGATCCCGATCCTCGTGCTACGGGTCCTACTGGAAGGACCAACCGCCGCCCTTTCCGGTCTCCCTGGGATTCATGCACATCACCGGGATCTCCGCCTCGTTGGTGATGATCTCCTGCTCGTAAGGCACGCCGAGCACCCCGAAGATGTTGCCCTGCGCAAGGTTCATGATGGCGATGAGGTCGGCGTCCACCTTGATGGCGTGTTTCACCACGGCCTTCACGAAGTCGTTGCTGTCCTCCTCGGAAATCGTAGCATCGTGCTGGATGCCGCGCTCGTCCAGGTACTGGTTGGCGAACTTGATGTGGTTGACCAACTGCTTGTGCAGGAACTCATCGTCCTCCTTGGGCACCAGCAGGTGCACCTTGCTGTTGAAGGTCTTGGCCATGTCGGCCACGATGGTGAGCTTCTGCCGGGTCTCCTTGTGCAGGTCCAGCGGCACCACGATGGAATCGTAACCGCCTTCCTTGATGGACCGCTCCTGCACCACGATAAAGGGAACGGGGGAACTGGTGATCACGCGCAGGGCCCGGCTACCGGTCAGGAACTGCATGCCGCGCATGCCGTGGGTGCCCATGATGATCAAGGACGCATCGATCTCCGCAGCAGCATCGCCGATGTCCTCGAAGATGGACCCTACACGCACGAGCATGTGCACGGGGCTGCTCCCCATTTTGCGGGCGCGTTCCACTTCGATCTCCAGCTTGCGGCGCGCATCGTCCACTTCGGCCTGCTTGGGCACCACGTGCAACAGGTATACCTCGGCACCCGTGTGGCCGGCGAGGTTCAAGGCATGGCTCATGGCGCTGTCGGCCACTTTCGTAAAGTCCGTTGGGACCAGGATCTTGTTCGTTTTCGAGCTCATTCGTCGTGCGGGTTTCCTGTTGGATCGGTAGCCTTTCGGAAAGGCGGCTAAAGATAGAAGAAAGGCAATTCCAAGCCCCAGCGTCGGAAGCATTTCGATCGGGCCAGAGCCGCAAAACAAATGCTTGCAAGCACTTATGAACGCCTGTAAACGACTACTGACCGAATGCGGCATCGGGACCCACCCTCCTTTGCAGCGGCAATGCGGCGAACACTGCCACGATCAAAACGAACAAACCCCTAAAACCAACCGCCATGAATACCTCGATGAACAACAAAGTGCAACTGATCGGACACCTCGGCGCAGACCCCGAACTGAAGGACGTGGGCAACGGCAAGCGTATGCTGCGTTTGCGTTTGGCCACCAACGAACGCTACAAGACCACCGATGGCCAGTGGAAGGACAACACCGAATGGCACCCGATCGTGGTGTGGGGCAAACAGGCCGAACGCCTGGCCGGGCAAGTGGGCAAAGGCAGCGGACTTCTGGTGGAAGGCCGCCTGGTACACCGCAGCTACGAGAACAAGGAGGGCGAAAAGCGAACGACCTCTGAAGTGGTGCTTGCCGACTACCGTGTGCTGGACAGCAAGAACACGGCGGTGGAATAAGGCCGCTGAGCGACACGAGACATGAGCGGGGCGGGCCAGTGGGGTCCGCCCTGTTTTGTTAAGTTCGCAACCATGCAACATTCCAATGCGAAATGAGTTTCACTAAACTCATTATTCTATTCTATATTCTTCAATTTCAGATTGATTCTGAATCAAAATCAAATCATTATCTATATTTATTTTTACGTTCGTTAAATCCATGTCGCTGTAAAACTCACTTACCTTAACTTCAAGTATGCCTTTATTCGATATTACGTCATAACTTGAGTTTGTCGATAATGAAAATGATTTCCTGATGCTATAGTTATCATTTCTAAAGATTGCTTCGTTATCTGTAAGAAGACCAAACCCCACTAACAGAACGATATGAAAGGTCAATACGGGAGATATAAATATTGTTGCCAATAATGATACTAAAGGAATCAATAGATTAGCAATAATCAATTTTCTATATTTTTTGAAATTCGATTCTCTGAATTGAACTAATCCCGCGATAGAAATTGACACAAACAGGATACACAATATTCGTTCAATCCATCTGCCTTGAAGCGAGATTCCCTTGACATATCCAAGCCAGAATAAAATGAAAAGCAGAAGCAAAATGGAAGAATCAATGCCAACAATGATTTTAGCTCTTTTGTTTGTCATTCTGAATTTTGCATTTCAAAATTCTCGCACTAAGTAGGCCATCCCTACTCCTTCAACACCCGGATCACGCCCCGCGAATCACCTTGGGAAACCCGCAGCAGATAGACCCCAGCTACAAAGGTAGCAAGCTGTAGCTCGGTTTCGCCAGCGGTCCAGATCGCTCGTTGGTACAACGATCGGCCTTGCACATCCAGTATTTCAACCGTTATCAGACCCGGAGGCAAACCGCCGACCAACAAACGATCACTGAAGGGTATGGGCCGGGCCAAGAGGCCATCCAGCTCTTGGGCATTGCCTTCGATACCGAGTAGGGGTTCCACCCAGACGTCCTTGCACAGGGTGTTCACGCAGGTGTCCGCCAACAGGGGGCCCCAGGTCTTTACCGTGGAACACAGGTTGTAGAAGCCGGGTTGGTCATAGACGTGTATCGCGAAGCGGCCCACCTCCACCGGGCTGCCGTCGCCAAAGTCCCAACTGGTGCTCTTGTTCATCCCCGAAGTGATGGAGGTGTCCAACACACCCACCATGCCCATGTCCTGCACCAGCACAAAGCCGGGGGTAAAGAGCAGTTCGCATTCCACGGGTGCGGGGCCCAGGTACAACCATTGGCACAGGCGCCCGATGCAGCCCACCGGCGGCGCACCCACCACCGACAAACAGACCTCGTGCGGTCCTGGTGTTGTGAAGGTGTAGCCGGGTGATGAGGCGATGCTCGTTGAACCATCGCCGAACTGCCAGGCCTGTTGCACAATGCCTCCGGGGAAGCTGGAGAGGTCCTCGAAGACGACCTCCTGCCCGGAGACCGAAGCGATGGTGAAATCAACGACCAGTTCGGCACAGGACGCATCCTGCAGGATATCCACGAAGTGGCAGGTGACCGTGCTGCACGGCGCCTGGGTGAACTGATCGGTCGCGTTGACGGTGAGGCAGACCACGTGCTCCCCCGGAAAAGGGAAGGTGTAGGTAAGCGTATCCACGAAGTACTCCTGGAAGGTCTGGCCGTCGAAAACGCTCCACACGTTGGAATAGGGCGCCGTGTTGCCCGGGGCAATGAGCGGGTCGAAGCGGTAGGTGAGGTTGCCCAGCAAGGTGTCCGCGAAGTCGACCACCAGCGAGGCATCGCAGCCCTGCCAGGTGCCGTCATCCATGGCATCGCGCGGGTCTTGGTGGAGCTGCGCGCTGGCGGGCAAGCCACCGAACGCGAGAAGCAGGAAAAGGATCCGTTGCAACATGGTCATTTGGAGCGCGAAGGAAGGAAATGGTGGGCCAGGCCGAATTGCAGGCCCCAGCGTTGGGGCAGGGTGTAGGCATCCGATGTGGGGGACAGGGCTGAAAGCCCGCCCATGTAGACCGGATCCACCCACAGGGTCCAGCGTTCGTTGAGCATCCAACCGAGTTCGGCCCCCACACTGCCCAGCAAGGCCGTAGGGTAGCGCGCACGCAACTCGGCCGCACCGGGGTCGGCAGCTACGAGCCCGCCTTCCGCATCGGCCGCGATCAGGGTGGCACCCTCTGCGGTGGTCCACTCCAAAGCGAAGCCGCCGTGAAGGCCGAGCTGCCAACGTCCCAGCGACCAGCGCTTGTGGAGGTCGACCGGAACACGCCAGGCCGTACGGCTTTGCACCCCGGAACTGCTGCGGTCGTCCGTGATCACGGTCGTAATGGTATCCGCATCGCTCACGAAAACCTGGGTGTTGAGGGTGACGAGGTAGGTGGTGATCTCCTGCTCCACCTGCACCCGCGTATCACTGTGGTACAGCTGACTTTCCGAGCGCTCCGTGAACAGGCCGGTGGACAAACCGAAACCACTGCGCCATTGTCGACCGGCTGCAAGCCCGAAGGCCCAAGCGGTCGTGGTTCCAGTGGCCTGATCAAGGGCCTGGACCAAGTTCTGGTCATCGCCGCGCCATTGATCGTGGACGCTATAGACCCCCACTACCGGAGCAAGCCACCATTCGCCGTGGGGCAAGAGGTAGGCCGCTGGCTTGGGGGCCGAATTCGGCAACGCAGCAGGCGTGGTGTACTGCAGCCCCGGCACCCGGACCAGCAGTCGATCCACACCGCGGTCATCGGCAGGAACAAGGATCACAGCGGGTTCGGTCTTCGCCAAAAGGTCATCGGCGGCGGGGCTTTCCGTGGGGTTCGGGACGGTGGGGTCGAACGCCACGTTCGCGGTCAGTGGTCCGCTCGACGCAGAAGAAGACCCTCTATCTCCGGCGGCGTACGCTTGTGTTCCACCGTAGGCCGGCCGTTCATAGTCCTTCGGTGCTGGTGAGGTCGACTTTGCAGAGGCCGGCTTGGTCGTGCTGTACGCATCCGGCCCCTTCTTCGCTTCTGTTCGGTCCGTCGTGGTCGGGGAACGTTCATCGGCCACAGAAATAACGGCAGCCGTGGAACCTTCCTGCATGTCCGCGTCGGCAATGAGCAGTTGCTCTTGCGAAGTTCCATGGTCGGTGGCCAAGCCTTCGGCCTGCTCTTCCACGGTGCTTGGTGTACGCATTGCGAAGTAGGTGGCCGTGAGCCCTGTGAACAACAGGACGGCCAGCGCAGGGAAGGACCAGCGCCACCAACCGGCTTTGCGCCTGCCGCCGTCGCGGGCCCTCTTCACGGCCTCCCACACGGCCGGTGGGGGCGTGACTTCGGCGTGCTGCAGCACCTGTCTGAAGCGCTCGTCAAGCGGATGTTGTTCCTGATGGGACATGGTGTGTCTTTACGTGGATCTTCTGTTGGAGCATTCTTCGGGCCTTGGCCAATT
>JBIIYD010000196.1:0-5872 GCA_044347005.1 Flavobacteriales bacterium | reverse complement strand
CATGCTTTCAGCCAGCAACTGGTGGCCCAGGCAGATGCCGAACACGGGTAGTCCGCTCGCCACCACGGCCTTCACCAATTCCACGCTGGTAGGCATGGCGCCGGGATCGCCGGGACCGTTGCTCAGTAGGAATCCGTTCGGATTCCAGGCCAGTATCTCGTTCACGGGAGTGCTCATGGGGAACACGCGCACCAGGCAGTCACGCTCCACCAGACAGCGTTCGATGTTGCGCTTCACGCCGAAGTCAACGAGTGCTACCCGGAAGGCCGCATCGGCCACGCCCACTTCGTAAGCCTCCTTGGTGCTCACCGTGCTGCTCAGCTCCAGGCCTTCCATGCTGGGCGCATCGGCCAACCTGGCGCGCAGCGTTTCGAGGTCCATCTCGGTGCTACTGATCAGGGCGTTCTGCGCGCCGTTGTCGCGGATGTGGCGCACCAGCTTGCGGGTATCGATGTCGCTGATGCCCGTGATGCCCTGTGCCTTGAGGTGGTCGTCCAGCGAACCCGTGCCACCCGTGCGGCTCCACACCTCGCTGAACTTCTTCACCACCAGCCCGGCGATGGTGAGCTTGCCGCTCTCCTCCTCCCCTTCCTTCACGCCATAGTTGCCGATGTGCGGCGAAGCCATGGTCATGATCTGCCCCGTGTAGCTGGGATCGCTGAAGATCTCCTGGTAGCCGGTCATGCCGGTGTTGAAGCAGATCTCCCCGACGGTGATCCCCGGAGCACCGATCGCGCGGCCCCTGAAAAGCGTTCCATCGGCGAGCAACAGGACGGCTTCGGGGCGCTGGCTAACGAGCATGCTTATTCTAGGCTTTGTTCGGGGTGCAAAGATACCCGCACAACAGGAAGGCACGCCGGCCGATCGTCCACAGCTGTTGATAACGGATCGCTACCTTTCGCGAATGGTCCGCCCGATCACCGCATGGCTGGGCAACGCTCATGCTTTCCGTTTGCTATTGGGCCTGCACCTGCTGCTGCTCGCGATGCTCTTCGCGAAGCACGGCATCGCGGACGACAAGGAGGCGCTGAAGTATTTAGGAGCAGCAAAGGACATGCTCCAGTGTGACACCGACGACCTGCTCGTCCGTTACCGGCTCTACAGCGGATATGTGTTCTTCCTAATGCCTTTCGCCGCTGTGGGCATGCCTGAGCTGGCTGTGCTGATGCAGGTGTTTCTGGGGCTGCTCGCAGCGCGGGCCATTGAACGGATGGTAATACACTCCGGCAGCGAGGCATGGGTGGGTCGCACGGCCGCGGCCCTGTACCTGCTATCCTACCCTGTGCAGCAATGGGTGCTTTCCTTTTACAGCGAAGGCCTGTTCATCCCGCTTACCGTGCTTTTCATGGAACGTGCTTTTCGCGACAGGCTTTGGTCGCCTTCTCTGGTGCTGCTGGCGTGTATGGTACTCATTACCCGGCCCACCGGTGCGCTGTTCGTGGCGCCTGTGTTGCTATTGCGCTGTGGTGCTGGCCCGCTTCGGTGGGTAGCGATCATAGGCCTAGCACTGATCATGCTATTCGCGCCGGTGCTACCACGCGACCAACTGCAAGGCATGGTGCAGCAGCATGTGGTGCTCGGATTCCCGGAACGGCCTGATGCTACGCTATCCCCCAGTGTGCGCAGCTTAGCAGACATACAAGCCACGGTATTGGCCGATCGAGGACCGGTGGGCTGGACCTGCCTAGTGGGACGCCGGATCGGCTCGCTGTTCAACCCCACGCGACCTTGGTTCTCCATAGCGCACAATGCCCTGGTGGCGCCATTGATAGCACTGTACCCCTTGGCTCTTTGGGGTTTGTGGCGGGACAAGCGGGATACGCACAAGACTCTTGCCACCGTGCTAGCGCTCAACATCCTGCTTGTCGGCCTTACCTACGATGAATGGGGTGGCAGGTTCTTGGCCCCGCTGCTTCCCGTTGTCATCCTGCTCGCGGCTGCGGCAATGGCACCCAAACGGCACATTCCGAGCGGACTTCACTCGCCATCGGCCTCCAAGTTGAAGTTGGATCATCACGAAGACGATTGCAGCAAGCGGCGGGCTCGGACCAAGCCGTGACGGATCGATGTCGTGAACTGCCCTCGGGCATTGGAGCGAAGTAGCCTGCCGGGCATCCGTGCCCCGCAATTGGAACCCATCGTGGATACCCACGTGATCGCCGGCATCGCCGAAGACCCCGGCGCCCTCGCCGAGTTCGAGGGCAGCAGCATTCTGGCAGCACAGTCCTTTCTAATCCAGCGTCATGGACTGAATGATCGGTTTGGGCTCGGCATGCGGAGGATCACCTCGCTCTACAACTTATCACAGGGATATTTCTCCAAGGCCCTCAACTTTCAAGTTCGTGTTTGGATGCTGTTGTACCGATTGGCGATCCGTGGACTTTGGCGTTGGCTCAAACACCCGTTGGTCCAATTGATCGCGGCCATGATCCTGTTGCACACACTAAGCTCATGGGCCTTGCGCACGATGAATGGAGCAGGAGGTTCATTGTGCCGTTGTTGCCTATGTTGACCGCAATGGCTAGTCTCAGTATCACCAAGGTCCAAGGCCATCGCATACGATGAAGGGGCGCCTCCCGGCGCCCCTTCACACAGTTCTCGTAGAATACCTTACTCGGCCTTCGCGGCTTCGTCGCCACCTTCGGCCTTGGGGGCCTTGGTTTCGGCGGCCTTCTCCCCGGCGGGGCGACGGCTGCGGCGGGTCTTCTTCACCTCGGTACCAGCGGCTTTCTCCTTGGTGTACACCGTGTTGAAGTCCACCAGTTCGATCATGGCCATTTCAGCGGCATCGCCCAGGCGGGTGCCCAGCTTGATGATGCGCGTGTAGCCACCCGGACGGGTAGCCACTTTGGGTGCCACGTCGCGGAACAGGGCGGCGGTGGCCTCCTTGTTCTGCAGTTCGGTGAACACCAGACGGCGGCTGTGCGTACTGTCGTCCTTGCTCTTGGTGATCAAGGGCTCCACGAAGCGGCGCAGTGCGCGTGCTTTCGCCAGCGTCGTCTCAATGCGCTTGTGCTCGATCAGCGAGATGGCCATGTTGCTCATGAGAGCACCACGGTGGGCCTTCTTGCGGCCGAGGGCGTTGTTCTTGTTTCCGTGTCTCATTGTCGTATGCGGTTCGTCGTGCTGTAGCGGGCGAAGGATCCTTCGCCCCTACATCACTCCTTGTCCAGTTTGTACTTGCTCACGTTCATGCCGAAGCTCAGGCCCTTGCTTTCCACCAGGTCTTCCAACTCGGTGAGGCTCTTCTTGCCGAAGTTGCGGAACTTCAGGAGGTCGTTCTTGTTGAAGGAGACCAGGTCGCCCAGGGTCTCGATGTCCGCTGCCTTCAGGCAGTTGAGGGCACGTACGCTCAGGTCCATGTCCACCAGCTTGGTCTTCAGCAGTTGGCGCATGTGCAGGCTCGTTTCGTCGAACTCCTCCACATCGCTGCTGCTTACGCCGCTGCGCTCCTCCACGTCCAGGCTGATGCGCTCATCGCTGAACAGCATGAAGTGGTGGATCAGGATCTTCGCAGCCTCCTGCAGGGCGTTCTTCGGCGTGATGCTGCCGTCGGTGGTCACCTCGATGGTGAGCTTCTCGTAGTCGGTCTTCTCCTCCACACGGGTGTTCTCCACCGTGTACTTCACGTTCTTGATCGGCGTGAAGATGGAGTCGATGAAGATGGTTCCCACGGCAACGCCTTCCACCTTGTTCTCGTCGGCGGGCACGTAACCACGGCCCTTGCCCACGGTGAGCTCCACGTGCAACTTCACGTTGGTCTCCATGGTGGCGATAACGAGTTCGGGGTTCAGCACCTGGAATCCGGTGGTGTGTTTGCCGATATCGCCCGCGGTGAAGGTGTCCTTGCCGGTGAGGGTGAAGGATACCTTTTCGGTGGTGACATCATCGAGCTGGCGGCGGAAGCGCACCTGCTTGAGGTTGAGCACGATCTCGGTCATGTCCTCCATGACGCCCTTGATGGTGGAGAACTCATGGTCCACACCATCGATGCGTACGGAAGTGATGGCGTGTCCTTCGAGCGAGGACAGCAGGATGCGGCGCAGGGAGTTGCCGATGGTGATGCCGTAGCCGGGCTCAAGTGGACGGAACTCGAAAGAGCCGCGCTTGTCATCGGATTCGATCATCGTGACCTTGTCGGGCCGCTGGAATTCAAGGATGGGCATTGGTCGTCGGCGGGATTAGGTTTCTTACTTGGAGTACAATTCCACGATGAGCTGCTCGCGGATATTCTCCGGGATCTGGGCACGCTCGGGCAGGGTGAGGAACTTGCCGCTCATGCTGGCGGGGTTCCAATCGAGCCAATCGAAACGCTTGTTGCTCACGGAAACACTGTTGGTGATGCTTTCCAGGGAGCGGCTCTTTTCGCGCACGGCCACCACCTGGCCGGGGCGCAGGCTGTAGCTGGACACGTTCACCACCTGGCCATCGACCGTGATGTGGCCGTGGCCCACCAGCTGGCGTGCGGCACGACGGGTGGGAGCGATGCCCAGGCGGAACACCGTGTTGTCCAAACGGGCCTCGCAGAGCTGGAGCAGCACCTCACCGGTGATCCCCTTCTTGCTGGCCGCCGTGTGGAACAGGCGTTCGAACTGGCGCTCGAGCACACCATAGGTGTATTTGGCCTTCTGCTTCTCGCGCAGCTGGACAGCGTATTCGCTTTCCTTTTTGCGGCGGCGGGCATTGGGGCCGTGTTGGCCGGGTGCGTGGGGCTTGCGCTCCATCCACTTGTCCGGTCCATAGATCGCTTCCTGGAACTTCCGGGCGATACGGGTCTTGGGTCCTGTGTAACGTGCCATTCTTCTTTTCTTTTGGGTGCGTTCACCGCACCAACAACGGAGCGCACGTCCATGCGCTCCTACGGTTCATTAAACGCGGCGCTTTTTGGGTGGACGGCAGCCGTTGTGCGGCATGGGGGTGATGTCGATGATCTCGGTGACCTCGACACCGTTGTTGTGCAGGGCACGGATGGCGCTTTCGCGACCGGCACCGGGGCCTTTCACGAAAACCTTCACCTTGCGCAGGCCCAACTCGTGCGCCTCGCGTGCGGCCTCTTCGGCGCTCACCTGCCCGGCGTACGGGGTGTTCTTCTTGCTGCCCCGGAAGCCCTGCTTGCCGGAGGACGACCAGGAGATCACTTCGCCCTTGTTGTTCGTGAGCGAGATGATGAGGTTGTTGAACGTGGCCTGGATGTGGGCCTGACCGTAGGCCTCCACCACCACGTTCTTCTTCTTCTTCTTGCCGCCTTTCTGCTCTTGCTTTGCCATTGTCTTCGGTTGTCGGATTGGTCGGGGATATTGACCATCATCGCCCAAGTCGGGCGAGGCATGCCTCGCCCCTACTTGGTCGCTTTCTTCTTATTGGCCACCGTCTTCCGTTTGCCCTTGCGGGTACGGCTGTTGGTTCGGGTACGCTGACCACGCACGGGCAGTCCGGCGCGGTGACGAAGACCCCGGTAGCTACCGATGTCCATCAAGCGCTTGATGCTCAACTGCACCTCGCTGCGAAGGGCACCCTCCACTTTGATCTGCTCGTTGATGTGTTGGCGAATGCGGCCCTGTTCTTCGTCGGTCCAATCGTCCACCTTGGTGTCGGGGTCCACTTCAGCGGCCTGGAGGATCTCCAGGGCCGTGCTGCGGCCGATTCCGTAGATGTACGTGAGGCCGATACAGCCGCGCTTGTTCTTGGGTAGGTCGATGCCTGCGATACGTGCCATGCTCGTTCGATTATCAGCCTTGACGCTGCTTGAACTTGGGGTTCTTCTTGTTGATGATGTACAAACGCCCTTTGCGGCGGACGATCTTGCAGTCCGCAGATCGTGGTTTGAGGGAGGCCCTGACCTTCATGGTTGTCTGGTGTCTTAGCTCTTGTA
>JBIIYD010000208.1:0-5375 GCA_044347005.1 Flavobacteriales bacterium | reverse complement strand
CGGAAGGTGATGCGGCCTTTGCTCAAGTCGTAGGGGCTCATCTCCACTTTCACTTTGTCTCCTGGCAGGATCCGGATGTAGTGCATGCGCATTTTGCCTGAAATGTGGGCAACGATCACGTGACCGTTCTCCAATTCCACGCGGAACATGGCATTGCTCAGCGCTTCCTTGATCACGCCGTCCTGCTCTATCGTTCCTGCCTTGCTCATTCCTTCCCTGCTCGTTTTCCTTTTACCGACCCACTGCGGGCCCCTTGTCGTTCCTTCCTATTTCGATGTCGACCGGTGTCGACGTCAATCCACATATTCCCCTTTGCTCTTCAGCACATCGGTGATGTAGCTGAACGTTGATAAGACCTCGGCTTTGTCCTTGCGAACGGCCACGTTGTGCTCGAAATGGGCGCTCGGTTTCGCATCCCTGGTAACGATGGTCCATCCATCGGCCAGCTGGCGTACCTCCTTCACACCCATGTTGATCATGGGTTCGATGGCCAGCACCATTCCTGTCCGGAGCTTGACGCCCTGCCCGCGACGCCCATAGTTGGGCACTTCGGGCGCTTCGTGCAGCTTTCGGCCAAGCCCATGGCCCACCAGTTCGCGCACCACACCGTATCCGTTCGATTCGGCGTGGTGTTGGATCGCGTACCCGATGTCGCCGGTGCGGTTGCCCTCCACGGCGGCTTCGATGCCACGTGACAGGCATTCCTGTGTGACACGCAGGAGCTTCCGGACTTCATCGCCCACTTCGCCGATGGCGAAGGTGTAGGCGCTGTCGCCATAGAGGCCGTTCATCAGCACGCCGCAGTCCACGCTGGCGATGTCGCCATCGCGCAACGCGCGGTCGCCCGGCAAACCGTGCACCACTTGTTCGTTCACACTGATGAGCAGTGTGCTCGGACAGCCATACAGGCCTTTAAAGCCCGGCACCGCCCCGTTGTCCCTGATGAACTCTTCCGCCAGGCGGTCCAGTTCACCGGTGGTAACGCCGGGGGCCATGCGTCGGGCCACTTCGGCCAAGGTCTTCCCAACAAGCAAAGAACTCTCCTTCAAAACCGCGATGTCCTCATCGCTCAGATCCACTACCGTCCTACCCATGACCTATCCGGCCATGCCGAAGGCTGCTCCTCCCGACCTTCCCTTGATGCGACCGGTCTTCATCAGACCATCGTAATGTCGCATCAACAAATGACTTTCGATCTGCTGCAGGGTATCCAGCAGCACACCGACCATGATCAACAAGGAAGTTCCGCCGAAGAACTGCGCAAAACCCTGCTTGATCCCGAACATCATGGCGAACGCCGGCATGATGGCCACGAATCCCAGGAAAATGGCTCCCGGCAGGGTGATCCTCGACAACAGTTCGTCGATGTGGTTCGCCGTGTGCTTGCCCGGCTTCACGCCCGGGATGAAGCCACCGTTCCGTTTCATGTCGTCCGCCAGTTGGTTCGGATTCACGGTGATGGCCGTGTAGAAGTAGGTGAACAGCACCACCATCAGGAACAAGGTGAAGTTGTAGAAGAAGCCCTGGCTGTTGGCGATGCCCACCAGCCACATGGGTGGTTCTTCGAATGCCTGCGCCACGTACATGGGGATCAGCACGATGGCCTGGGCGAAGATGATCGGCATGACACCGGCAGCGTTCACCTTGAGGGGAATGTAGTTGCGTACCCCGCCGTACTGCTTGTTGCCCTGCACCCGCTTGGCGAACTGCACCGGTATGCGGCGCGTACCCTGCACAAGCAGGATGCAACCGGCGATGATGAGCACCCAAAGCACCACTTCCACCAGCAGCAGTACAAGACCACCACCGCCGGGGCCCATGCGACCAACGACCTCCTGAGCGAAGCTCTGGGGCAGTGTGGCAACGATGCCGATCATGATGATCAAGGAGATACCGTTGCCCAGACCACGTTCGGTGATGCGCTCGCCGAGCCACATGACGAACAGCGTGGAAGCGGAGAGGATCACGATGCTCGTGAACAACCAGAATTGGCTGTCCGGACGTGCTTCGGGTTCGATCGTGGTGTAGATGTAACCCGGAGCCTGGAACACGCAGATCAGGATCGTGAGGTACCGTGTGTACTGGTTGATCTTGCGGCGGCCGCTTTCCTCCTTCTGCATCTTCTGCACGGCCGGAACGGCGATGCCCATGAGCTGCATGATGATGGAGGCGGAGATGTAAGGCATGATGCCCAGTGCGAAGATGGACGCACGGGTGAAGGCCCCTCCGGTGAAGATCGCCAGGATCGCCGCGATGCCACCGCCGCTGCTCGCGCTGGCGGCCATGCGCGCACTGTCGACGCCGGGAAGCACGATGAAGCTGCCGATGCGATACACCAGCAACAATCCGAGCGTAATGAGGATGCGGTTACGCAGTTCCTCGATGCGCCAGATGTTCTTGATCGTGTCGATCAGGTTCTTCATGCCTTCTCAGCTACCGTGGTGATCACTTGTGCACTTCCGCCCTTCGCTTCGATGGCCGCTTTGGCAGTGGCGCTGAAGGCATGCGCGGTAATGTTCATGGCTCCTTTCACTTCACCACGACCGAGCACTTTGAGCTTGTCGTTCTTGGCGATGAGGCCATTGGCGTAGAGCACCGCGGGATCGATCGTTGTGAGGCCCTTGGTCTCCGCGAGGTATTGGAGGGCGTCCAGGTTGATGCCCTTGAACTCCACGCGGGTGGGGTTGGTGAAGCCGAACTTGGGCACGCGACGGGTCAGTGACATCTGGCCGCCTTCGAAGCCACGCTTGCTGCTGTAACCACTGCGGCTCTTGGCGCCTTTGTGGCCACGTGTGCTCGTGCCACCACGCCCGCTGCCTTGGCCGCGGCCGATGCGCTTCTCCTTCTTGGTGGCTCCTTCGGCCGGTTTGAGTTTGCTCAGGTCCATGTCTTGTCGCCGCTATCGGGCGTGGGATTTATCGTTCTCGTCGATCGGTCTCAGGCGTCCTGTACGGAAACCAAATGGTGCACTTTCTCGACCATGCCGCGGATCTGGGGCGTACCCTCCACTTCGGCACGCTTGCCGATACGGCCAAGGCCGAGTGCCTTCAGGGTAGCCTTCTGCCGCTTGGGGCATTTGATCTGGCTGTGCGTCTGGGTAATGATCAGCTTGCTCATGGTCGTTGGGCACCGGAACCCCGGTGCCACGGGATCTATCCGTTGAATACTTTATCCAGTTTCACACCACGCTGGCGGGCCACTTGATTGGCGTCGCGCAGGTTGCTCAGGGCTTCGATGGTAGCCTTCACCACGTTGTGCGGGTTGCTGCTGCCTTTGCTCTTGGCCAACACATCGGTCACACCGACGCTCTCGAGCACAGCACGCATGGCGCCTCCGGCGATGACACCGGTACCGTGCGCAGCGGGCTTCAGGAAGACCTGTGCACCGGCGAACTTGCCTTCCTGGCTGTGGGGGATGGTCCCTTTCAGCACCGGCACCTTCACCAGGTTCTTCTTGGCGTCGTCGATGCCTTTGGCGATGGCCTCCTGCACTTCCTTGGCTTTGCCCAGGCCATGGCCCACCACACCGTTCTCGTTGCCCACCACTACGATGGCCGCGAAGGTGAAGGTGCGACCACCTTTGGTCACTTTGGTCACGCGGTTCAACGCCACGAGCTTATCCTTCAGCTCGAGATCGCTGCTCTTGACCTTCTTGTTGTTCGTTTCAGACATGGGGTGTGATGATCAGAAATTGAGGCCTCCTTCGCGGGCGGCTTCGGCAAGGGCTTTCACCCGGCCATGGTACAGATAACCGTTGCGGTCGAACACCACCAGCTCGATGCCGGCGGCCTTTGCCTTCTCGGCGATGGCCTGGCCCACGAGCTTGGCCTGCTCGATCTTGGGTATACCGTTCGCCTTCTTGTCCTTCAACGAAGAGGCGCTCACCAGCGTGCGGCCGGCCTCATCGTCGATGATCTGGGCGTACATGCCCGTGTTGCTGCGGTAGACCGAAAGACGAGGACGGGCAGGGGTACCGTTCACGGTCCTGCGTACCCGTTGCTTGATCTTGAGTCGGCGTGCGATCCTATCGAATGCCATGGCTTTGCTTATTTACCGGCTGCTTTACCTGCCTTGCGACGTACCACTTCACCCACGAAACGCACACCCTTGCCTTTGTAAGGCTCTGGTTTGCGCAACGAGCGCAACTTGGCGGCCACCTGACCGATGAGTTGTTTGTCCACCGATTCCAGGCGGATGATGGGGTTCTTACCTTTTTCCTGGGCCGCGCTCACCTTGATCTGGGGAGGAAGGTCCAGCGTTACGGTGTGCGAGAAGCCGAGCGCCAACTGCAACAGCTGGCCTTTCGTGGTGGCGCGGTAACCCACGCCCACCAGTTCCTGCTCGATCACGAATCCATCGCTCACACCCTTTACCATGTTGGCGATGAGCGAGCGGTAGAGACCGTGCTTGGCGCGGTGCGGCTTGGCATCGCTGGGGCGCTCGACAGTGAGCGTTCCGGAGTCCTGCTTTACCGTAAGGTCCGGATCAACGGCCTGCACGAGGGTGCCCTTGGGACCTTTCACGGTCACCAGGTTCTTCTCGCTGATGGTGATCTCCACTCCCTTGGGGAGCGTGATCGGTGCTTTTCCAATGCGTGACATCTCTTCTTCGACTTAGCTCACGTAGCACAATACTTCACCACCCACGTTCAGCGAACGGGCCTCCTTGTCGGTGACCACACCCTTGCTGGTGGAGATGATGGCCACGCCGAGGCCATTGATCACGCGGGGGAGGTCCTCCACGTGGGCGTATTTGCGCAGTCCGGGGCTGCTCACGCGGGTGAGCTCCTTGATGGCGCTTTGACGGGTTTGGGCGTTGTACTTCAGGGCGATCTTGATCAGGCCCTGTTTGCCGTCCTCCTCGAATTTCCAGGAAAGGATGTAGCCCTTGTCGTAAAGGATGCGCGTGATGTCCTTCTTCAGGTTGCTCGCGGGCACCTCCACGATCTTCTTGCGCGCCTGGATGGCGTTGCGCAAACGGGTCAAGTAATCGGCGATTGGATCGGTGGTCATGGTCTTGCTTGATTGCTTACCAGCTGGACTTGGTGACACCGGGGATCTTTCCCTCCAGGGCCATCAGCCGGAACACGTAACGGGAGATACCGAAGGGGCGCATGTAGGCGCGAGGACGACCGGTGAGCTGGCAACGGTTGTGCTTGCGCACGGCGCTACCGTTCACGGGCAGTTTCTGCAGCCCTTCCCAATCGCCGGCCGCTTTCAAAGCGGCACGCTTGGCGGCATACTTCTCCACCATCTTCGCGCGCTTGCGCTCGCGGGCTTTCATGGATTCCTTGGCCATCGTCTTTCTGGTGTGGTCGTTATTTCTTGTCGGAGAACGGGAATCCCAATTCGCGCAACAGCGCCTTGGCTTCCTCAT
>JBIIYD010000297.1:0-3312 GCA_044347005.1 Flavobacteriales bacterium | reverse complement strand
ACCTGCTAATGCAAACAGGTTCTTAGAAGTGGGATCGAATGGATGCGTTCCGATCACCGACTATCTTTGAATCATGACAGCAGCGAAGGACAAACTGACCCTGACCGTGCGTAAGGATGTGGCACGAAAGGCCCGTGCCTTGGGACGTCAACGGAAACAGAGCGTTTCGCGCATGTTCGAGGAATGGGTGATGCGCATGTCCGAGACCGAGGACCCTTTGTTGGCCCTTTCTGGAATCTGGAAAGACCGTGATATCACGCTGGAAGACCTGCGTGCCAAGGCATGGAGCCGGTCTTGATCGACACTTCGGTCATCATTGGCGTGATGCGCATGCATGACAATGCCATACAACTTGCAGAGCGCGTGAAGGGGCGCCCCAAGGCGGTCACTGATGGAGTGATCGGAGAACTGCTAGCTGGCGCACGGAACAAACAAGAGTTCTTCGTGCTGCTGCAACACCTTCAGGACAACTTCATATGGTTGTCGGCTTCGGAACGCACATCCGCCCTATTTCGGGACATTCTCATCAAACACGGTCCATACAAGGGTGTGCATCTGGTGGACTACCAGATAGCCGCAGCAGCGATCGCGCATAGCATGCCGCTTCTCACCCTGAACCGAAAGCACGTGTCGTTCATCGAGGGACTGGAGTTCGCGTAGACTGTTCATTGGCCTCGCCCGTAGAACGTCAGACCCGCAGCGCCGCCGCCAGGAAGTCGTTCATCGGCTTCATGGCGGTGTAGTGCTCCATCAGCAGGTCCACCAGCTTCGGGCTTGTCACGGTCTTCGGTGGCAATTCGGCCATGAAGTAGAACTGCTTGTTGGCGATCAAGGGTTCCTTCGCCAACGCGTCCTTGAACTCCTTTGGAACGATCTTGTTCTTCTCGCCCTGCATCTCGCCGAAATGGTCAACGAAGGCCTTTGCGGTGCGGAGTTTCTTGAACTGGGAGAGGTTGGCGGAGATGTGCTCCCGGATGCGCTGTAACTGATCCTTGTCCGGCATGTACTGACCGCCATAGAAAGCCACATTCTCCGGCCCGATCTCGAAGTAGATACCGCCGCTGCTGTGGTCCTTGCGGCCGCCAGATGCCACCACGGCCGACATGCGTGACTTATAAGGCGCCTTGTCCTTGCTGAAGCGCACATCGCGGTTGATGCGGAAGATCGCCTCGCGTGGGGTGATGGTCACCTTGGGGTCCACCTTCGCCACCTGCCTGATCACATCGGCCACGAAGACTTCGAAAGGCTCCTTCACGCTAAGCTCATAGCGTTTGCGGTTGGCATCGAACCACTCCTTGTTGTTGTTCGGCGCCAGATCGATGAAGAACTGGTTGAAGTCGGGGGTGAACCAGGCCATGTGGTGTATTTTTCGGCAAGTTATCCTTGGAAACTATGACGCCGAAGAGGAACACGAAGGAACCCGAGCTGTTCGCACCGCTGCACGTGGTGGTGGTCGATGGCCCAGTCGGCAAGGTGTGGGTGGAAAGCGATGGTGAACTGATCACCCGCCTTTCGTTCGAAGCGCTGCACGTTCGCCAAGCCAAGCCGCCCAAAGTGCTCGTGGAAGCGCAGAAGCAGTTGGACGCCTATTTCCATCGCAAGCGGAAGCACTTCGACCTACCGCTACAACGCAAGGGCAGCCGCTTCCAGCAACTGGTCTGGGCTGCCATCGACGACATCCGCTTCGGGGATACACGCACCTATTCGGAGATCGCCACGCGCATCGGCGGAAAGGCCATTGCACGCACCGTCGGGAATGCCTGTGGATCGAATCCCATTCCCATCATCGTTCCTTGCCACCGGGTGATCGCCATGGATGGGTTGCTGACCGGCTACGTAGGCGGCTTGTGGCGAAAGAAATGGATGTTGGAGCACGAAGGGGTGTTGACGAGGGAGATGTTCTGAATGGGGCGTTGTTCGTTGTTCGTTGTTCGTTGTTCGGGCGATAGTTGAGAGGTATTCCAGGCTTGGTAACCGATCCGCACCTATGGCCGAGCTGCATATCGATGTTCGAGCATGGCTTATTGGGAGTCTGTTCAGTTAACTGTGTCAATTGACCTTTGTTGATGTTGTTGTAGTGGTTTTCAACGAGGGGGGTCGGGGGAGACTCACAACTTGTTGGTTGCTGTTCGACCAGACGGCGCACGATCTCTCGCTTATCGTCCGGGCCTAAAACTTTCCATCAATGATCTCCTTGAGCACCTGGCGGTCCATCTGCGCCTCGGTGTACATCTTCTCAAGGCGGGCATACTTCGTCTTCAGCTCCTTGAACTCCTTGAACTGGTTGGCGTCAAGGCCGCTGTACTTGGCCTTCCACTGGTAGAACGTGGGCTGGCTTACGCCATGCTCCCGGCACAGGTCGGCCACTTTTTTGCCCGCCTCATGCTCGCGCAGTATCGCTACGATCTGCGTCTCGGTGAATCTGCTCTTCTTCATCCTGATCAAGGTTAGGTGTTTCTACGTTCACCTGCACCTGTTTCAGGGGGGCTTACAAATACGACATGAAGAAGCGAGGCTGATAGTGATTCATTGTTACTGACCAAAATAGAACGTTGCATAACATGCTCTTGCCGCAAGCCGCCCTCGTCCCTGTGCCAACTCCCGTTGAAGCATGATAACTTCGGCTAGGAACAAAATCACGAAAGGCGGCCTGCGGCAAGCGCAGGCCAGTTAGCGGCAATGCGCAAAGCCGCGCAATAGCGTTCAATTGGAAATACGAACGCTTCGGGATCTCCTCCCTTCCCTTCCCCCTCACGCCGTCCGCACCCGCGGGTCCAGCACGGCGTACAGCAGGTCCACCACCACGTTCATCACCACGAAGATGGTGGCGAAGACGAGCACGGCGCCCATCACCACGGGGAAGTCCTCGCGCTCCAGGGCATTGAATACCTCGAGGCCCATGCCCTTCCAGCCGAAGACGTACTCCACGAACACGGCGCCGGCCAGCAGCGAGGCGAACCAGCCGCTTACCGCGGTGAGCACGGGCATGAGCGCGTTGCGCAGACCGTGGCGCAGCACCACCTGACGCTCGCTAAGTCCCTTGGCGCGGGCGGTGCGGATGTGGTCCTGCGAGAGCACATCCAGCAGGCTGCTGCGCGTAAGCTGGATGATGACCGCCAGCGGCCGGATGCCGAGGACGAGCACGGGGAGGATGGCATGCTTCCAGTTGTAGAATGGGCCGGTGAAGGGGTCCACATCGAGGAGGTTGCCGGACATGGGGAGCCCGGTGCCGGGGAGGGAGAGGGAGTGTATGGCCCAGGGCCAGTGGAAGAGGAGGCCGGAGATGTAGGTACCAAGGAGGATCAGAGGTAG
>JBIIYD010000296.1:0-3315 GCA_044347005.1 Flavobacteriales bacterium | reverse complement strand
CATCACGAGTTTGGACTACAGCAGCTTCCAAGGCCGTATCGCCGTGGGCCGCATCACGCGGGGCAGCATCAAGCCCGGTCAGCAGATCACGTTGATGAAGAACGATGGCACCGTGCGCAAAGGCCAGGTGAAGGAGCTCATGATCTTCGAAGGCCTGGGAAAGGTGAAGGTGAAGGAGGAAGTGGGATGCGGTGAGATCGTTGCCGTGATGGGCCTGGAGAATTTCGATATCGGTGATACTGTTGCCGATCTTGAAAACCCTGAAGGCTTGCCCAAGTTCAAGGTGGACGAACCCACCATGAGCATGCTGTTCACCATCAACAACTCGCCGTTCTTCGGCAAGGAAGGTCAGTTCGTGACCAGCCGCCACCTGCGCGATCGTTTGTACAAGGAGATCGAAAAGAACCTGGCCATGCGCCTGCAGGAAACGGACAGTCCCGACCGCCTGCTCGTGTTCGGTCGCGGTATCCTGCACCTGAGCATTTTGGTGGAAACGATGCGTCGCGAAGGCTACGAGTTCCAATTGGGCCAGCCCCAAGTGTTGTACAAGGAGATCGACGGCCAGAAGCACGAGCCTGTGGAGATGCTCACCGTTCAGGTACCGGAACAATTCAGCAGCCGGGTGATCGACCACGTTACGCGCAGGAAGGGCGAGATCGCGAACATCGAACAGAAGGCCGACCGTACCGTGTTGGAATTCAACATTCCGGCACGCGGGATCATCGGCCTGCGGAACACCTTGTTGACCGCAACCGAAGGGGAAGCCATCATCGCGCACCGCTTCAAGGGCTACGAACCATACAAAGGCGAGCTTGGCGTGCGTCGCGCGGCGAGCATCATCAGCCAGGGAACGGGCACGGCCGTGGCCTTCTCCATCAACAAGCTACAGGACCGCGGTAAGTTCTTCGTGGATCCAGGAGAAGAGGTGTATGGTGGTCAGGTGATCGGCGAAAACCCCAAGACGGACGACCTCGTGGTGAACGTGCTCAAGGGTAAGCAGCTCACCAACATGCGCGCCAGTGGCACGGACAACAAGGAAAGCATCGCCCCCGCAGTGAAGTTCTCGCTGGAGGAGTGCATGGAGTACATCTCCGATGACGAGTACTTGGAAGTTACGCCCAAGAGCCTGCGAATGCGCAAGATCCAGCTGGACGAGAACGACCGGAAGAAGACTGCGAAGAAGATGTTGGAGGCGTAAGGTCCAGCGCTGTTCCGGGCTTTTTCCGTATCAACAGGCCCGTGGGTTTCGAACACTCAGTGCATGATCTGCACCGGTGCCGTAGCACCGGCATAACGTATGAAGTACGACCCGGCCGACAACCCTGTCAATGTGATGGTCGTATGTTCGCTGTTCACCGGAACTTCTCTGACTACACGACCTGTGGCATCGATCATGAATGCCGTTTCGCCTGATAGTGGGTTTTCGGTTGTCACATGAAGTACGTCTGTAGCCGGGTTCGGGTACAAGCCTAAGTTCTGGGGGGAACCGCTGTCCTCGATGTCGGTGGTGCCTCCAAGCAACCAGGTCAATGCGTCCTTGATGTGCGTTCGGAACAGCACATCGCTGGTGAAATTGTCCGGCGCGTGGCCCAATGCTGTGTAGAAGACCCTGCTGTTGCTCTGTGGTAGAAAGCGGTACCAGCTCATGGGGCGTGGCGCATCATAGCTGTTCACCGACCCATTCGGTCCCACGGTTTCTTCCACTACGAGTACCTCGGTATTGAACTCAGCGAAGTAGCCACCCTCCCAGTAATAGTACTCCTCGGCCTTTTGCCACTGGTCCGGTATGTTGTACGTGCTGGGGTGTGCACCGACCCGCTGCATGGTGTATGTCGGCGTGCCGCTGACGTGGTTCGGGTTTTCCTGCACGCTGGCACCGATCAACTCGGGGTAGTAGTCCCAAGTCCCTGTATTGTTCCCATTGGCGGTGCTGTGCCGGTAGGTGTCGCTTGCAGCATGGATACCGAGAACATGGCCACCATCGGCCACCCAGGCTTCGAAATTGCTGCGCTGTTGAGGCGTATGGATCGCATTGCCGCTCGTATTGCTGAAGACGATCACGTCATAAAGGGCCAGCGTCGCAGCATCACTGAACGGGGCACCCGTAGCGTCGTCCACCACATCGATGTCCAACTCATCGGCAATTACCTGGAACATGCTGAAGCTTACGCCACGTGTCTGGTGGTCGAACCCGGAGGTTTTGGTGAAGTGCAGTATCGTTTGGGCCTGTAAGCAGCCAGCCGATAACAGCAGAAAGGGTATCGTGCCGATCGTTCGCATAGTGCCAAGATAATGTCCCGCACAGGGCTCAGGGCGCTTCAGGTCTTGGTGGCAGGATCTGCTCCAAGGGTTCGGGCACACGCTTGCGCACCCAACGGATCCCGCGGTCCATGAATCCGATCTTCATGTTGAAGCGCCGGACGAAGTTCAAACGGATGTTATAGACGTTCCATGTAAACCGCTGCTGTTCTTCCAGTAAGTACCCGACCCGCTCTTGGTTGAAGGAGATGCCGGCATAATGACGGGAGCTGTTGTACCCGGCCCCGGCTCTTATCTGGGCGCGCCAGCCAACACCTGCGTTCGTTCCTTTCTGTTCCAGGTCGGTGATGGGGTTCTGGTAGGTCAGGTTCTGGATGGCCACACCCATGCCCATCACGGAGGAGAGGGTCAGGAACCAGTTCTCCTTGTACACCCATGTGTATACCCCGCCCAGCATCATGCCCGCATCATAGAAGTCGCCACGCCGCATGCTGACACCAGCCGTGAATCCATCGGCCAATGCGGAGGGGACCAGGGAAGAATCACCCCGCACAGCGAAGAATGTCGCATAGCCGCCCACGAGCCATGACCCCTGGCTCTTAAGCTGCCAGGCATCCTGGTTGAATGATGCGCGGAAACTGAAGCGGTCGCTGTTCGTGATGCGCAGGCTGCTGAAGCCGATGTTGAATTGGCTCAGATCGGGCCGGTAGGGCTTCTCCGCAAGTGCTGGCCAGTCCACTTCGGTCAGTTTGTACGAGCCCAGGTGGTAGCCCCTGTAGTATTGGAGGAAGATGTTGGTCGCGATGCGCTTCGTATTCACGTTCGCTTGGCCATCGAAGTAGCGCGTTCCACCGTACACATCATTGTCCTCATTGAGAAAGGGTACACGGATGCCGATATTCACCGTGAGCGCCCTATAGCTGGCACCCAGGCCCCAGTTGACACGGTTGTTCGGTTTGTAGACCAGGTCCTTTGCGCTGTTTCCGCGCAATGCAAAGGCGTTGTCCTTGGTGCTCAGATAAGCCCTTCCGGTAAGGATGTGCGAATAGTCGCGTA
>JBIIYD010000083.1:0-11294 GCA_044347005.1 Flavobacteriales bacterium | reverse complement strand
CAAAGTGGCGAAACCCGCCCACGCCTAAGCGAATTTTGAATTTGTCCTCCTGGATGACCCGATGGGTCACTCGTGCTCGCGGCCGTAGCCCTTGCGGTCCTGCTCCATCAGTTCCTGCTCGGCCTTGATCACCTTCTTCAGGCTATCGCTCACCTCCTTCTGTTCGAAGCGGTCCAGGTCCGGCTGCCCGGCAACCACCCAGGCGCTGTACCAGAAATTGCCCAAGGCGAGCATGGACGCGTTCATGCGGCGCTCCACCATGCCCTGCATAGCCTCCTCGTAGGCTTTCGTGAATTCGCGCGAGTAGGTGCGCACAGGGGTGCGTGCATTGCCCCGTTGTTCGTAGCTGTATTTGCGGTCCTCGGGGAACTCCAGGCTCAAGCGCCGTTCGATGCCCAGCACGCTGTCCAGTTGCAAATGGCTGTCGTACACGGCGGTCCAGATATCGTCCAGCGGAGCATCGATGTAGCGTGCACGGCCCACGAGGTGGTCGTAGTTTTCCGCTGAAAGTTCCGGGATGCGCGACTCCCAGAAGGCGTGGATGCCGTATTGGTCGGTGAGCTGGCCGTTGTAGTTCTCGGTGGTGTGCAGCGGTACATGCGCGTCGGCCACGTAGTGCCCCATGTCCGTGGCGTTCTTCAGGATGGCGTCCACATTACCACGTTGGAAGGCCTTGGCCAGCCGGTGGAACATCACCTCCACATGCCAGGGCACGATGCCATAGGCCTGCAGGGTGTCCTCCGTGAACTTGAGCACCGCGTCGTTCCACTTACGGGGCATCACGGCAAAGGGGTCGGCGCCGGACTTGGCGTAATGGTCGATGTCGATGTAGTGCCGTTGCGCTTCGCCTTCCACGGCATAGCGGCGGCGATCGGGCCCCACGGCCTCATCACTGATGAAGTCGATGTGGCGCTTGAAGAAGGGGAACATTTCCGGCGGCAGGGTGAAGCAGGCCATCCGGTTGATCCGCTTGTGGCCGTAGAAGCCCCAAGCATCGACGGGCTGCACCGCCTGCATGGGCAGCAGCAGCACCGCAGCATAAAGCACGGCGAACAGGAGTACCGTCTTGCGGATCATGCCACGGGTACCGGAAGGTCCATGCGCACCAGCTCGCCATTGCGCAGTACGGGAATGATGCGGCTCTGGTCCGGTGTCAGGCAATACTTCACATCGGACAGGAGCTTGAGCTGCTCGATCCGCCTCCGGCGCGGGGCGGCCTTCAGGATGCCCATGAAGTTGTCGCGGGCTGCGTGGAACATGTACTGGGCCGCGATGCTGCTGTCCTCTTCCATGCCGAACTTACCCTTGGCCAGCATGCGGTCCATGAGGGCACCGGCGAATACGCTGTCCTCCAGATTGAACTTGTCCTTCCAGCCGGAACAGAGCAGGAGCACGTTCTCGTTCTGCTGCTCCAGCCAATCGGCGAGTGCCGTAAGGTTGAGAAAGGAACCGATGACCAACTGTTTGGCGTCGCGGGCCAGATTGATGGCCTTGGTACCGTTCGTGGTGGTCATCACGATGGTCTTGCCACGCAGGTCCTGGCCCACATAAGCGAGGGGTGAATTGCCGAAGGAGAATCCTTCCACGATCTCGCCATCGCGTTCCGCAGCAGCGATATAGCCGGGCCTGCCGATGTACTGCCGGGCTTCTTCCACCGTGCTCACCGGAATGATGCGGTCCACGCCGTTCTCGAAGGCGGCCACCATGGCGCTCGTGGCACGCAATACGTCGATCACCACCACGATCCCCATATCATGGGACAACAACGGATACTGGCCGGGGACGAAACAGACCTCGACCCTGTGCTTGTAACCTACACCGTTATGTCCGTTCTCGTGATTCATGAGGTCTTCACGAAAGGTAGCTTGACAACGCGTCCTTTCATCACCTTGCCCCGGATATCCACCCAAAGATCGCTTCCTTCGGCCGACATTGCAACCGGCACGTAGGCCATGCCGATGGGTTTCTGCAAGGTGGGGCTCATGGTACCCGAGGTCACCTTGCCAACTACGGCGCCCGAGGCATCGAGCACGGGATGGTCGTGGCGCGGAATACCGCGTTCCAGCAGTTCGAATCCGACCAGTTTGCGTGCCGGGCCCTGCTCCTTCTGCGCCTTCAGCACGGGACCATCGATGAAGTCCTTGGTGAATTTGGTGATCCAGCCCAGGCCGGCCTCGATCGGCGAGGTGGTGTCGTCGATGTCGTTGCCGTAGAGGCAGAAGCCCATTTCCAGGCGCAGGGTATCGCGTGCGGCCAGGCCTGCGGGTTTGATGCCGTAGGGCGCACCGGCTTCCATTACGGCGTTCCAGGCTTTCTCGGCCAAGGGGTTCGGCACGTACACCTCGTAGCCACCCGACCCGGTGTATCCGGTAGTGGAGATCAGCACCAGGCCCACTCCCTTCATCTCGGCATACATCGCGGTGTAGTAGGGCATTGCGGCAATGTCCTCCGCGAAGAACCCCTTGAGGGTATCCACTGCCTTGGGACCTTGCACCGCCAACAGGCTCATGTGGTCGCTCACATCCTCCAACTTGGCGTCGAAGGTGTTCTGCGAAGTGATCCAATCCCAGTCCTTCTTCATGTTGGACGCGTTCACCACCAGCACGTAATGGTGGTCGTCGCCACGCTGCATGCGGTACACGAGCAGGTCGTCCACGATGCCGCCGTTGCCGTTGGGCATGCAACTGTACTGCACCTTGCCCACCGCGAGTTTGGAAGCGTCGTTGGTGGTGATCTTCTGGATCAGGTCCAGCGCACCGGGCCCACGCACGATGAATTCGCCCATGTGGCTGACATCGAACACGCCTACGCTGTTGCGCACCACCTGGTGCTCGTCGTTGATGCCCGAATACTGCACGGGCATGAGGTAGCCTGCGAAGGGCACCATCTTGGCACCGAGCGCTTCATGAACCTGGGTGAGCGCGGTGTTCTTGAGATCTGACATCGGAAGTCGTTTGCGTTAGGAGTTCTTGGAAGAGGTCCAGGTAGCGTTGGCGCCAGGCGTGGACGGACCAATGTTCCTCCACGGTGCGCCGTGCCTCGGCACCCGATCGGCGGCGAAGTTCGGCATCCTTGACCAAGTGGCACAGCTGCTCCACCCAGGCGTCTTCCGAGGCGGCCAGCAAGCCGTTGGTGCCGTGGGTCACGATGGTCCTGTTGACCCCCACGTCGGCAAGGATCACGGCTTTGCCCATGCCCATGTACTGCAAGCCTTTGAAGCCGCACTTGCCACGGCTCCACTCGTTGTCCGGCATGGGCATGATGCCGATGTCGATCGCGGCCAGGTCCTGCACCTCGGTGGCGCTGCTCCAGCGCACATTCTGCACGGACAGTCCTGGGGCAACGAGTTCCTTGTCGCTGATGACTCGGAACACGACCTTGCCACCAAATGCTGCTTGCACCCGGTACAACACGGGCAGCGCCTGCTCCAGGTAGGCCATGCTGGTATGGCTTCCGGTCCACCCGATCACCACACGACCGTCCTCCGGTTCCAAGTGCAGGGGGCGGTAGAGTTCCGTGTCGATGGTGGTGGGGATCACCTCCACGGCTTTGTTGAAACCACGGGCAAAGTCGGCGAGGTATTCGTTGCCCGCCACCACCCGATCGGCCATGGCGATGATGCGGCCGGTCTTTCCCGGGTCTTTCAGCCAGCGGAGCCGTTTGTTCGCTTCGCTCACGTCCATGCGCCAGATGGAATCGTCGAAATCGAACACGAGATGCTTCGCGCGGGAGCGGATGGCCTTTTCGAAGAATAGCCCGCGCGTCATGAAGGCCTCCCGGTGGATGATGACCACATCGTCCGGCCGGATGGAGCGCACCTGGCGCCAGCGGCGGAAGAGCGCCGTGACGAGGATGCGCAGTTTGCCCGGCAGGTTTCCCGATGCGTAGAAGACACGGTCGTCGCGCTCGTCCAGCAGGTTGGCATAAACCACCTCCCAGCCGTGCTGGCGGAACCACGGGAAGAACTGCTCGAGCCTGTAGCGCTGGCTCGGCGAGCGGTCGGCGCGGTGCGGTACGATGTAGAAGAGCCTGGGCATGGGTGGCGTGTCAGGGGCGAAGGGCCGTGCCGTGCCAATAGGGCGGGACATCGGAAAAGCGCACACCGGTGAAGCCCGCCTTCACCAGCATGGCCGAAATAGCGTGCTGCGTGTAGCGCTGCTCGTGCGAAGTGCCGAAGCGGTCCAAGGCATCGTTGCGCATGATGCGGAAGGACTTGTTGTGGTAGAATGCCAAGGGCAGGCGCTGCCAGTGCCGGAAACCCAAGCGTTTCGCGATGCGCACCACAGCCACCAAGGGCCCATAAACGAGCACGGCGATCAACTCACAAACGGCCTGTTTCAATCGGTCGGGCATGCGGTACACCACACGCCGTAGCAGGTCGCTGGCCTTGAAGAGGAGACGGTAGGCGCCTCCCCGCTGTTCCAAGGCATAGTAAACGTAGAAGTAGAGCAGGGCTCCGGGCCGCAGAACGCGGTGCGCTTCGCGAAGGGCGAGCACGGGGTCCTTTAGGTGGTGCAGCACACCGATGCACAAGGCCATGTCGAAAGCGGCGTCCGGAAAGGGAAGCGCCTCCGCCCGAGCGCGTGTCCAGCGTACGTTGGGCAGGTCGGCATGCACGGTGGCCGCTTCGAGCAACGCTTCGCTTGGGTCCAGCGCGTCCACATACGCAACGCGCGATGCGAGGTAACGGGTCCAGCGACCACTTCCACAGCCGATATCGACCATGGTATCAACGGGTCGCCCGGCGGCATCGGGCCATAGGTCGAAAAGTTCCGGCCCCACGGTGTCCAGCTCTTCGTCCGTGAACACGTTGAACTTGACCCATTCGGCACCGAAGCCGCGGATCAAGGCCTCATCACATCCCGGTTCTGGGAGGAAGTCCGGCACCACCACCTTTCCGGCCGCAATGGTCCCCATGGGCGGGTGGGTATAGGGAGGGTGTCCGGGAGCCATTGCGCGGTGCAAGGTATTTCGTCCAGCGCAGCCGAGATACGGTCCATGCGCACGACTTGCGCGCTGGTCGCCACCTTTGCAGGATCCGGAATGGGAACCACGCGCCTTTTTCCCCGCTGGGGAGTGCTCCTCATCGACCTGCTGCTGTGCCTTGTGGCCCTGGCGGTGGCCTACCTGTTGCGCTTCAACTTCCAGGTGCCACAGCACGAGGTGGACCTGCTGTTGCCGGTCCTTCCGTTGGTGCTGGCGATCCGCCTGGCCACCTTCCTCGTCGCGGGCACGCACCGGCTGATGGTGCGCCACACCAACACAGACGATGCGCGGCTGCTGTTCCTCACCGCCTTAGCGGGATCGATCGCCCTGGCGGTGGCCAGTGTGCTGCGTTACTACCTGATCGACGGACTGTACGTACTGCCCCGTGCGGTGATCGTGATCGACTTCCTCGCAACGGCCATGCTGCTCATCGGCGTACGCATCGCCTTCAAGCTGCGCTACCTGCGCAAACAAGGCAGCGGCAAGGACGTGGTACGGGTGCTGATCCACGGTGCAGGAGAAGCGGGCCTCATCACCAAGCGCACCCTGGAACGGGCCAGCACCCTACGCTACGATGTGGCCGGCTTCGTGGACGATGACCCGCGGAGGGCCGGGCGCACCTTGGAAGGCGCTGCCGTACACCACACCGACAAGTTGCCCGCCCTGCTCGCTTCCGGCACGGTGGACCAGGTGATCATCGCGATCGCCGACCCCGACCCCGAGCACCGCCGCAAAGTGGTGGACGCCTGCATGGCGGCCGGTGTGCGTGTGCTTACCATACCGCCGGTGCAGGACTGGATCAACGGGCAATTGAGCGCCGGACAGATCCAGGAAGTGCGCATCGAGGACCTGCTGGGCCGTGCGGTGATCGAACTGGACCAGGCCGGGGTGCAGGCCCTGTTCACCGGCAAACGCGTCATGGTGACCGGTGCGGCGGGCTCCATCGGCAGCGAACTGGTGCGCCAGTTGGCCTTGCTGAAGGTGGATCGGCTGGTGCTGGTGGACGTGGCGGAATCGGGCCTGTACGATGTGGCCATGGAACTGCAGGGCAAGGGGCTGGCGGGAAACATGGCCACCGTGATCGGCGATGTACGCGACCGCTCGGGGCTGGCACGCATCTTCGCGGAGCACCGGCCGCAGGTGGTCTTCCACGCGGCGGCGTACAAGCACGTACCCATGATGGAGGCCCAGCCCCGGGAAGCCGTCGCCACCAACGTACTGGGCACCCGCAACGTGGCCGAACTGGCCTGTGCCAGCGGCGTGGAGAAGTTCGTACTGATCAGCACCGACAAGGCAGTGAACCCCACCAGCGTCATGGGGGCGAGCAAACGCGTGGCCGAAATGCTCGTGAGCGCGATGCCGGAAAGCTGCGCCACCCAGTTCATCACCACCCGCTTCGGCAACGTGCTCGGCTCCAGCGGATCGGTCATACCGCTGTTCCGCAAGCAGATCGAAGCCGGCGGACCGGTAACGGTGACGCACCCCGAAGTGACGCGCTTTTTCATGACCATCCCCGAGGCTTGCCGCCTGGTGTTGGAAGCCGCTGCCATGGGCCACGGGGGCGAGATCTACGTGTTCGACATGGGCAGCGCGGTGCGCATTGCCGACCTGGCCGAGAAGATGATCCGCCTCAGCGGCTTCGAACCGGTGGACGGAAGCGAAGCCCCAGCTCCAGGACGCATCCCGGTGGTGTACAGCGGCCTGCGCCCCGGCGAGAAGCTCTACGAAGAACTGCTGGCCACGGCGGAGAACACCCTGCCGACGCACCATCCGCGCATCCTCATCGGCCAGGTGCGGCCCACCGCTGCGGACCAGGTGACGGAGGCCCTAAAGCGCCTCGCCGCACAGGCCGACACGGGAAGCGAAGAGGAACTGGTGATGCAACTCAAGAGCATGGTGCCCGAATACAAGAGCCACAACTCGGTCTTCAGTAGCTTTGACACCACACACGAAAGCCGTATCGGCCAGTAGCCAAGTGGCCCCTTTATCAGGGCAAAACCATCCGGAATGACACGCGACAAGAACCTTGAGATCGCACGCCTGCAAAAGGAGATCGGCGACTACATCGGCATGGGCCAGGACAGCCTGGTGTTCAACTTCGAACAAGGTGAACAAGGCAAGGCCACCAAGCTTTTCCTCATCACCGTGAACCCGCGTCACAACCAGAGCTTCCTGTTCGAAAGCAGCGAAGGCAGCGACAAGCAGGACGCCTTGCGCAACATGCTGGATTACGTGCGCAACTACAAGGAGCGCACCAGCAGCTACACCATCCAATGGAGCGCCCGGGAGGACAACACCCTGCAAACCTCCTACTTCCGAGCAAAGAACATCCTGGAAGCGCTGGACAAGCTGTTCTACGACCGCGACCCCAACAGCATCACCGTCTTCAGCGTCATGTTGAATCCCATCTCATAGCAGACCATCATTTATGGTACTGTATAGGCATTACCGACTCATGAAGACCATCACCACCCCCATCCAGATCCGCTTCAGCGACGTCGACCTCGCACAGCACGTCCACAACGCCGTGTACCTGCAGTGGTTCGAGCTGGGGCGTATGGGTTTCCTGGAAAGCATCATCCCCAAGGACCACGACTGGAAGGCACAGGGCTTGATCCTGGCACGCAACGAAGTGGACTACCGCATGCCGGTGCGTTTGCGCGACACGCTGGTGGTAGACGTCTGGTGCAGTGCGGTGGGCAGCAAGAGCTTCGACCTCAGCTACAGCATCCGTCGCGAGGGTGGCGAACAGCCCGGGGTTTGCGCGGAAGGCCGCAGCGTGATGGTGTGTTTCGACTACACGACGAAACGCACGATACCTGTGCCGGATGACTGGAGACGTGGGTTGGAGGGATCGCTGGCGGGCTGATTGGAGTTGAGGAGCAGTGGTCGTTGTTCGATGTTCGTGGCTCGTTGTTCGGATCGCGCCCTGTACTTGGCTCTTCACTACATCTCGACCGAGCATTCCACATCTTTACATCTTCGTCATTCCAAGCCTGACGGCCGTTAGGCGGTCGCAGCGAAGGACACATCTTTACATCTTCCTATTTCCACATCTGCCTCCCAATGAACCCCATCATCCTCACCGAACCCGGCACCTTCCTCGATACCAGTGAATTGGTCATCAATCCGGATGGGTCCATCTACCACCTCGCGATGCGGCCCGAGCAGTTGGGTGATCTCGTCTTCGTGGTTGGCGATCCCGGTCGTGTGGAACACGTAAGCCGCAACTTCGAGCGCATCGAACACAGCACCCAGAACCGCGAGTTCATTGCCCACACCGGAGTGTACAACGGCACCCACGTCACTGCGCTCAGCACCGGCATAGGCACGGACAACATCGATATCGTCCTGAGCGAACTGGATGCCCTGGCCAACATCGACCTGGCTAACCGCACACCGCGCAAGGAGCACCGCGCGCTGCGCATCGTGCGACTGGGCACCTGCGGGGCCATGCAGGAGGATATCCCCGTGGGCAGTGTGGTGGTAAGCGCCTTCGCCGTGGGTTTGGACAATGTGCTGCACTACTACGCCTGCGAGCCTACCGACCGCGAGAACCGCATGCTGAACGACCTGCTCGAACAGACCGAATGGCCAGGCAACCTACCGTTGCCCTACGTGGCACAAGGCGACAAAGCGCTGGTGGAACTGCTGGGGCATGACAACACCGTGGGCATCACGCTAACGGCCGGTGGCTTCTACGGCCCACAAGGCCGCCAACTGCGCTTAGTGCCCGCAGTTGATGGGCTCAACGAACGCTTCACTGCCTTCTCCCACGAAGGACTGCGGATCACCAACTACGAGATGGAGACCAGCGCGCTCTTTGCTCTCGGCGGCATGCTCGGCCACCGCACCGCCTCGGTCTGCCTGGTGGTGGCCAACCGTCTGCGCAAGGAATACCACAAGGACCACGAAGGTGATATCGACCGCATGATAGCGGAGGTGCTGGAGCGGACGACGCGGTGACGGAGAACTTCACAAGATCTTCAACAGGATGGTTAGATCACCCCGCACTATAAGCCTACTGAGAGCTTTGTCCACAGCAAGATTCCATGAATCACGGATACACGGTCATTGAGCCATCTGCACTTGTCGGGCTGTACGGTAACCCCAAGTATTTCGAGCTTGCAGTATTGTACCTCTATTGGCTTGCGGAACGTTTGGAAAGATCATCGAACGAAGCCCTCGCAGGGATTTCAGTGGATGTGATCCGCGTTGAATACCAAGGTGCATATCCAGCGCTCGGTGTACAAGGTGGTAAACCTGATACAAGCCTAAGCGTAGCAATTGAGGCCGAGATCGAGACCATTCTCTATCAAAGTTCTGCGCTCGAGGTAGCACAATATGCCGTGGTAGTTGGCCACGATTGGAAGGAAGTTGCAAACCGACTCTTCCATCGTCCTGGCAAGAATGGATGAGAACTACCCAGACCCCACCAGAAAGCCGAGCATACCAAACACATAGTCCTCGTTGCCGGGTTGGTGGGCTTGGCCGAAGGGCACTGGGCCGTGGCCGACGATGCATTGGATCTCATGGGCGTCGCATGGCGATACTTGGTTGCGTGGGTATCTTGGCGGCAAGGTCGCAGGGGTTACGAAAACGAAATCCCTGTTGTCGTTCTTGAAATTCTGGTAGCTCCAGCGTTCGCATGCTATTTTACATCCACATCCTCGATGGATATTTCCACATTGCGAGTGAGCTGCAATGTTGCTCCAAGCGCTTTTCCATTGAGGAACTTTTGCAGCGGCCGTTGTATGAACCCAATTGGTACCTGATACCTGAAGACCACGACAATTCTTTGATCTTGGACTTTGCGAAGAGTTGTGCAACCACCTTCAAGGAGCGACTTTGCTACCGAGTACGGGGGAGCACTGTAGTTATCGTAACCTACAACGCGCCCATTGCCGACCTAGTCATTCGAACGCTCGTCGAGGTCGGAACTTCACTCTTAGCTGCGCATCGAACGCTGGTGCTGGATTCGATGGATGATGTAGCGCATGGTGCTAAAAGGAACAAGCTACTTCACAAGCACATCTCACATCGGACCGACCTCGAACGTCGCTTCCAACAAACAGGCGACGACCAGTATTTGGTTCGGCTTACAAACGAAAACTGACATCTGCTGGTCATGTTCCAATCCATCACCTCGAAGACTTGCCGCACCGCAAACATCTGTGGCAACGGGCCTTTCGACTTGTAGTGAAAACTGTGCCTGCCGTCGCGCTAAGGCCCCCTCAGACCTCCCCCAACAAGAACCCCAACGTATCCACCCCATCCGCATAGTCCGCAAGGCCGGGCTGTTGGGCTTGGCCGAAGGGCACTGCGCCGTGGCCCACGATGCACTGGATATCCTCCGCGTGTGCGGCGAGGTCGGCATCCACGGTAGCGCGGTCGGTGTAGCGTTCGTAGTGCAGGGTGGCGGCTGGGCTTTGTAGGGCGGTATCCTCGCGGAAAAGCACGAAACCGTTCTCCAGGAAGGGCACACCGTCCAGCATCCACAGCGCGCGGGTGTAGTCGTAGTTGTTGCCGTACTTGTTGTGGTGTACAATGTCCTTCCACGGGAAGAAGGCCCCGAAGATGCGGTCCAGGTCGAAGTCCTGTGGCACGTAGACCTTGGCCACGTTGCGGCAGCCGAGGCCGTAGTAGCGGAATACATCCTCGGCCAGGGCGGCGAGTTCGTCCTCTGTTTCGCTGCCATCCAGCACGGCAACGCTAACGCGGCTCTTGCGCACGATGCGTGGCAACTGCCCGAAGTAGTGGTGGAAGTAGCGCGCGGTGTTGTTGCTTCCGGTGGCGATCACAGCATCCACGGTACCCAGCTTCTCTCCGGTGAACACGATCTGTTCCAAGGTGCCGGGCAGGAAGGTGTCCAGCACTTTCAGTAGTGCCGGGATCAACGCCGGTTCCTGCGAGGAGCATTTCACGCGGGCCTGATGGCCACTGAGCCACACGCAGAGCACATCGTGCAGGCCAACCAGCGGAACGTTGCCGGCGAGGATGAGGCCCACGGTCTTCACCGCAGTGCGCTGTTGTTCTAGAGCGGGGTATGCGGCCAGCCAGGCGGCGATGGAATCCGCTTGCAGGGCTTTGGCCCATGCGGAGAAAGCATGCCGGACATTCTCTTCGGTGGCCCATCCGTTGGCGATGCGGGCTTCGCGCACGGCACGGTCCAGCTCGTTGTACTCCACTTCCGCCAAGCCACTGGCGTGCCCCGGCCAGGGCTGGGCCGCGCCAAGGGCGGCCATCACCCGGCCCAACTGCTCCAAGGCGGCCATGCGTTGCGCCAGCGTGTGGGTGGTGGCCTGAAC
>JBIIYD010000294.1:0-3331 GCA_044347005.1 Flavobacteriales bacterium | reverse complement strand
AGTCCATTTGGATCGCCTTGCTCTTGATGGTGATGCCCCGCTCGCGTTCCAGGTCCATGTCGTCCAGGTTCTGGGCCTGCATGTCACGGTCGGCGATGGTGCCGGTCATGTGCAGGAGGCGGTCGGCCAGGGTGCTCTTACCGTGGTCGATGTGGGCGATGATGCAGAAGTTGCGGATGTGTTCCATGGATCGGATTCGAGGCTGGCTTTGGTGCCCATCACCCCTGCCCTTTCGGGGGTGGTAGCGAGTCCTTCACGCTGGTCCCTCGCTGAGTTTTCTGGATTTGGGCCTGCGAAGGTATACCGTTCGCCATTGCCGGTCGCGTGCCCTAACTTGCATCCATCGGGGAAAGTGCCGCATTCAGGCAACCATTCCACGGCATGGTGCATCATAGAAGCCGGACCGCTATGACGGATGAACAACTGGTACAAGGTTGCCTTAAGGGCGATGCCATTGCCCAAAAGGCTCTGTACCAGCAGTTTGCGCGAAAGATGATGAGCATTTGCATGCGTTACGCCAAGGATCGGGAACAAGCCCAGGACATGCTGCAGGACGGCTTCGTGAAAGTGTTCCAGAAAATGGACCACTACCGCGGGGAAGGCCCGCTGGGCGGCTGGATCGCAAGAACGGTGGTGAACACGGCACTGGACCACATCCGCCGCAACAAGCCCTACGACCACAGCGTGGACCTCACCGAGGCGGAATACCTGCACCAGGAAGACCCCAAGGTACTGGCCAACATGACCACCGACGAGTTGATGGCTTTGATCCATGAGCTTCCGACAGGATATCGTACCGTTTTCAACCTCTTCGCCATAGAGGGTTACCCCCACAAGGACATCGCCGATATGCTGGGCATCTCGGAGAACACCTCGAAGTCCCAATTCATGAAAGCACGCGCCTACCTGCGCAAACTGCTGCCGAAGGAATTGGTGGCACAATACAGCACCGGCCATGAATGATCCGCTGAACGAGCTTTTCAGGGCGCGGTTCGCGGAGCACGAAGCTCCCGTTCCGTCCGGTGCATGGGAAGCCATCAGGACCAAGCTTTCCGATGTCGCCGTCGATGGCGGCAACGATCCGGTGGATGCACTCTTCCGTGAGCGTTTCCAAGGCCATGAAATGCCCGTGGACCCAAGCGTTTGGGCCAATATCGGCGCACAACTCGGACACCCGGTAGCTGCCGGAACGGCGAGCGGCCTGGCAGGTGTATGGGGCTGGGCTGCCGCCGGGGTCGGGGTTCTGGTGGTCGCAGGCGGCCTTTATTTGAATTCCACCGGAACTCCCGAGGTTGAACTGACAGCCTCTCCGGAACCGGTAACACCGGAGCTTACGACATCTGTAGATCCCGACCCCATGGACAAGGGATCGGTGGAACCAACTGCGATCACCTCGGAGATAGGCGATGACGCTGGTGCTGCGGAGTCGGTTGTGCTGCGAACTGCGCCATCCTTACCAGCCGAACCCTCTTCCGGGAATACGCCCGTTGCAACGGTTCCTGAACGGAAGTCCATGCCCGCGCCACCTGCGACCGCACCGCCAACAGCCACCCCCGAAGGCGCGGTGATCGTGGAGAACATCATTAGCGAATTGACCACCCGGGTCACCGAAGAGGTACTGGCCGAAGCTGCCCAACGAAACACCTTGAGCAATGCAGCGACCCAGCCTGAACCGAGCGCAACCGCCACCCCGGAATCGCCAGCGGAAGAGGTCGCCCTACCGGAACTGTACATTCAGAACATCTTTACCCCCAACGGCGATGGGGTGAACGACACCTATTCGGCCGTGATCAACCCCGAGGCCTTCGACCGGGTCATGTTGCGCATCTACGATGTACGCAACAGCCGCTTGGTCTTCAGCACCAACAACAACGAACCATGGACGGGTGACGGCTATCCGGACGGGTACTACATGGTAGCGGTGGAGGCCCTGACCCCTGATGGCCGACTGGTGACCCAGGGCAAGGCGATCTGGCTGAACCGGGAATCGAACCGATGAACGGCACGGCACCACTAGCACACCGGCATTACCTTCGCAAGCCTACAGCACCTCAGGAACGCTCGATCCAGAACACCTTGGAAATGACCGCCAATACCCAGAACATGCGCAGTTTAGTAGCAACAGGAACCATTGTGCTCGGGCTTTTGACCTTGAGCCCCTTCGCGATGGCCCAGGAAGTGGTCTTTAGCAGCTCCGAATACGAGCAGCTCAAACAGGCGGGTAACCTTCCTCCGGGCGCTCGACCGGGATCATTACCGGTGCCCTCCGATGTATTGCCCCCCAACGATGCTTCTCGCGGCGGTGGTGGCAATGCTTGCGACTGTTGGATAGAGCCCGATGCGTCTTACACATTGGCAATGGCCCCGAACGATGATGGTTCTTCGGCACTCATCAACCTGCCATTCCAATTCAGCCTCTATGGCGACCTGTACAACACGGTGTACATCAACAACAATGGTAACATCAGCTTTCAGCAAGCTTTTGGCACCTTCACTTCTACAGGGTTCCCCAATGCGACCAATCGCATGGTGGCTCCTTTCTGGGCCGATGTGGATACGCGCGGTACAACGAACGGGGGTGGTGGCCAGGTGAGGTATAAAGTGACGCCGACCGCTATGTACGTCAACTGGGTGGGCGTAGGCTACTACAACGCTCAAACAGATAAGAAGAACTGGTTCCAGCTCATCATCACCAATGGTCAGGACCCCGTGATCGGCGTGGGTAGCAACGTGAGCTTCTGCTACCTGGACATGCAATGGACCACGGGATCGGCTTCCAGCGGTGTGAACGGTTTCGGCGGAACACCCGCCACGGTGGGTGCGAACCGCGCGCTCAACACCGGCGACTACATCCAATTCGGCCGCTTCGGGATCAACAGCGCTGTGTACGACGGTCCTTTCGGTAACACGGACGGCATCAACTGGCTGGACGACAAGAACTTCGTGTTCAACACGGCCGTCAGCACCCAGAACATCCCACCCATCGCCACCGGACAGTACATCTGCGACACCCTGCGTGCCTGCGTGGGTCAAACTTCTTCCATCGAAGTCACCTTCCTATCGCCCGAGAACGGGCAGACCACCGTGGCTACCACTACCGCACCGACACTGCCAAGTTGGGCAGAAACCGCCAATACATCGGGCATCTTCGCATCGGTCACAGGCCAGTTCACGGCCACCCCGGCCGATGTCGGCTTCCATGCGATCACCTTCCAAGCCACGGATAACGGTTCTCCCAACCTCACCACCATCGTGGACATCATCATCGAAGTGATCCAGTTGCCTACGGACCCTTTGGAGATCACCGGAAACAGTGCGGTGTGTGTTGGCC
>JBIIYD010000295.1:0-3331 GCA_044347005.1 Flavobacteriales bacterium | reverse complement strand
TCGGCAGCCCGGTGGGCGGCAACACGGTGAACAACTGGCAGGATGACTTCATCACGGCCGGTTATCCCGGAAGCCCCTACCCCAACTTCGACAACCCCGTGGGCAGCGGCATCATCTGGCCCAGCGTGCGCTGGTACAACGAGACCAACCCCGGGCCGCTGGTGAACGACGGTCTGGTGGGTGCCACCAGCAACCTGCAACCGTTGGCCGCAGGCCAGGGCTTCGCGGCCTGGAGCGGTTCGGGCTTCACCACCACCACGGCCTTCGTGGTGGACGTGACCGGCGCACCCACCGTGGCCGCCGCACCCGTAGCCCTGCCCATGAGCTGGACCAACACCGGCGTGCCCGCCGCGGACGGCTGGAACCTGGTGAGCAACCCGCTGCCCAGCCCCATCGCCTTCGACCAGATCGCGCGCGGCGCCAACGTGGAGGACTACGTCACCTACTTCAACCCCATCAACGGGAACACGGCGGTGTACGACATCAGCCTGGGCGGTGGCACCAACCAGGGCACCAATACCATCCAGAGCAGCCAGGGCTTCTGGCTGAAGACCAACGGCCCGGCGGTGACCACCACCGTGGAAGAGGCCGACAAGATCGCGAGCAACACCGGCGGGCTTTTCGGCGGTGATGAGGAAAGCATCCTGCAGGCCCTGCGCCTGAAGGTGAGCAGCGCACTGAACGCCTACACCGACGAGACCCTCGTGGTCTTCAACGCTGGCGAACCGGAGCTGGAAGGCGAGGACGTGCCCAAGTACGTGTTCGCACACCCCGAGGCACCACAGATCGCCACGAAGGCGGACGGCGGCGAGTGGATCGCCATCAACGCTTATGGCAGCTACGACATGGCCGCCACCATTCCCGTGATCGTGGACGTGGCCGTGACGGGCAACTACACCATCACGGCCAGCGGCCTGGAGAACCTGGGCCTCACCTGCCTGGTACTGGAGGATGAGAGCACCGGGGTGTACACGCCGCTCCTGGAAGGCAGCACCTACACCTTCACCATGAACGCTGCGGCCAACGCCAACGCACCGCGCTTCTTCCTGCATGCCAGCGTACCGGTGGAACTGGAGGTGAGCGATGCCACCTGCGCCACCACGGGCAACGGCAGTGCGGTGGTGGAGTTCCAAGGCGCCGGCACCACCGAGGCCACCTGGACCAACGCCGCAGGCGATGTATTGCAGCAGGGTCCGCTGGAGAACGGCTTCTCCGTGCTGGAGGGCCTCGGCGCGGGTGCGTACAATGTGAGCGTAACAAGCGATGCCGGTTGTGGCAACCTGCAGCAGAGCTTCACCATCGAAGCACCATGGGCCATGGAGGCCACCGCACAGACCGCTCCGGCCAGCTGCGCGAACACGGCTGACGGAAGCGTGAGCGTGGAGGTGCTCGGCGGCGTGGCACCGTACAGCTACCTGTGGAGCAACGCGGCCACCACCGCAACGCTCACCGCCGGTGCGGGTACCTACATCGTGGAAGTGACCGATGCGAACGGTTGCCTCTTCACACCACCGGCCTATACCATTGTACACAACGGACCAGTGGCGGGCTTTACCGCAGCGGGTAGCGTGCTGGTGAACGAAGCGCTGGCCTTTACCAACACCAGCACACCGGGTGCGGAATACCTGTGGGACTTCGGCGATGGGGAGAGCAGTGAGGAAGTTTCACCGGAACACGTGTGGACCACCCCGGGCACCTACACCGTCACCCTCACAGTGACCAGCGGAAGCTGCACCACCACCGCGTCGCAGACCATCACGGTGGAGACCACCACGGTGATCGCCACGGCAACACCGATCACGGATCTGCACGCGTGGTTGGCGAACGAGCAGTTCATCATCGACCATCCGTTCAACAACGGACTGCCCGTTGTGGTCGAGGTGCTGGACGCCGCCGGACACCTTGTGCGAAGGCACCAGGCACCCGGCTATCCTGGCCGCATCCTGTTACCAGCCGATGGCCTGGCATCGGGCATCTGGCTGCTGCGCATCAGCAACGCCGAAGAACAACATATCCTGCGTATTCCAGTGCTTCGGTAGAGACGTCGCACTGGATGAACGAAGCCCCTTTCCCGTTGTGGAAGGGGGCTTCTGCTTTCATGGAGGACTTGGGGCGATACAAAAGAGCCCGACCTGCCTGTCGGAGATGCAGGCCCTTCACCAGCCTCCCATTTTCTGACCTGCCCGTCCGGCAGGAGGTTCTTCTTACCGCCTCACCCCCGCACCAGCTTCTTGTACTTCAATCTCTTCGGCACGATATCACCCACCTGCCTCCGGCCTTTAGGTTTACACCAGAATGAGAAAGGAGCCAGGGGTGAACTTAGCCTCCGGCCAGGCAGGCAGGCACGCATTATCCCCGCACAAGTTTCTTGTACTTGAGGCGCTTGGGTACGATGTCGCCGACTCTTTTCTTGTAGTTCTCCTCATAGTCACTGAAGCCGCCCTCGAACCAGTACACCTTGCTATCGCCCTCGAAGGCGAGCATGTGGGTGCACACGCGGTCCATGAACCAGCGGTCGTGGCTGATGATGACGGCGCAGCCGCTGTAGTCCTGGATGGCTTCCTCCAAGGCCCGGAGCGTGTTCACGTCCAGGTCGTTGGTGGGTTCGTCAAGGAGGAGCACGTTGCTGCCCTGTTTCAGGGTCATGGCCAGGTGCAGGCGGTTGCGCTCGCCACCGGAGAGGATGCCACCTTCTTGTTCTGGTCCGGACCGCTGAAGTTGAAGCGGCTGAGGTAGGCGCGGCTGTTCGCCAGTGTGCCTCCGATGGCCATGTTCTCCAGGCCACCGCTCACCACTTCGTACACGGTCTTCTCCGGCAGCAGCTCCTTGTGGCTCTGGTCCACATAGGCCAGTTGTACCGTTTCGCCCAGCGTGATGGTGCCCGCATCGGGCTTCTCCTCGCCCATCACCATGCGGAACAGCGTGGTCTTACCAGCACCGTTCGGGCCGATGATGCCCACGATACCAGCAGGGGGCAGTGCGAAGGTGAGGTCCTCGAAGAGCACACGATTACCGAAGCCCTTGCTCACCTTGTTGAACTCGATGACCTTGTCGCCCAGGCGCTGTCCGTTGGGGATGAAGATCTCCAGCTTGGCCTCCTTCTCCTTCACGCTCTCGCCCTGCATCTTGTCGTAGTTCTGCAGTCGGGCCTTGCTCTTGGTGCGGCGCGCGCTGGCATTGCTGCGCACCCATTCCAATTCCTGCTTCAACACACGCTGGCGCTTGCTCTCGCTCTTCTCCTCCTGGGCCATGCGTGCGGTCTTCTGCTCCAGCCAGTTGGTGTAGTTGCCCTTGTAGGGGATGCCTTCGCCGCGGTCCAGTTCCAGGATCC
>JBIIYD010000082.1:0-11331 GCA_044347005.1 Flavobacteriales bacterium | reverse complement strand
AAAGGCTTGTACAGGAACCTCATGGTCGTCTTGCTTGGTGGTCGAAAGATACAACGTTACGACGCGGTTCACAGCTTGACGCTCAGGACCGGGAAGCTGGTGCGGTTCACGATGTCTTCCGTGAGGCTGCCGTTCACCACATGGAAAAAGCCCGTGCGGCCGTGCGTGGCCATGGCGATGAGGTCGGCATCGATGCTGCGTGAGAAGTTCAGGATCCCCTCCTCGATGCTGAGGTCATTGTACACCGTGGCCGTAAAGCGTCGCAGGTCGTGGCGCTGAAGGAAGGCGTCGATGGCCTTGTGGCTGTCCTCGCTGCGCTCGAAGGTCTTGGGCGTGTTCACCTTCAACAGGTGCACCTTGGTGTCGAACAGGTCGAGCAAGGGCCTGAAGGCATCGAACTTCTCCACATCCTGCTGCGAAAAATTGGAAGCGAAGACCATGTCCCTGAGCTCGAAGTCCTCGATGTGCTGCTTGATCACCAGCACCGGCATGGGTGCCTGGCGCACGATGCGCTGGGTATTGGAGCCTACCAGCCCTTTGAGCCCTGTGGCTCCGTGAGAGCCCATGACGATCAGGTCCACCGCTGCAAGGCGTTCGTTCTTGAACATCTCGGTAAGCGACACCTGGCGAAGCATGAACTTGCGCAATTCGATGCCTTGGAGGAACGGTAGGTCCGGCACCCGGTCCAACTTGGCTTCTATCTCCTCCCGAAGCCGTTGGTTCTCCGTGTGGAAATCGGTCATCTGTTCGTACAGGTGCACCACATCGATGCAGGCACCGGACAGGCGGGCGAGTTTGCTCGCCACCTGCAAGGCATCGTTCGCACAATCCGAAAAATCGTAAGGAACAAGTATGGTCTTCATGGCATCAAGAAGGTATCGGGGGGCTTTCTGGACCGTGCTGAAAGTAACAACTTGATCCGAACGGCCGAATGACATTCTTCGATCATTGCCCAACTGCCCATTACTTTCGCCTCCATGCCTTCCGATCGCAACGCATTCCACTGGCCCGCAACCGAAAAGACCCCGGCCATTTCCATGGACCAGGCGACCGGCGAATTGCGGATGGAAGGCTGCTCGATCCCGGAAAATGCCGATGCCTTCTTCGGGCCGCTCTTCCTAAAGGTGGAGGCCTACTGCACGGGGCCTGCCCCTGAAACCACCGTCCACATCACACTGACCTATTTCAACTCCAGCTCGTCCAAGTACCTGTTGGACCTCTTCAAGCTGCTGGAAGACCTCCACGCCACGGGCCGGAGCAACGTGCGGGTGCTGTGGCACCACATGCCGGACGACCTGGACATGGAAGAGGCGGGACAGGATTACCGCAGCCTGCTGGAATTTCCGGTGGAGTTGGTGGCCCTGCGTTAGTCCGGACCACACGCACTGTTCGCTGAACGAAGCTATTGCGCACCAAAAGCTTCGGTCCATACGCGCTGGGGAACCGCCGACCCATCCTTGAAGTAGACCACTTCACCCCACGGGTGCGTCACCTTCCGGAAAACGACGAGTTGACCGTCCACGTTCTTTTGCCGCTCGACCACAACAGCGCGGCCCTCCTTGTAGATGCGCTCTCCATCGGCCGAAGGGGCGATCACCGGATCCTGTTCTTTGGCCTGCACTGGTACATCCTGCGGTGTGCGTGCCCGGACTTGTTCGACCCCGCCGCTGTTCGTGGTCGTTGGAGCGGTTCGGGGTTCGGTATGCAGTGGTGTCAACGGGGCTTCCGCTCCGGCCGAATCGCGCTCTTGCAACAGTGGACCTTCGGAACCGGCGAGGGCCGCATCCCGTTTGGCGATGAGCGCCTGCAGGTCCTGGATCTTCACCTTGGGATATACGTTGAAAGGCCGTAGCGCACGCGCTTGCTCGAAGCGCTCCAAGGCGGCATCGTAGGAGAGGTCGCGGAAAAGCAATTCCGCCTCGGTCATCAAGGACTGGTAGCGGGCATCGGCAGCAGCGTTGGCCTCTTCCTCCTTGGCGATGCGGCTACGTTCCTTGGCGCTCAACTTGTCGAAATCATCGCCCAGGACCTGTGCCTGCACCTGTGCGTCGACCGCACAGTACATCAGTAGCAACAAGGTACAATTCCTGAACATGTCGAGCGGGTCCTTTCGGCAAATGAACGCAGCGTAAGCCGGTATCCCATCAGGGACCGCACCCGTTCCTACGTCACTTTGCCCCGAACGGTTCCCCCACGGGCCTTCCCGATCGTACTTTTGACGGCCGTTCCGCAGCATTTACCCTTGGATAGGCCATCACCCTGGATCAACACCCTTTCCCCCATGCGCACCACCGTCAGCCTTTGCATTGCGACCATTGCCCTGCTTACCGCCTGCAACCAGGATCCCGCACAGGACCCCAAGCTTCTGCAACTGGAGGAGGACAACGCCCGGGCCCTGGCCTTGGTGGCCGAAAAGGATTCCACCATCAACGCCTTGTTCGGCACGGTGAACCGCATCAGCGACAACCTGCGCACCATCCGCACCAAGCAGGGCCAGTTGACCGCTCCACCTGCCGGTACCGAAAACGCGGACCAGGAACAGCAGATCATGGGCGACATCGCGAGCATCGATGAACTGTTGGCGGAGAACCGCTCGTTGATCGCCCAGCTACGCAAACAGTCCAAGAGTTCGGCAGCGAGCATCGCCGAGTTGGAAAGGACCGTGGCGGAACTGGAGCGCAACATTGCCGAGAAGGACGAAGAGATCGCGATGATCAAGGAACAGCTGGCCAGCACCAACAGCTCGCTTGCCACGCTCATCGAAATGTACCGCGATAAGAGCCAGTTGGCGGACATGCAACGCAACGAACTGAATGCGGCTTGGTACGCCGTGGGCACTGCCAAGGAACTGCGCGAGAGCGGCGTGCTTACCAAGGAGGGTGGCTTCGTGGGGATCGGTCGGGTGGATAAATTGAACACGAGCGGCCTGGCCACGAAGTACTTCACGCAAGTGGACGTGACCAGCACGAACACCGTCACCGTGGCTGCCAGGAAAGCCAAGTTGGCCACCTCGCACCCCGAAGGAAGCTACCGTTTCGAAGGCGGTGCCGAGAAGCTCGTGATCCTGGACGCGAACGCGTTCTGGAGCATTTCCAAATACCTGGTGGTGGTGGTGGAGTAGTAGTGGAAATGTGGAAATGTGGAAATGAGAGGATGTGGGAGATGTGAAGATGTGGTGATGTGAGGATCCGAGGATATGGAAATGCCTTCCCACCGAGGCCCGTTCGGGCGGTGGGAAGGCATTCCTGTTTCAAGGTAAGCCTTGGTGCGCCTTCGATCAGCTGCCCTTGGTGCCGCGTATCACCTGTTCGATGGAGTCCCACATGCCGGGTTCCACCATTTCGAGCATATTGAACTGACCGGCACCCTTGAGCCATTCTCCACCATCGATGGTGACCACTTCGCCGTTGATGTAGCCGCTGTAGGGTGAAATGAGGTAGGCCACGAGATCGGCCAGTTCCTGGTGCTCGCCCACACGGCCCAAGGGAACACGCTGGCTCATGTCGAACTTCTTCATCATATCGCCCGGCATCAGGCGGCTCCAGGCTCCCTTGGTGGGGAACGGGCCGGGTGCCACGGCGTTGGTGCGGATACCGTGCCTGCCCCATTCAGCGGCCAGGGAGCGGGTCATGGCCAGCACGCCGCCCTTGGCGCATGCGCTGGGCACCACGTAACCGCTGCCCGTCCATGCATAGGTGGTGGTAATGTTCAGGATCGCCTTGTCGCGTTCGCCCTTATCGATCCAATGCTTGCCCAGGGCCAGGCTGCAGTTGACGGTGCCCATGAGCACGATGTCGATGATGGTCTGGAAGGCTTTGCTGCTGAGGCGCTCCGTGGGGCTGATGAAGTTGCCGGCGGCGTTGTTGATCAAGGCGTCCACCTTGCCGAAGCGTTCCAGGACCGCATCGCGCATGGCCTCCACCTCGTCGTACTTGCGCACATCACAGGCCAGGGGTAATACGGTACCTCCGGTCTCGGCGGCCAACTCGTTGGCGGTTGTGGTAAGCACGTCCAGCTTGCGGCTGGTGATGCACACCTGTGCACCCAATTGGAGGCAGTAACGGGCCATAGCAAGACCCAATCCCGTTCCTCCACCGGTGATGATCACCACCCGGCCATCCAATGCGCCATCGCGCAGCATTCCTTTCCGTTCGCTCATGTTGTCAGTAGGTTCAAGGTGCGTTCGACCGCACCGGTGCGTTGGTCTTCTGTTCCGGCAGTGCGGGTTTTTCCGGGGGCGGGGCCGGGGTTGCCGGGGCCTTGCAATTGGCAAGTATCAGCTCCTCCACCTCGGTGCCGTACAGTTCGGTGAAATGCATGTCCAAGGCCGTGCGGAAATGGCGGCAGGCGCGCTCGTTATCCCCCTCTTCCAAGGCGATGACCCCGAAGTTCCGGTACACGTAGGGACTGTTTCGCTTCTTGCGCACGGCGAGCGTCATGTTGTGCATTGCCTTTTCCTTATCGCCCACCTTGTAGTAGGCCCACCCGCGGTTGTTGAACGCGTAGCTGTAGTTGGGGTCGTATTTGATGGCCTGGTCGTAATCCGCGATGGCCTCCCTGTACCGCCCCTGTTGGGCATGGAAGTAGCCACGACTGTTCCAACCAACGGGATCGCGGGGTGCCAGTTCGATCGAATGGTCCAGGTCCCGCCTTGCGGATGCCGTGTCCCCCAATGCCGCCTTGCAGATGCCACGCTCGCGCAATGCGTTCACATGCCCGGTGTCCGCGGCCAGCACTTGATCGAAGCGTTGCACGGCTTCGGCGCAGTGTCCGGCAATGCGGTCCAGGACCCCCAGCTTTAACAGCGCTTCCGTGTCGTTCGTGGCACCCAACGCGCGTTCGAACCAATGGCGTGCACTGTCCGGCGCACCCAGTCCCATGTGGGCTATGCCGATCTGCAACGCGGCCGATCGGCCCAGTTCCTCGCCTACCACGGTGCGTGCCTCGCGAGCGTCGCGCAAGGCCTTTTCGTGTTCGGCGATCATGTTGAACCCCTCGGCACGCAGCACCAGGAATTCCTTCTTGGGGTTCTTGCCCGCCAACTCATGATCGCAACTGCGGATGCCACCGTAGGGTTTGCCCCGGTCATAGGCCGCCCGCACACTTTGCCACGATTTGTCATTCTGGGCACCAGCGCCCACAGAAGCCAACAGGAGCAACACGAAGAACCACGATCTCATGCCGCTAAGTTATCGGGTGACCGGTTGCCGCACGTCGGTGGAATAACTTCGCTGCATGTACGTTGCATCATGAGCATGCGCACGGAATATCCCGCCAAGGTGCTGCTGGCCTGGGGTGAGGCCATCAGTGGCCACACCAAGCTGCGCGACTGGCTCATCGCCAACGGCTATCCGGAGCTGGGCATCTTCACCTTCGCGTTGCGCAACAAACAGGATGCGCGCAAGTGGTTGATGGACAACGGCCATGCGCACCTGATGGCCGTGATCACCGGTATCGAGGGCGACAAGCGTGCGTTGGAGTGGCTGGAACGCAACGGTATGCTCGTGCTCAAACACGTGGCCCTAGCGGGCGATGGCGATGAGGAGTCCTTTCAATGGTTGCTGCAGCAGGGGCATAAGGAACTGGCCATGCTGGGCAAGAAGATGCACCATGTGAAGCAGGGCATGGACGAGGACTACACCGATCCGCACAAGTACATGCAAGATTGAGGTGTGTGAGGGATGTGAGGATGTATGAGATGTGGAGATGTGTCCTCCGGTCCCAGCTCAGGGCGCAGTAAGGGCGGTACTTCGAACGGAGGTTGGTGATGAGAGCCCCGAAGTTATCGGGGATGCATCACCCGACAGGCGATGATCCACTGGACCTTCGCCAGGTGGCGCACAGGCCTTCGAGCAGGACCACATCGATGAGGGTGTGTGCCAGCATGGGGGCCAATAATCCGAAAGCATCCGCCATTGCACCCAGGCCGATCACGAGCAGGGTCATGACCAGGCCGTAGACGCTGATGCGCCAGTCCCTTGGGTCGAGGTAGCCGTGTATCGCTACGAAGAACACGGCGGTGGGCACGATGCCCCACCAGTATTGAAGGGCGCCACGAAAGAAGAGCTCCTCGCCCACCCCGGCGCACAACGACACCAACAGGCGTTGACCGCGGTGCGGCATGAGCGGACCGATGAGCGTCGCATAGCGGTTGAGTACCGCGGCCAGGAAGGGTCGGCGCACCAGCCACCAGGCAACGCCGCCCATGGCCATGCCTGCCAAAGCACCTGCGGTGAGTTGCAACAGGATATCCTTTGGCCCGAGCAAAAGCGGCAGCAGGTCACGATGCTGCACGCCCAATACGAGCACAGCACCGCCGACACCGAAGACCAACAGAGTAAGCAGTGCGAGCAGCCCTACCGTTGGTGCAGCCCAACGAAAGCGCTTCTCCTCAGCCATCCGCCTGCCCATCGTCATCGGCCGTCGCCGAGGACAGCATACTGCCGAAGAGGTCGTTGAAGCGCGTGGATGCGGCCAGGCTGTTGCGCGCGATGCGGCTGTGTTCGGCGAGGCCGTGCAGCACGAATTCGCCCCAGAGGTACTGCTCCTCCTCGTCCAGGTAGTCGTGGTGCTTTTCCACCAGGCCCAACAGTCCGGATATGCCCTCCAAGGCATTGCGGTACTCCTGCCCACCGGCTGCGTGCATCAGGTCCAGTTCGTTGTTCTCGAAGTGTGCCACGATGGGGGCATAGGGGTCCGCCGGAGCGGCTTTGCCGGCGGACTCCTGGCGTACACGTTTGCGGCTCTTGGAGGCTTCGGGGAAGAGTTCCGCGAACACGTTGCGCACTGCGAGGCCCAACAGGTGTTGCGCCACTTTCTCGGGCCCCTCCTGCTCACCCTCGTACACCAGCTCGATCTTGCCGGTCATGGCCGGTACCACGGCGTGCAGATCGCCGATGCGCACCACGGCACTGTGCTCCCCTGTACGCAGGGCACGCTGCTCGGCCGCACTGATCACGCTTTCCATGGCGCTGATGGTGAGGCGCGCACTCACCCCGCTCTTGCGTTCCACGAACTCGCTATCGCGGGCTTCCATGGCGATGCGCTCGATGAGCACCTTGATCAACTCCGGCACCCGCACGCGGGCCAGTTGCTCCGCAGGCGACCGCAACTCCTGCTCGGTGATCTTCATGCCCAGCTCGATGCTACCGGGGTAGTGCGTCAGGATCTGGCATTGGATGCGGTCCTTCAGCGGGGTTATGATGGCCCCGCGGTTGGTATAGTCCTCCGGATTGGCCGTGAAGACGAACTGGATGTCCAGGGGCAGGCGCAGCTTGAAACCGCGGATCTGCACGTCGCCCTCCTGCAGGATGTTGAAGAGCGCCACCTGGATGCGCGGTTGCAGGTCGGGTAGTTCGTTGATGACGAAGATGCCCCGGTGGCTGCGCGGGATGAGCCCGAAGTGGATCACGCGTTCGTCGCTGTAGTCCAACTTCAGGTTGGCGGCCTTGATGGGGTCGCTGTCGCCGATCAGGTCGGCCACGGTGACATCGGGCGTGGCCAGCTTCTCGGTGAAGCGCTGGTCGCGGTGCAGCCATTCGATGGGTGTGTCATCGCCGCGTGCGGCCACCAGGTCCTTGGCGAAGCGGGATATGGGCGACAGCGGATCGTCGTTGATCTCGCTGCCGGACACCACGGGCATCCACTCGTCCAGCAGGTGTACCAGACTGCGGGCCATGCGTGTCTTGGCCTGGCCACGAAGGCCCAACAGGTTGATGCTGTGCCCGGCCAGGATGGCGCGTTCCAAGGCGGGCACCACGGTGTGCTCGTAGCCGTGGATGCCCGGGAAGAGCGGCTGCCCGGCGCAAATGCGGGCAATGAGGTTGGCGCGCAGTTCGGCTTTTATGGAGCGGGAGGTGTAGCCGCTCTTCCGGAGGTCGCCGAGCGTGGTGGGTAGGTTTTTCATGGGAGATGCAAGGGCGGGGCGCATCATGATGCGCCCGTACCATTTCGATCAGGAAGCTTTGCGGTTGGTGGTGTGGTCGCGGAACACCATGTCCGCAAGGCCTTGCAGGCCGGTGTAGAAGGCGCGGCCCTGGTTGGCCTCGGTGAATTTCTCGATGAAACGCTGCAGGTAGCTGTCCTGCGCGATCATGAAGGTGGTGATGGGGATGTGGGCCTTGCGGGCGCGCACGGCGGCATCCAGGGTGCGGGCCACGATGCAGTCGTCCAGCCCGAAACTGTTCATGTAGTACTCGCCGTCGCGCTTGATGCAGCTGGGCTTGCCGTCGGTGATCATCACGATGCGGCGGTTCTTCAGCTTGCGGCGGCGCAGGATGTCCATGGCCAGTTCCAGCCCGGCAACGGTGTTGGTGTGGAAGGGGCCCACCTGCAGGTAGGGCAGGTCCTTCAGGCTTACCTGCCAAGCGTCGTTGCCGAAGACCACGATGTCCAGCGTGTCCTTGGGGTAGCGGCGCTTGATCAGTTCGGCAAGCGCCATGGCCACCTTCTTGGCGGGCGTTATCCGGTCCTCGCCATAGAGGATCATGCTGTGGCTGATGTCGATCATGAGCACGGTGGCGCAGGCGCTTTGGTGTTCGGTCTCGATCACCTCCAGGTCGCCCTCGCTCAGCTGCAGGTCGTCTATGCCGCGTTGCTGGGCATTGCGGATGCTGTCGCTCATGGCCACCTGCTCGATCCGGTCACCGAAGCGGAAACCGCGCCGCTCGCTGGTGGCCTCATCGCCCTGCCCGCTGCGGCGTATGGCGTGTCCTCCCTGGTCGGTCTTCTTCAACTTGCCGAAGACCTGCTCCAAGGCGCGCTCCCGGATCAGCTTCTCGGCCTTGCCGGTAAGCGGGGTCTTGCCGCCCTTGGTGGGCCGATCGCCGATGATGCCGTGTTTCTTCAGGTCGGCCTTGAAGTCCTCCAGGGTGTATTCCTTGCTGAAGAGGCCGTTCTCCTTATCCACCTCCTTCATCCAATCCAGCGCCTCTTCCAAATCGCCGCTGGTGTGGATGAGCAGTTCGAGAAAAAGCGGCAGCAGTTTCTCGAAGGGCGATCGGTCGTCCTGCGGGGCAATGTATCTGGCGAAGCGGTTGCCTAGCATGGTGCGGAAGGTAACACCCACCATGCGCTGGTGGTTCACCCCCGAAAGCCTGACCGCACATCATGGCCCTGTCGACCCTCGCACTGTGCGCCTGCCATGGCCCCGACCGGCGCTACTTTCGTGCCGCCTACCATGAAGACCGCGCAAAGCCTTATGCCGCCCACCATCGATACCGGCCGCAAGTTGGAGCGCTGGGTGGACCACCTCTGGGGCAGTCCGCTGGACCCCGCTGGCCTGGGGCACGAGGCCATCCTGCTCACCTCCATGGTGCTGCTGGGCCTGCTGCTCTGGTGGCTCATGCGCCTGCTCACCATCAAGGTCGTCTACCCCTTCATCCGCCGCAGCCGATCGCAGTGGGACGATGCCCTGCTCAAGGAGCGCTTCTTCCGCAAGTTCGGCAAGCTGGCACCGCTGATCCTGCTGCGCCAACTGCTGCCCCTGGTGCTGCACCAGCACCCCGGCATCGGCGACTTCCTGGCCGATGTGGTGGTGGTGCTGCTGGTCTTCACCCTCTACCAATCCTTCGCGGCCGTAAGCAACGCCAGCCAGCGGGCGCTGAAGGACACCGACAAGTACCGCGACAAACCCCTGCGCAGCTACACGCAGCTGGCCAACATCGTGGCCGGCCTCATTGCACTGGTGACCGTGCTGGCCATCGTGTTCGAGAAGAACCCGGTGTACATCTTCAGTGCCATGGGTGCCGCCAGTGCCGTGCTGCTGCTGGTGTTCAAGGACACGCTGCTGGGCTTTATGGCCAGCGTGCAGCTGAGCGTGAACGATATGGTGCGCGTGGGCGACTGGGTGCAGCTGGACAAGTACGGCGCCGATGGCGAGGTTACCGACATTACCCTGACCACCGTGAAGGTGCGGAACTGGGACATGACCTACACCACCATACCCACCTACTCCTTCATCTCGGACAGTGTGCGCAACTGGCGGGGCATGCAGGAGAGCGAGGGCCGCCGAATCAAGCGCGCACTGCACATCAGCGTGGGCAGCATCCGCTTCTGCACCGCCGCCGACCTGGAGCGCTACGCCAATTACCGCTTGGTGGCCGACTACGTGCGCAACACCCAGCTGGAGGTAAGCGCCTACAACAGCGAGCGCGGGCTAGACCCCGCCTACCCCATCAACGGCCGCAACCAGACCAACGTGGGCATCTTTCGCGCTTATGCCGAAGCCTACCTGCGCCAGGAGCCCCGCATCCACAAGGCCATGACCCTGATGGTGCGCCAACTGCCCGCCACCCCCACCGGCCTGCCGCTGGAGATCTACTGCTTCAGCCGCGACAAGAGCTGGGTGGCACACGAACTGCTCGCCGCCGACCTCTTCGACCACTTCCTGGCCAGCGCCCCGTGGTTCGACCTGGAGGTGTTCCAAAGCCCCACCGGCAGCGATATGCGCGCCATGGGCCGCGGCGCTGCGGCGGATGGGGAGATGTGAAGATGTGGAGATGTGGAGATGTGGAGATTTGGAGATGTTGGGATGACCGGATGAGGAGATGAAGGTGACGGGATGTGGCAATGTGGGCCTCGTCCTGAAAACGGTCGATCGGTCATCGCTATCACGGGCCAGGCGCTGCGGTGCCCCGCTGAACTCCGCGCGCCCCGAGTGAAGCTCAAGCGCCTGAAGGGCGTGTGTACAATGCCCCGCATTTCATCTGTGAAATCCCGCACAGCGGGACAGGTCCTGCGGCTCCTATATTCTTCCCCTGCGCTTCGCAAGTATAGATCCAACGGCCGAAGGGCGCGTTCTCAATGCAATGGATTCATCTGCGTCCATCCGCGTCATCCCGCAAAGCGGGACAGGTACTGCGGTTACTGTATTCCTCTGCTTTTCCCCAGCAAGATCCAGCGGACGAAGAGCGCGTTCCCCCACACAAGTCATCGCATCCCCACCCTACGGCTTCGTACCTTCACCCCTACGCACGGCACTACGGCCGTGCGCACCCATGCCCATGAAAGCCCCCCACCTGATCGCCGCGCTGCTGCTGGCGGGCAGCGCCGCACACGCGCAGCCCCCGGCCGATGGCCCGTCCAGCGAGGTGCTGCAAAGTTGCCTGCTGGGTACACCCACCACCGTGTGGACCAACCTCAAGCTGACCAGCGACCAGCTGCGCCGCATGCTCCTGGTGCAGGAAGCCTGCAAGGAAGAGTGCGACGTGGCCCGCGCCAACAAGCAGCCCAACCCCATCTCCAATGCCGATGGCAGCACCATACTGGCCGAAGTGGATAACATCCTGAGCTCCGCCCAGTACGAAGCTTGGGTGGCCTATTGCGCGGCCA